>DATEUP010000031.1:0-4344 GCA_035283065.1 Thermoplasmatota archaeon | reverse complement strand
CGCGTAGGCGACCCCGATCACCGTGCTCCCCCCCGCCCCCCCTTCCGAGTACCGGTTGGCGAACACGATCCAGATTGCCGCCGTGTCGCCCCCCGTCCGGGCGGAGCGGTGCGTCCCTTCGAGCGCGCGCAGGTCGTCGGCGCTGAAAGACGATTTCGTTGTCGCGATCGCGTTCCCGAAGGTCACGGAAACCCCCCCGGGCTTCGTCGCGCGCTCGCCGATCCGCTGCTCAAGGAACGCAAGGACCGCCGGCGGCGGCTTGTAGCTCGTGCCGCCCTCGTCCACCCAATCGACCTCGACGACGAGCTTCGGGTAGGCGCCCGAGACGAAGTCGCGCGCGTTCGACCCGGGCGTGTCGGAAAGGCGCGGCGGCGCGATCCGGACCACAAGCACGGCGGCCACGACCGCGACGACGACGAGGGCTCCAAGGACGAGGCGCCGGTTCCCGTTCGCCAGCCCGACCCCCCCTTGGGGGCTCGACGCATCACCCTTCACAAATCCCTTGCGGCTGCCGCCGCGGAGTCCCCGCCCGCCCCGGCCGACGGCGGCCGGTGGAGGAGCGCGAGCGCGAACACGGCCGCCACCATCACCGCGGCTCCCCCCAGCTGGGCCACCGAAAGCCTCTCGCCGAGCAGCAGGAAGCCGCCGGCCGCGCCGAAAACCCCCTGGAGCCCGAAGATCGCCGACGTGCGGTACGCATCGATATGTCTAAGCGAGACGTAGAAGAGCGTGAGCGAGACGCCGATTCCGACGGCGCCGGCGGCCACGAAACTGCTCCAGTGCTCCGTGAGCGCGCGGAAGTCGGCGCCGGCGGCCGCCGCGAGCGCAAGGACGATGGAGGCACCGACCGCGTTCTTCCAGGCGGCGACCGCAAGCGGGCGGTTCCGCCGCACGAGCCCGGCCGACACGGTGTTGTCGAGGGCCCAGAGCACGGCGCCGATGACGATGAGGAAATTGCCCCCGATGTGCGCGAGGTCGACGCCCGCGCCGAGGTCCGTGACGAGGACCACGGCCCCGCCCACGACTGCAAGGACCGCGGCGATCTCGAGCGCGCCGGCCCTCTCCCGCAGGAGCACGACGGCAAACACGAGCGTGCCGACGGTCTCGACGTTGACGAGCATCGCGGCCTCCGTCGCGCTCGTGTGGCGCAGCCCCGTGAAGTAGAGCAGGGGGGCGACGACGACGCCGAGCAGCGCGATCACCGCCAGGAGCCGCAAGTCCGCGCGCGCGAAGGAGGGCCTCGGCACGAAGGGCACGAGCGCGGCGGCGGCAAACCCGTTCGTGAGCCCGGCCACGAGCAGGGGCTCGACGCCGCCAAGGTCGCGCTTCGCCACGACGGGGATGAGCCCGGCAAAGGCGGCGGCCCCGATTGCCGCCGCATAGCCGACTGCCCGCCGCCGCCGGTCGTGAGGCGCGGTGTCCGCCTGCTGCGCTCCGACCGCCCTGCGTGCCCGCTCCCCTACGGATCTCGGCGCCGAGGGGGCTTTCAAGGGCCTTGGCTCACCCAAGGGGGGAAGGGCCGCGCCCACGGATAAACCGGGGCGCCGTATCAGATCTTCGAGATCAGGGAGTCGAAGGTCGTGTTGTTCCCGACCGACCCCGTGTCGGCGGCGAACTGGAGGATGTCCCGCAGCACCGAGGATTCCTCGTACTCGAACTCGAGCCCCCGGTCGCCGTCCATCCTCTCGATGAAATTGGCGATCACGGGCTCGTCGTCGGGCGCGCAGTTGTCGAGGGCGTACTCCAGGGTGCGTCGAAGGAGCGCGGCCTCTCGGTGCGTAAGCTGTAGTTGTGCGGGCAGTTTGAACCCCCCTTTTTCGGGAGATAGACAAGCCTCAGATAAACGTTCTGCCCGCGGGGAATTCGAGGTGTTTTGGCCCAAATGTCGGCACACGGCGATGGGGGGAGCCAGCGCCTAAGAAAAGAGCCCGCGCCCCTGTGGGGCCTCCGCGAGGCTCAGGCTGGCTCAAGCGCGAACGGGCCCGCGGCCGGGGCTCGAGCAAACACTACCTTCATGAGCGGACGCGCGCCTGGATATTGAGAGCCTTTACCGACAAACTCCCCCTGGCTGCGCGATCGCCGAAGCAGCCGTCGGAAAAACCCAGGCCGTTTCGATAGCCGCCCCTTCGGGGGGTCCTGCCCCCCATCGGCAATACCCCATCCCGTTGGGGCGCCTTCCGCGCAATCCGGCCAAGGTTTTATCCGTAAGGCGCCAAGGGGAGCCCCGACTTGACGCCCAGCCTACATGAACGCCTGCGCGCGGCCCTCGTGCGCACGGCCGCTTGGATCACCGCTTCGCGCGGCCGCCAGCGCCGCGTCCAGGCGGCGGCCGCGGTCCTCGCGTTCCAGGGGACCGCGTTCATCCTCGTCGCAAACAAGCTCGTGCTCGCGCACCCCGCGGTGTTCTGGGGCGGCGTGGGGATGATCCTCGCGGGGGCGTTCCTGCTCGTCGCGCCTTCCCTCGCGCGGCCGGCGCGCCCCGCCCGAAAGACCCTTGCCCAAGCCGCCGAAGCGCGGCCCTTGCGGCCCACCCTCGGCGACGCGCTCATCGACCGCGTGACCCTCGGCGGCCGGCTGACGAGGTTCTTCCCGGTTTTCGGCGCCCTCGTCGTCGCGTTCGACATCCTTTTCAACAGGTACCTCACGACCTCCCCCGAGCTCCTCTCCACGGACTTCGTGGTGCTCGGCCTCGGCGCGGTCCTGGTCGCGTTCCCCTTCTTCCCGGACACACTCCTTCGCGAGCGCAACTTCCTCCTCCTCTTCTTCGCCGCCCTCACGCTCGTGTTCGGCGTCCCGCTCCTCGCGCTCCGGTTCGGGCAGGACCCGTACGCGAGCGTGGACGAGTACACGGCGGCGTTCCTCACGCCCCAGCTCTCCTTCCTCCTCAACGTGCTAGGCACGCCGAATTCCTATGTGAGCAACATCCTCTGGTACCCGGACCTCACGACGGGGCGAACCGCGGCCGTCTACATTGCGACCTCCTGCTCGGGCCTCTATTCAATGGGGATCTTCATGGCGGCCTTTGCCGCCCTTGTCCTCACGGAGTACCCGCGGCTCACGTCGCGCGTCGCAGGGCTCCTTGGCCTCGGCATCGCGCTTGCCTACCTTGCGAACCTCCTCCGCATGGTGATCATCGTCGAGGTCGGAGAGCACTACGGCTCGCCCGCGCTCCTCTGGACCCACGCGAACCTCGGCGACCTCATCTTCCTCCTTTGGGTCGCCCCCTTCTTGTGGCTCACGTATCGGGTTCTCGACCCCTCGAAGGACGAGGCGCTCGAACACGAGGCCGAGCGCTTCCGCGCGGCCCTCCAAGAGCAGGGGATCGACCCTGCGGCGGTCACCGAGGACGACTGGTTCTGCGCCGAGTGCTTCGCGAAGGTCGACGCGCCCGAGCCGCAGGGCGCGGCGGCCTGTCCCCAATGCGGCGCGGCGCTCGGCTGAAGCGCGCGGGCGCGGGCCGCCGCTCGGGTGACTTGGATGAGAGTCTGGCGATTTCCCTCAGGCAAACTTCATAAGGGCCTGGGGACACGGATGCGCCGTGGCCGCAAGCAACATGCCCCGAGAACTCCAGCGGATGGCCCTGTCGTTCCTCGAGCTTGCGCGCGAGGAGGCTGCCACGGGCTACAAGACGAAGGACATGCGGCACGTGCGTGAGGCCGCCGAAAAGGCATGGCTCGCGTCGCTCCAAGCCGTCGATGCGGCGATGAGGCGGCACGGCCAAGGCCCCGAGCCCGGGCCGCTTGCCCACCGGGCGCGGACCGATTTCCTGGAAGGGTCCGGGCGAAGGGACCTCGCCGACCGCCTCCGGGTCTTTGCCGACAAGCTCCACGGGTCCTACTTTTACATCGGCGAGGTCCCGTTGGAGCCGGCGATGAACCTCTGCCTGGACGAAGTCGAGGCATTCGTCCACGAGCTTGAAACCGCTCTTTGAGGGCCGTTTCCACGGCACGCCGGCCAGCCATTGCGGAACCGCGCCGCGTGCGCGGGCAACCTTTAAGAATAGGTCGTCGCATCGCCGCAAAGCTCGCCCCCGGCAGGAGCAAGAACCATGGGACGAAAACCCGGCCGCATGTACCGCCGCGTCGTCGGCCAAGCCTACACGCAGCGCGAGTACATGGGCGGCGTCCCCCAGAACCGGATCGCCCACTTCAACATGGGCGATGCGAACGCCAAGTTCGACGTGGAGCTCCAGCTTGTCGCCGAGGAGCTCTGCCAGGTGCGGCACATCGCGCTCGAAGCCTCGCGCGTGGCGGCCGGCCGCATCCTCCTGAAGACGGGTGAGAAGGCCTTCCACCTCAAGATCAACGTGTACCCGCACAACGTTCTGCGCGAAAACAAGGTCGC
>DATEUP010000030.1:0-10664 GCA_035283065.1 Thermoplasmatota archaeon | reverse complement strand
GAGCCGGAGGCGGAGCCAGCGCCCGCTGCCGTGTCCATCGAGGTCGAGGAGGAAGAGGAGGGCGAAATCGAGATCCCCGCGGCGCCCGCGCCCCCCACACCCGCTCCCGTCGCGCCGGCCAAGCCCCTCGCGCCGCCCGCCGCGCCGCCGAAGCCCCCAGCGCCCGCAGCCGCCGCGCCCCCCGCCGCGGCCGAGCGCGACGAACTCGAGGACCTCTTCGGCGAGCTCGAGAGCGAGGTCGCCAAGGCCGAGGAAGAAGAGGTCCACTACGAGTGCCCGAACTGCCACGGGATCGTTCGCGAGGAGGACACGACCTGCCCCCACTGCGGCGTCGTGTTCGAAGGGTAGGCCCCATCAGTATTCGATCGCGATCGCCGGGCGAAAGGGCGCTGCGGCCTCCGCCTTGCCCCGCAGCCTCTCAGAGCGCGCCTCGGGGTTGTCTGCGCTCATCACTTCGACAAGGCAGCCGAACTCGGAGGCGAGGAAGGCCTCGTTCTCCTTGAGGACCCGGTACTCGTCGAAGTCCTTGAGCCCCGCCGCGCGCGCTTGGAGGTCCGCGGGCTTGGACGAGGCCGCCTCCCTGACCGCGCCCTGCACGACTTTCGGCGCCGACTTCATGTGCGGCTTGAACGCGGCATCGGCCGCAAGGGCCCTGAGCACTCGCCCGGCGTCAGGCTTGCCGTGGGCGCGCGCGTCCTCGAATACGCGTGCGAAGGCGAGCCCTTTCCAGGGCTCGGCGGTCACCAAGGCGATCCGCTTGGGGGCGCGGCGCGCCTGCCCGCCCCCGGTTTCCGCGGCAAGGAGTTCGAATTCCGGTGGGCCTGTGAGGAGTACGCCGAGCTCTTTGGCCCTCGCCCGGACGAGAGGGGGCGCGCCGGCGGCCGCCACGACCCATGCGCTCGTGAGGGCGTTGCCGGAAACGAGCCGGGCCGCCCTGTCCACGTCTTCGGGCGATGCCGCGCGCCGGGCCTGGATCAGGACCCCCAACCGCTCGCCAGGCTTCGAAAACAGGACCGGGACCTTTTCCCCGGAGACCTGCGCCTCGCGCTCGCAGGTCGCCCCGAGTGCGAGCGGCGCATCGCGCCCCACAAGCTCCCCGCGAATCGTCCTGCCGGCCGCGCGCTCGAGGACCTGGGCCACATCGCCCTGGAGCTGGAAAGACTCGGCAATCTGGCGGATTTTGCCCGTGTCCTCGAGGACCGACGCGAGGTAGGTTTCGACGGCCTCGGCGGCCAAGTCGCGTTTCGCCGGGTCGGATTTCGGCAGCGGCTCGAGGGAAGCGAAGCCGGGCCTTCCAAGCGCCGCGTGGAGCTCCTCGGAAAGGTGCGGCGTGATGGGGCCCATCGCCGTGACCCACGCGCCGGCGACCTCCTTCAGCAGGTGCAGGTTGCGCCCGCCGCGCCGAAGGTACCAGCGCAGGTCGGAAAGGAACGAGAAGTAGAGCGGGCTTGCCACGGCCCGGAAGTCGAGCCCCCGCCACCCCTCCTCGGCTTCGGCGAGCCGGCGCGAAACCGCCGAGCCGAGCCATCGGTCGAGCGTGGCCGGCGCAGGGAGCGCCTCGTTTGCCCCCGCGCGGGCAAGCTCGCCGCCGGCCACCGAGGTTACGAGGTCCTGGACCCTCGCGAGGCGCTGCCGGTATTCGAGGACGGCGCCGGGGTCCCACTCGATGTCGAGCCAAGGCGCCGCGGCGTGGGCGTAGTAGAGGCGCAGGGCGTCGACCCCGAAGGTCGCCGCAAGCTCGGCGACGGGCTGGGCACCGCCCTTCGACTTCGAGAGCTTGTCGCCCTGCGCGCTCGTCACCCAGAAGTTCACGAAGATGCCCCGAGGCCAGTGGGGCTCTTCGAGGATCCCCACGTGGTTCTTGATGAACGCGGGGAAGTGGACGGTCTTGTGCTCCTTGCCCCCGAGGTTGACGTCGAGGGGGTACCAATACAGGAAGTCCCGCCGGCACGCCTCCGCCACAGCGCCTGGCACGCCCGCAAGGCGGGGCGCTTCGCCCCGACCGAGGAACACGTAGTCGAAGAACGCCTCCGTGAGCGCCTCGGGGGGAAGCGCGCCCGAGTTCACGTAGGGCGAGACGATGTAGAAGGCAGGGTAGAGCGTCGAGTCCGAGATCGGCTCGATGACCCAGCGCTCGTCGAGCGGGAACCGCGTGCCGAGCCACGCACCCTGGCGGATGCACGCGCGGTCGGCGAACCACCTGAGGGTCGAGGGCAGGTCGCGCGCGTATTCCGCGGGGGTGACCTCCATGGTCCCCGCATGCGCGGCGGCGGCCCTCGTGAGCTCCTCGTCGCTGTAGCGGATGAACCACTGGTCGGGGATCCGCTTGATGAGGACCTGCTGGCCGCACCGGCAGACGACCTCCTTCGAGAATTCGGGGAACGCCGCCGACAGGCCGACCTCCGCCGACTCGCGCACGAGCTTCTCGCGCGCCTCGCTGCAGAGCATGCCGGCAAAGGCGCCCGTGTTCTCGAGCATGCGCCCCTGGTGAAACTCGAGGGTGTAGACGTCCTGCGTCGCCTTGTCGAGCGCCTCGCGGTCGGCCGTCGAGGCGACCTTGTGGGCGCGGACGGCGGCTTCCGCGGGCGATGTGCCCTCCGGGGCGCTTCCGGGGGCGCGCACGATCACGACCGGCAGGACGCCATCGAGGAGGGCGGCGTCGACGCCCGCGGGGTGCCGCCGGAGCTCCTCGAGCGCGGCGAAGTCATAGGGCGCGTGGCCCGGGACGCTCATGACGACGCCGGTTGCCACCGCCGGGTCCACAAACGACGAGGGGAACACGCGCACGGCGCGCCCCGTGAGCGGCGCGCGCGCGGACTTGCCCACGAGGTCGCGGCCCGCGAGGCGCCCCACGGCTTTCGCGCCGCCCTCGAAGATGAGGTCGGCCTTCTTCGCCGCCTCCGGAGAGAGCACCCACCGCTCCCCCTTCACGTCGGCAAGCACGTACTCGACGGCGGGGTTCACCCAGAGGTTCGTCGCGCCGAACACGGTCTCGGGGCGAAGCGTGGCGCAGGGGAAGACGACGCCTTCCTCCGTGCGGAACTTGAGGGCCGTGAACTGGAGCACCTCGGCGTCGCCGCCCTTCGCGACGTCCGTCTCGGACGCGTCGACGGCCACCGGGCCCGAAACGGGGCAGAAGGGGGCGAAGTGGGGCTTCTGGACAAGGAGCCCCTTCTCGTTGAGCTTGCGAAACTGCCAGGCGATGAAGCGGCCGTAGGCCGCATCGGTCGTCGTGCAGAGCCGCGTGTAGTCGATCGAGAAGCCGAACTTGCGCCAGTAGCGCTCCTCGTAGACCTTGCTGAAGAACGAGACGACGAACGCGGGGTCCTTGAGGCCGGCCACGGTCGCCTCGTCCACGCCCTCCTCCCGCAGCGTCGAAAGCGCGACCTCGTCGCCGCGCTCGACCTTCCGCGCGAAGGACACGGCGGGGATCCCCGAGGCGTGGAAGCCGGCGGGGAAGAGGACATTCTCGCCGAGCTGCCGGTGGTACCGCGCGATCGCGTCGCAGTACGAGTAGCCCCGCATGTGGCCGACGTGGAGGAAACCCGAGATCCCCGGGTACGCGAAGATGATGAAGAACTTGCGCCGGCCCTCCTCGCGCTTCGGCTCGAAGAGGCGCGCGGCGTCCCACTCGCGCTGCCAGCGGGCTTCGATGGCGAGGGGGTCATAGTCGTGCATGGGAAGCGCCGCGCCAACCGGGTGGACGGTAGAAGAAGATTCCTCAGCGGCGCGCTGCGTGGTCGTGGTACAGGGCCATCGCCCGTGCGCTAGTGCGCCATCGACCGCGTTCCTTCACCGCGGGCAATTCCCCTTGACTTGCCCGCAGCGCGAGGTAGTGCGCACTGTAGCCCGCCTTCGCGGCAAAGGTCCAAAGGACCTTGAGCTCGTCTTGCTCCGTTCCAACCTGATCGAGGAGGTCCAGCAAGGACCGACCCATCGCCTCTTGGAGCAAGTGGAGGAGAGCCGACAGGTCGCCCCCGTTTCCCGCCTCCAGCGCCGCGAGGTATTCCCGGCGGTCGCTCGGCACCAAGTGCACGGGCGCCCAGTTCCGCTTCATGAAATGGAGGTTTAGAAGGAGCCTTCCCGCCCTCCCGTTTCCGTCGCGGAAGGGATGAATCGATTCGAAACGGTTGTGCATCCATGCACCCAGCGCGAAGGTATCCTCGCCTTCGAGTTCACGCCGGGCGTAATCGGAGCGCCACCCTTCCATTTCGGCGACCACCTTTTCGGCTCGAGGGGGCCTGTGATCCGTCCCTGCGATCCGCACGTTCGTCCGCCGCCACTGGCCTGGATCCGTGTTGCGAAGGCCCTTGAACACGGCTTCGTGCAACTCGAGAGCGGTTACCAGCGTGACGGGCTGGTCCTTGCGCGCAAGGAGACTGCGGAAGGCTTTCTCATGCTGGAGCGTCTCGAGCACGTCGTGCATGGGGCGGTTGGGAATGCTCTGCTCCTCCAGGAGGAGTTTCTCCACATCCTTCCAAGTGAGGGTGTTCCCTTCGATTGCATTGGTTCCCCAGGTGTTTAGCGCACTTGTTCGCTTCCAGATCTCCTCGGGGAGATTCTCGAGCGAGCGTCTGGAGAGGAACGCGCTGCGGAGGTCTTGCAGTATGCTTTCATTCATGATTCCACTAAAACACATACATAGTATATAAAACTCTATGCGTTTTGGTCTTTGAATCGCCGATCGCATAGGGGACCCTGGGCGAAACACACGGGCGCCCCTCAAACGGCCTTGCGCACCTGGACCGGCAACCAAACGGTTATCGGCCCCCGCGGGGCTCGGGAAACTTGGGCCAAATGATTACCGACAAGACCGACGACGATGCCTACGTGTTCTGGTACGCCACGCCCTCCAAGGACTCCCAAAGGGCTTACGGCTCGCTCCTCTCGGGGTGGATCGCCGCCGGCGTCGTGCCGCGGCAAGGCACGCCGCTCGAGGTCGCCCGGCGAACGGCTGGCGCTGCGGTCCAGGTCAAGCAGCACCCGCCTCCCCGGACGGCCGAGGACGCGGAGAAGGTCCTTGCCGAGTACGCGGCCACGGCGATCCTCCAGGTGAGGGGCCAAGCCGACCTCTACCTCGGGGGCGCCGTCGTGCGGGCGCGGATCGAGTTCGAGTACCTCGGCGAGGACGAACTCGCGCCCCCCCGAGTCGACCCCCGCCGCGACTTCATGCAGGGCGTCCTCTTCTTGCCGCAGTACTGGCGCGAAAAGGCCAAGGGGTACGCCGAGGGCGACCACGGCGCCGCCGCCGCGCTCATCGAAGATGCGCTCGCGGAGAAGTACCTGAAGGCCCTGGCGGAGAAGACGGCCCCCCTTGGTATGTTCTCCGGGCCCGAGCACGACAACATCAGGTGGCGGTTCACGGAGGCCGAACTCAAAGGGCCCCTCCCGCCGCGGCTCTCCGAGCTCTCGCGCTGCGCGACCTACCTGTCGCCCGCTCAAGTCGCCGCCGTGGGCGCAGACCACGTCGTCCGGCTTGGCCGCGTTTTCGAATGGCTGCACCGCCAGGAGCCGCGGCTTAAACCTGTCTGCCTCGGGACGGCCAACGGCGGCGTAATCCTCTCGCGATGGCCGGGGGCGCTTGACCGCGAGCCCAAGTTCGCCTCGCTCCTGGCCCCGGACGACCAGGCGTCCTTCGAGGCCGTGCGCCTCGCGCTCCTGCCCGGCGCGCGCTAACCGACCTTCTCCCACTTCTCGAGCTCGAGCTGCTTCGAGAGCGTCGAACCTCGGCGGATCTCCTCGCGCAGCCGGTTCTCGGTCTCGAAAACATTGACCGCGCGGTTCGCGATCTCGACCGCGCGCTCTTGGGGCACGACCACGACCCCCGAGTCATCGCCAACGACCCAATCGCCCCCGCGGACCGTCTGGCCGCCGCAGACAATTTCCGCGCCGATCTCGCCGTGCCCCTTCGGCTCGCCGGCGTCGGGGACGACGTGGCGCGCGAAGGCGAGGAAGCCCATGGCGCGGATGTCGGGGACGTCGCGGATCGCGCCGTCGATCACGACGCCGGCGACCCCCTTGCGCTTGCAGGACCACGACGCGAGCTCGCCCCAGACCGCCGTCTCCCCGCCTTGGGCGTCGATCACGATGACCTCGCCAGGCTTCGCCACGTCGATCGCCTCGACGGGCTTCGCCCAGTCCCCGTTCACCGTGCGCACCGTGACCGCGCGCCCCACCATCTTGAGGGGGCCGTGGTTCACGGGCCGGATCCCCTTCATCGCGCCCTTGCGGTGGTTCGCGTCCGTGATGTTCGGCGTCGAGGCGAGGGTGAAGGCCTCGACAAGCTCGCTCTGCGCGTATTTGCGGAAGAGCTCCGTCGGCAGCGCCTTGCCGGTCTTCAGCGCCTTGAGGATCTTCTCCGTCGCGGCCTTCGGGTCCTCGGCCTTGGTGATCGCCCCGCCGACGATGATGATCGTCGCGCCGGCCTTCGTGACGGCGGGCGCGGTCTCGGAGTTCAGGCCCCCCGCGGCGGCCACGGGGATCGAGACGGCCTCCGCGACCCGCCGCACCATCTTGACCGGCGAGAGGCCGACCATCTGCTCGTCGACCCCCACGTGGACGCTCACGTGGTGGACCCCCATCGCCTCGACCTCTTTCGCGCGCCTGACCTTGTCGCCGATCCCCATGAGGTCGATCGCGATCCAGCAGCCGTACTTGCGGCCTGCGCGCACCGCGTCGCGGATCGTCTCATCGTGGGCCGAGCCGAGCACGTGGACGACCCCGGCGCCGGCCTTTGCGGCCAGTTCGACCTCCGCGCCCCCCACGTCGGCCGTCTTCATGTCGGCGACGATGACCTTCCCTTTTAGCGCCTTCTTGAAGGCGCGGACCGCCTCCATCCCCTCGCTCTTGAGGAGGGGGGTCCCCACCTCGAGCCACTGCGCGCCGCCCGCGGCCGCTTCGCGGGCGATCTGGAGGCCGCGCTTGAGGGTCGTCGTGTCGACGGCGACCTGGAGGACGATCTCATCCCTCGAGCCCGTTTTCCTTGAGCCTTGGCGCGGCACTTCAAGCCCTCCCGGGAACCTCGGATGGCGCCCTGTGGCCTCAAAAAGGCTTGGGCGCGCCGCCCGGGTTTTCGCGAAGCGGCGCGGTGGCCTGCTAAGGCCCAACCCGTGGTCAGCGTGCCACGAAATAGAGCGGGCTCGTGAACAGGAGCGCGAAGGCGAACCCCACGAGGAGGTAGACCATGAACGGGATCTTCGAGGTTACGAAAACCCTCTCGGCGCCGCTTTCCTTTAGGAACGCGAGGGCTTTGGCCTGCTCCCCGTCCGAGTGGGCCCCGTGCGTGACCATCCGCGTCTCGACGAAGGCGCCCTCATCGATTTTTCCCATCACCCACTCCCGTTCGAGGTTCACCAGGTCCACGCGCTTCGGGTGACCGAACAGGGACTGCGGGAGCTTCACGCTACCCTCGCGCGCGCTCATCGCCAGCGAGAGGGGCACCTTCAGCAGGACGAGCAGGAGCCCCGCATTGAAAAACACCGCGAGCGAGTAGGGGAGGAGCTCGATCGAGAGGGCGCTCGGCGCCACCAGAGGCAAGCCCGGGAGCGCGGGAGCCCGGGGGAAGAGCGCGGCGAGAAGGATGAGGGCCTTCGCGTCGCCGCCGCCGGCAAGGAGCGAAGCCATGTAAAGGCCGATGGCGAGGCCGAACATGATCGAAGTCGAGTACGCTTGGGCCTGCGGGCCTTCAAGGGACCCGACCCGCCTCCCCAGGTCCCAACTGCTCGCGAGGACGAATAGGGCGAGCGCGCTCCCGATGAGGAGCGCGGTGAGCGCCATGTCGATTCGTATCGTGCGCCGCTGGGCGGGCGTCGGCTCAAAGCCCTCGGGCGGCTCCTCGCCCTCCGGGAACACGGAGACGATCTCGCCGCCGGTCACGGCCACCACGAAGAGCAGGCCCACGGGGACCGCAAGGGCCCAGGCGGCCCCTCCGAACGTCCCATTGAAATCGAGCGCCATGAGGGCGAGCGCCGCCGCGCCAAGCGCGTACCACAACTCGTTGGGGACCTCGCGCGTCTTTAGGTCGGTGAGCGATGCGAGGCAGAGGCCTCCAAGGGCAAATGCCACGCGCACGCCGTCGACCCACTCCGCCACGCGCGCAACCCTTCGTGCGCGAGTATTCGCCCGACTCTATAAAACTCGGTGCGCGCACACGTTTTTTCCCCGTTTTCCAGATCGCATCTGACACGCTGACTGGCCGCGATTTTTTGCCCCACAATCCATATATATGCACAGACCGCTCCTACAGACGCGGGATTGTGGAGGAATACTTCCCGTCCAGAGGGTTGGCTTGGCCGAGAAAAGCGGGGGTGGGGAGTCCCCCGGCGCGGGGGAAGCCCGCGCCAAAACCGGCATCAGCGGCCTCGATTCGGTCCTGAACGGCGGCATCCCCCTCGGGAACCTCGTGCTCCTTTCAGGCGCCTGCGGGACGGGCAAGACGACCCTCGCCCTCGAGATGCTCGTGAACGGCGCGCGCGCCGGCGAGGCGGGGATCTTCTTCTCGACGACGGAGACCGTCGAGCGCGTCGTCGAGAACGCCGCCTCCTTCGCCTTCTTCGAGAAGGGGCTTGTCAACAAGAAGCTCCACTTCTACGACTCCGCCGAGGTCTTTGAGAAGCTCAACATCTCGGCGGACCTCTCGGACAAGGACGTCGACGCCCTGCTCAAGTGGTTCGCGAAGACCGTGAAGGACGAAGGCGCAACGCGCATGGTGATCGATTCCCTGACGGGCGTGTGCCAGCGGATCTCGAAGCCCGAGCTCATCCGGGACTTCACCCTGAAGCTCGGCCGCGCGCTTGCCGGTGCCGGCGTGACCACGGTCGCCACGAGCGAGACGCGCGCGGGGGAGTCGGCCTACTCGACCTTCGGCGTCGAGGAAGCCGTGGCCGACGGGATCGTGCTCCTTGGCAACCACGACTCGCGGGGCTACCTCCTGCGGACGATCCAGGTCGTCAAGATGCGCGGGACCGTCCACTCGCGCGCGCGCTACGTGTTCGACCTCACGAGCCACGGGCTCATCATGGTGCCGATGCTCAAGGCGTCGATGCGGGAGGGCTGAATCCCCCTATGCCGGTCGAGGTCGAGCGGATCGTCCAACAGAGCCTCGAGGAGGCGGCCCCGAACGCGGCGATCGCGCTCATGTGCGACCTGAACTTCTACTTCCAGACGATGAAGGCCGTCGTCGAGTACGCGAACAAGCAGAACAAGAAGGTCATCTACGTCACCTCGACGATCCCCTCGTCGGTCATCAAGCAGCAGCTCGAGGCCGAGGGGGTCTCCGTCTCGAACCTCTACTTCGTCGACTGCATCTCCTTCATCGTCGGCTCGACGGGCGGCGAGAAGGACAACACGGCCTACATCGAGTCGCCGACCATGCTTGAGAACATCATGCTGAAGGTCGAGACGTGGCTCAAGCAAGTGGGCACGAAGGGCACGATCCTTTTCCTCGACGCGATGAACACGCTCGCGATGCACAACGACGAGAAGGCCCTCTCGGAGTTCGCGTACTACCTCATCAACTCGCTCCGCGTGCGCCAGGTCATGACCCTCGTGCTCTCGATCCACGAGCAGACGCCCGAGGACCTCGAGGTCATCCTCAAGCTCGTTTGCGACAGCGCGATCGACGTGAAGGAGTCGGGCTGACGCGCCCCCTTGAAGGCAAGGCCCGCCGGACGGCCTTGGGTCGAAGCCTTGGGGGTGCGCATCTGCCATGATCGAGCGGGTCTCTGAAGGGGTCGTGCTCGTCGGCACGGCGCACGTCTCGAAGCGCAGCGTCGAGGAGGTCCAGGCGGCCCTCGAGGCCTTCAAGCCCGACATCGTGGGCGTCGAGCTCGACGCGGGGCGCTACAAGGCCCTGCGCGACCGCGGCGAGTGGGGGCGCACACCGGTCACGGAAATCCTGCGCTCGGGGCGCGCGTACTTCTTCATGGCCCAGCTCTTCCTCGCGAGCTTCCAGCGGCGCCTGGCCGAGCGCTTCGGCGTCGAGCCGGGCGCCGAGATGATCGAGGCCGTGAACCTCGCCCACGGGCGCGGCCTCAAGCTCGCGCTCCTCGACCGCGACATCGGCGTCACGCTGAAGCGCGCCTGGCGCCTGATGACGGTCGTCGAGAAGTTGCGCTTCGCCTGGGAAGCATGGCAGGTCCTCTTCGGGCTGCGCCGGATGGCCGACCAGGCCGATACGGAGGCCAAGGGGAAGGCCGACCTCGAGGCCGAGCTTGCCAAGATGATGGACGAGGACGTCCTCACGGAGATGATGGAGGAGATTGGCCGGTTCGCCCCGTCGGTCAAGCGCGTACTCATCGACGAGCGCGACGAGTACCTCGCGAAGAAGGTCTTGCTCGCCGCCAAGGAGGGGCGCGTCGTCGCGGTCGTCGGCGCGGGCCACCTGAAGGGCGTGCGCGCAGCGCTCGAGCGGGGGCTCAGTGCCCTCCCGCCATTCGAGCGCCTTGACGAGGTCCCGGAAAGGAAGGTCCCCTGGGGGACCCTCTTTGCCTGGTCGATCCCCCTCCTGCTCTTTTGGCTCGTGCTCTACCAGACGCTCCAGGGGAACCTCGCCAGGGCGGGCGAGGCCCTTGCGCTCTGGTGGATCATCCACGGAGTCCTCGCCGGCCTTGGCGCGGCGCTCGCGCGCGGCCACCCCTATTCGGTCGCCACAGCCGCAGGGGTCG
>DATEUP010000029.1:0-3020 GCA_035283065.1 Thermoplasmatota archaeon | reverse complement strand
CTGCTGTGGCTCGATGAGACGCGGCAGATCGTCGGCCTCAAGCTGGGCGCGCGTCCGTGCACCCAGGATCCCTGCCCCGAATATGCCCCCGAGCGCGGCGCCGTCTCCGTCCTCGTGCTGCCACCGGGATCCGGGCAGGATGCCGCGCTCGCGCCGGGTCGGACGGCGTTCTTGCAGCCGGCGTAGGGGCTCGTCCGCCGCCGCGATTCTTGCAAGCCCGGCGGCAAGTTGCTATAGTGCGACGATACGGAAAGGGGTGAACATGGCCAAGGCGAAGCCGACGACAACGCGCAGCACGCGACGAACCCCGGCCAAGGGGCGTTCGTCCGCCGCCGGCTCGTCCTCCTCCACCACGTCCTCCCCCCCGGCGAGCAAGACCCGTACCCCAGCCCGTATCGGCCGGACCGCTTCCCGGACGGCATCGAAGAACGGGGCGCCCTCCCGGCGCGCGAGCCGCCCGAAGCCGAAAGCGGTCCGCCCTCCTTCGGGGCCCGAGCGCCGGGAGGGCGCCCCGTTCTTTGATGCCGTTCGGGAAACGGTCCGGCCGATACGGGCCGGTGTACGGGTCTTGCGAGCCGGTGGGGAGGACGTGCTGGAGGACGAGCCGGCGGCGGCCGAACGCCCCTTGGCCGGGGTTCGTCGCGTGCTGCGGGTTGTCGTCGGCTTCGCCTTGGCCATGCTCACCCCTTTCGGTATCGTCGCACTATAGCAACTTGCCGCCGGGCTTGCAAGATTCGGCCAAGCGGCGGGCGAGCCCTGCGCGACGCGGACCTGCCCTTAAGAGCCCGTCCGAGTCATCGGGCGTAGGAGCCTGTCCCCGCGTCCACGGGAGCCTGTTCAGGAAGGGCCAGATGCAAGGCGGAAGGAGGCCTTGCGCGCGGAGCGTACTGGGAGTCTCCTGGAGGTACGAAGCATTCCCGGGGGATTGCGGTCGTACGTGAGCACGCAAGGCCGACTGACAACGCCGCAGATGGCTCTTCATGGACAGGCTCCTACGCCGGCTGTAGGAACACCGTCCGACCCGGCGCCAGCGCGGCATCCCGCCCGGATCCCGGCGGCAGCACGAGGACGGAGACGGCGCCGCGCTCGGGGGCGTATTCGGGGCAGGGATCCTTAGCGCACGGACGCGCGCCCAGGTCGAGGCCGACGATCTGCCGCGTCTCGTCAAGCCACAGCAGGTCCGCCTCCACCTGGAGCGCCTTCGACCAGACGCGGGGCGGTGTGCCGTCGTCGAAGACGAGCAGGAGGCCGCGCCCGGGGCGGAAGCGGTCGAGCATCCCGAGCGCGAATAAGCGCCGCTCGGGCGAGTCGGCCACGTCGATCGCCAGCTTGTCCTGCGACAGGGTGAGCGTCAGGACGTTGTGACGGCGAGCGGCGGGACAGAACTGCAGCAGGAGGACGAGCGCCGCGGCGGCCGCGGTGATGAGCCAGAGGGTCTTCGTCTGAAGCCGGGCCATCGGTCTCCCGCAAGACCCCGCTTCCGCCGTCGAGGGCTATCGCTCTTCGGCGAACGCGACCATGGCGATGTTGCGGGCCCGCTTGATGGCCGTGGTCAGCGCCCGCTGGTGAATCGCGCAGTTGCCGGAGATGCGCCGCGGCATGATCTTGCCGCGCTCCGTCAGGAAATTGCGGAGGGTCGGCACATCCTTGTAGTTGATGCCGGCGACCTTGTCGGTGCAAAACCGGCACGCCTTGCGCCGGCTGAAGAACTTCCGTTCCTGACCCGGCCCGCTCCGGGAATCCTTGGCGCCGGACGGCGCCTGGGATGACGAAGGGGGGGAGGGGGGGGTTGGTCGCATATCGACTCCTTATGACAAACGGTGACGCCACACGGCTCTAGCGTGACGCTAGATAGTTGCCTCGCGTGCGATCGCTCATCGCATCAAAACGGCACGTCGTTCTCGACGAACTCTTCGCCGGGGGTCGCGTCGACGGCCAGAGACGGCTTAGCGCCGGTCGCGGCCATGGCCGCCGCCGCACCTGCGGCAGCCGAGGGATCCCGCTTCGGCAGGAAGTTGACCGTCTGGGCGACGACCTCGTGCTTGCTGCGCTTCTGGCCGTCGTCGGTTTCCCAGCGACGCTGCTGCAATCGGCCGTCGACGATCACGCCGTGGCCCTTGCTCAAATACTGCCCGCAATTCTCGGCCTGCTTGCCGAACACAACCACGTCGACGTAACACACCTCGTCCTTGAGCTCCTCGCCCTGCTTGTACCGTCGATTGACCGCCAGGGCGAGCGTGGCGACCGGCGTCCCGCTGGGCGTGAACCGAACCTCCGGATCCTTGGTGAGGTTGCCCATCAGGATGACTTTGTTGAAGCTCACCATGACTTACCCCCCGGCGACCGACTCCGTGGCGACCGCCGCGCCCACGACCGCGTGAGCCGCGGAGGCCGAATGCGCCGCGGCGGCGGCCTCGCGGGCCGTCTCCTCCGCAAGCAACTTGGGATCGCATGTCACCGTCAGGAACTTGATGATGGAGTCATCGAGTCGGTATTGCCGCTCCAGCTCGGCGACCAGACCGCCGGCGCCCCGGAACCGGAAGAAGACGTACGTGCCCTTCTTCTCCTTGCGGACCTCATACGCCAGCTTCTTCTTGCCCCAATTCTCGGTTTTCAGGATCTCGCCGCCGCCCTTTTCGAGGATCCCCCGCACCTTCCCGATGGCCTTCCCTATCTCGTCATCGGTCAGGGACGTCTTGAGAATGACAATCGTCTCGTACACCGTCATGAAACCAACTCCTTCCCGCTCTGGCGCGCTCACCCCGGAGGCGAGTGCAATAAAGGGAGACTTTATAGCACACCGGCCGACCGAAAGCAAGGCAACCCCGGTTTCAGGCAACCCCGGTTTCGGCCTATGAGTCCGTTCGAGTGTCGGACGTTGGAACCTGCCCCCCCGCGTCCGCGGGAGCCTGTTCAGGAAGGGTCAGATGCAAGGCGCACAGGGCCGACATTGTCGGCCCGTCGAATATTGCCACGGGCGCGCGCCGCGCGCCCTGTGCACCGGAGCGGAGCGTACGCGG
>DATEUP010000028.1:0-11902 GCA_035283065.1 Thermoplasmatota archaeon | reverse complement strand
TTGAGGGCGCCCCGCGGTGCAGGGCGCCGACGCGCCCTTAAGGCGGCGCCTCCCCCGCAGCCCTCGCGCGGGCTCCTCGAATCTCTCGGGCCCCTTTACGGCGCGTCCGATTTGGAGGATGAGCGCCTGCCGCTTCGCGCGGCGCCGCCCCATGAGGCTCCGGTGCGCCCCCCGTCGGTCCGGCTCATGCCCCCGACGGCCTTCGACCTCTTCGAGCGGCCCTAACGCTGCGAGGCCGCCTTCGCCGGACTCTTCACGGCAGGCGCGGGCGCGCGGCCCTCCGGGTGGCCCGGCGCGCGCCGCAGCGCCGCCGCCCTGAAGCGTTCGGCGGCCCGCGCGCGCCCCCTCTCGTCGGAAAGGCGCGCGAGGCCGAGCCATCCGAGTTCTGAGGAGTTGTCGGCGCCCACCGCGCGCTCGAACGCGCGCCTCGCCTCCCTGGGGTCCCCGCCTTCGAGCGCGAGGCGCCCAAGCTCGAACCAGGCCTCCGGCAGGTCGCTTCGAGCCTCCGTGGCTTTCAAGAAAAGGGCGCGCGCGTCCTCGCGGCCGCCCGCGGCCTGCGCTGCCTGCCCCTCAAGCATCCTCGCGCGGTAGAGCTGCTCTTGCAGCGCGCCTTCCCCCGAAGGCTCCTCGGCAAAGGAATCGAGGAACGCGCCCTCCTCTTGGAGCGCGCGGATCTGGCTCCGACCGTCGGCGACTTCCTGCCACTCATCGGCGCCTGAGGCCGCCGCGTTCTTGCCCCCGGGCGGGGCCCCTTTCGGCCGCTCCCGCCGCTTGCGCCGCCTGCGGCTCTGCTCGAGCGCCTTGGCGCGCGCTTTGCGCTCCTTGGAAAGGCGCTTCTCCAGCGTGAATGCGGCCCGGGCGAACGCCTGGCGCGCCTCCGCCGCCCGCCGGAGCGCGAGGAGGGCTTCCCCCTCGAGGAGCCGCGCGTCCGGCTCGTCCCCGTACCACTTGCGGAAGCGCTCCGCCGAGGGCGCCACGGCGGCAAACTCCCCCGTGTCGAGGTAGAGGCGCATGCGCGCGAGCAGCTCGTGGGGCGCTTCCCTTGCCACCTCGGGGCGAAGCGCGAGGACCGCATCGCGGTAGCGCCCGAGCCGGATGAGCGCGTCGAGCGTACCCTCGCGCGCGAGCTGCGAGCCCGGCTGGATTTCCGCAGCCTTCCCGAAAGAGGCCCGCGCCTCCTCGAAGTGCCCCCGCGCGAGCAGCATTTCGCCAAGCGCCGTCCACGCGTCGGGCACGTGCCCGCGGATCCTCGCGGCCTCGCCGGCAAGGGCGATCGCGCTGCTGTAGGCCGCCTCCGCCGCGTCGGGCCGCCCGAGCGCCTCGAGGACCTCGCCGTGCACGAAGTGCGCGTGGTCGTTCGAGGCGTTCGCCTGCACGGCCTGCTCGGCGGCCTCGAGGGCCTCGTCGAGGTCGCCGAGGTGGAGAAGGACCTCCGCCTTCATCGCCCACCCCGAGTCGAACTGGGGGTTCACCGCGAGGCATCGCTCGACCTCGCGCACGGCGCCCGTGAGGTCGCCCGTGTGGAAGCGGCTCTTCGCGAGCGCGTACCAGGCGTAGTCAAACTGGGGGTTCGCCTTGAGCGCCCTCTCGTGGAAGGGGATCGCCTCCGCGTGGCGGCCCGCCTTGTTGAGCGCGTTGCCGATGTTGTTCCACGCGATGTCGTAGTCGGGCTGGACCTCGACGGCCTTCTCGAAGTAGGGGATCGAGGTCTCGTAGCGCCCGAGGTTGTACTCTGCGTTCCCCCGGTTGTTCCAGGCGACTTCGTCGGCGGGGTCGCACTCGAGCGTCTTGTCGTAGGCCCCGATCGCCTCCTCGAGGAGGTCGATGGCCTGGTACGTGTAGGCGAGGTTGTACCAGGCGTGCTTGTAGCCCGGGGCGACCTCGACGGCGCGCTTGAAGCAGTCGATCGCGAGCTCGTTCTCGCCGGCCGTGTAGTACGCGAAGCCGAGGTTGTTCCACGCCTCCTCGTCTTCCGGGTGGGCCTCGACGGAGCGCCTGTAGGCGTCGACGGAGTCGGCCACCTCGTCGCGCGCGAAGAGCGCGTTGCCAAGCGCCTTCTCGAATTCGCCCATCACGCGCCGCCACTCGGGCCCGAGGCGCGCCTTGAGCCCCTCGTCCTTGGCAAGCGCCTCGGCGGCCTCTCCAAGCTCGCGCACGGCCGTGCGCCCCTCGCCGGCCTCGGCGGCCACGACGCCGTAGACGAACCGCGAAAAAGGCCCCCGCGCCTGGCGCGCGAGCCTCCTTGCGACCTCGACCTCGCCGCGCCCGGGGCCGCGGCCGAGGAGGATCGCGAGGATGTCGCGGTACGCGCCCTCGTAGTCCGGCTCGAGCCTCACGGCGGCAAGGAGCGCCTCGAGCGCCTCGTCCTCGCGCCCCTGGAAGAGCAGGCAGTTCGAAAGGTTCCGGAACGCGAGCTCGTAGTCCGGGTACAGCGAAAGCGCCTTCCGGTAGTCGCGCTCGGCCTCCCCGTGGTTGCCGATCGCGTCTTTGGTCACGCCGCGGTCGTTCCAGAACACCGCGCGCTGCGGGAACGCGGCGACAAGGGCGTCGTAGAGGCCAAGGGCCTCGGCCGTGCGCCCGGCGACGTAGGCCTCGCGGGCGCGCCCGAGGGCCTGCTCCTCCGCGGGGGTGAGCCGGGGCTCCTCGGTCGGCGCGGCGGGGGCGCCAAGGGCCCCCGGCCGCGGGGCTGCGGGGGCCGGCGGGACTTCAGGCGGAGGGTCTTGGGCCACTGGGCGCTTCCGAGCCCGCCCGCCTTTCTTTTACCTTTCCCCGACGGGCCCGCCGGATGTCCGAAGGCGCGCGTCCCGCGCCGGGGCCAACGTTTATTCGTGCCGGCCAGGCTCTTGGGAGGCACCCCCTCCCCTTCCCGCCGGAAGTGGCCTCCTTGGAAGAAGCCGAAGACGGCCTTGCCGCGCTGCGCGCGGCGCTCAAGGGCCGCGACGAGCGCGCCGTGCTTGGCTGCCTTGCCCTCGCGCTTCGCGCCGGCGCGCCCGCGGCGAGCGTCGAGCGCGCGATCTTGCGCGTCATGGCCGAAGACGGCGAGGAGCTCCACAGCCTCCTCTTCACCTCCGCGGCCTTCGACATTGCGGCGGGCCTTGGCCCCGAGGCCGGCAAGTACCCTCTTGCCGCCGCCGCGCTCCAAGTCACGCGCCAGCCCAAGGACTCCCGTGTGCGCGACCTCGTCGCACGCGCGCGGGAGCGCGCCTCGGCCGCCACGAGCGCCTCGATGGGCGAAGCCGAGCGCGCCCTGGCCGAGGCCCTCGACCGCGGCGATGTGGCGCGCGCGGTCGACGCCTCGATCGAGCTTCACCGCCTCTCGGGCGAGAGCACCTTCGTCGTGAACCTCTTCGCCAAGTGGTCGGCTCGCCCCGAAGTGATCTTGAAGCCCGCGGGGTACGTCACCCACCTGCCCCTCCAGGTTGCCGCGGCCCTCAACCTCCTCCAGTATGTGTCGGGGGAGGAGGAGGCCGACCTGCTCCTCGGCCACCTCGCCTTCGCCCAAGTCGAGCTTTCGAGGCGCTACAGGACGCGGCGCGTCGAGCCCCGGAAGGTGGGTGAGGAGAGCCCCTCGGAGGCCCTTGCGGCGTTCAAGGGCGCGGTCCAGTCGGGGGACCTTGGGGCCCTTGGCCCCCTCATCGCCAGGGCCTCGAAGGGCCCTCAAGGGCTCGAGGAAACAGGCCGCGCACTCCAGCGCCTCGCCCTTGAGGAAGAGGGCGGCCTTGGCCACCGGTTCGTCCTTGCCGACGCCGCGCGTCGCCTTGCGCGCCAGCTGCACCCCGCTGTCGGCCGCGCGGTGCTCCACAACGCGGCCCTCTCGATCGCGAACGGCTACAAAGGCCCCAAGAAGCTCCTCGACGTTCGCGACCTTCCCCACCCGCAGCCGGGCGGGCGCGACTACGCCGGCCGGCTCCTCGTCGGACTCACGAGCGGCAACCTCGCGGAGGCCCACGCGGGGCTCCGCGGGCTCTTCGAGTCGGGGACCTCGCCGCGCCAGGCCGCGCTCGCCTTCCTCGACGCCTCGGCCCAGACGGACACCGCGCACCTCACCTCCGACCACCCCTTCATCCTCACGCAGGCCGCCTGGCGCGCGATCGCCGACGGGTCCTTTGCCGGAGAGGCCGTGCCGCTCCTTGCCGAACTGGCGGCGAAACTCGCGCTTGCACCCAAGGGCTTCGAACTCATCCAGGCGGTCGAAGAAGCCTGGTCGGGCGAGGCCCAGGCGCCCGCCTGACGGCGCAAAAGCCCCCCTTGTTCCGGAAGGGACGGCCGGGCAGACAACCTTAAAGCCGAGTCAATAAATAGCGACGCCGGGCTGGGATTTCCGATGCCAGAGTCCGTTTTCCTGCGCGTGGCGGAGGCCATCCAGGCGGATGTAGGCACGGGGAAAGCCCGCATCGACACGGCCACGCGAGTCAAGCTCAACATCTCGCCGGGCGACATCATCGAGATCCGCGGCACGAAGACGACCGCCGCCGTCGTCTGGCGCGTCCTTGCCGAAGACGAGGGCAAGGACATCATCCGAATCGACGGGCTCGTGCGCAAGAACACGGGCACGACGATCGGCGAGAAGGTCGAGGTGCTCCCGGCGGAGGCCAAGCCCGGGCGGAAAGTGATCCTCGCCCCCGTGATCTCCGAGAACCAGCGCATCCAGTTCGGCCAGGGCATCGAGACGTTCGTCAAGCGCGGCCTCATGAAACGCCCCGTCGTCGTCGGAGACAACCTCATCGTCCCCGGGATCGCCCTCATGGGCGGCGCGCTACCCTTCGGCGTGACCTCCACGGACCCCAAGGGGATCGTCCAGATCGTCGACTCCACGGAAATCGAGGTCAAGGAGGAGGCGACCAAGCAGACCGAGACCGTCGCGCGGACGGTCACGTACGAGGACATCGGCGGGCTCGAGCGCGAGCTCCAGCGCGTGCGCGAGATGATCGAGCTGCCCCTCAAGCACCCCGAGCTCTTCGACCGGCTCGGGATCGAGCCCCCGAAGGGCGTCCTGCTCCACGGGCCGCCGGGCACGGGCAAGACGCTCATCGCCAAGGCGGTGGCCAACGAGAGCGGCGCGGCCTTCTTCTCGATCCAGGGGCCCGAGATCATGTCGAAGTTCTACGGCGAGTCCGAGGCCCAGCTGCGCAACAAGTTCGAGGAGGCGCAGAAGAGCGCGCCCTCGATCATCTTCATCGACGAGCTCGACTCGATCGCGCCGTCCCGCGAGAACGTCCAAGGCGAAGTCGAGCGCCGGGTCGTCGCCCAGCTCCTCACGCTCATGGACGGGCTCAACGCCCGCGGCAAGGTCGTCGTGATCGCGGCGACGAACCGCGTGAACGCGATCGACCCCGCGCTTCGCCGCCCCGGGCGCTTCGACCGCGAGATCGTGATCGGCGTGCCCGACTACCAGGGGCGCCACGTGATCCTCCAGATCCACACGCGCGGCATGCCGCTCGAGGACGGCTTCTCGATCGAGGAGTTCTCAAGAATCACCCACGGGTTCGTGGGGGCCGACCTCGAGGCCCTCTGCAAGGAAGCGGCCATGAAGGCGCTCCGCCGCTACCTGCCCGACATCGACCTCGACGAGCCGATCGCCCCGGCAATCCTCGAGAAGATGCGCGTGACCTCCGACGACTTCCGCGCGGCGCTCAAGGAGATCGAGCCCTCGGCGCTTCGCGACGTCTTCATCGAGATCCCCACGGTCAAGTGGGCCGACATCGGCGGGCTCGAGAAGGTCAAGCTCCAGCTCAAGGAATCGGTCGAGCTCCCCCTCAAGCGGCCCGACGTGTTCAAGAGGCTCGGCATCCGCCCGCCCGCGGGGATCCTGCTCTACGGCGCGCCGGGGACGGGCAAGACGCTGCTTGCCAAGGCGGTGGCGACCGAGTCGGAGGCGAACTTCATCTCGATCAAGGGCCCCGAGGTCCTCTCGAAATGGGTCGGCGAGTCCGAGAAGGCCGTCCGCGAGATCTTCAAGAAAGCCAAGCAGTCGGCGCCCACAATCATCTTCCTCGACGAGATCGACTCGATCGCGCCGCGCCGCGGGATGTCCTCGGACTCGATGGTCACCGAACGCGTCGTGAACCAGCTCCTCACGTCGATCGACGGGATCGAGTCCGTCCACGACGTCGTGGTCATCGCCGCCACGAACCGGCCCGACATCCTCGACCCGGGGCTCCTGCGCTCGGGGCGCTTCGACCGGCTCCTCTACATCCCGCCGCCGGACGCTTCCGAGCGCCTCAAGATCCTCGAAGTCCACACGCGCGGCGTGCCGCTCGGCGAAGACGTGAACCTCGAGGAGCTCGCCCGGATGCTCGAGGGCTATGTGGGGGCCGACATCGAGGGCCTCATCCGCGAGGGCGCGATGATCGCGCTGCGCGAGGACCTCGAGAAGACGGTCGTGCGCCGGCGCCACATCAACCAGGCCATCGAAGTGATCAAGCCGTCCGCGGACGAAGAAACGGTTAAGTATTACCGGGCAGTTTCAAAATCGCTGGAAGGGCGCCTGGCCAAGCAGCGCGCTCCAAACAGCGACGTTTCTTACATCTAGGGTGAAGGGTGGGTCACATGGCCAAGAAGTTCGCGACGGAGTTGCGAGGAAAGACGGTGATGACAAACGACGGGAGGATCCTCGGGATGATCGACAACTTCGTGGTCGACACCCGCACGGGCGACCTCCAGCACGTCCTCGTGATCCCGGCCGAGGACATCGAGCCGCGCCTCTACAAGACCGACGCGCAGGGGCGGCTCATCCTCCCCTTTACCTCGATGCGCTCGGTGCGCGACGTCGTGGTCGTCGAGGTCGCGCAGTAGGCGCGGGCCGCCTCACCTCGGCCGCCGGTCATCAGGGCGGCCGCCGAGGGGTCCGACGAGATGGCCGACGCCCTGCGCGTGATCCCTGCCGTCTCCCTGCGGGGCGGCGACGTCGTGGTCGTGAACAACCACTCGTACGAGCCCGTCGAGGACGCGCAGGGGCGCGCGTTTGCGCTCGACGAGTTCGCGCAGGTCTTCCTCAAGGAATTCGACGCCGTGCTCGTGTTCGACATCGACGGGATCGAGGGCGGGCGCCCGCAGTTCGACGAGGCCGCGCGCCTCGAGGGGTCGCCCCTCGAGGTCTGGTGGGACGGCGGCGTGCGGGACCACGACGACGTGATCGGGATCCTCACGAGCGGCGTCCACAAGGCGCTCGTGTCGACGCGCTCGCTTGCGGCCGCAGGGGAGATTTCCAAAGCCGTCGAGCTTAGCGACAGCGTGGTCTTCGAGGCCGTCGTTCGCTAGGGCCGCGTCGTGGCCTCGTCCCCCGACTTCCGGGGCGCGACGGTCGCGCGGGCGGCCTCGCTGGCCGCGGCCGAAGGCGCGGAGGAGGTCCTCGTCCTCGACGCGTCGCGCCCGCTCGGCGCGCCCATTGACTGGGCGCCTCTTGCGGGCCTGCCGGGCTCCCTGCGCGCCCTCTATATCGGCGGCGGCATCGACCTTGAGACCGCGCGCCGCGTGAAGGGACCCGCGGGACTCCCTTACCGGGGCGCCGTGGTCGACCTCATATCCGTGCTCACCCCGTACGTCTAAGGCACGGGGCCTCGGGGGGTCTCCGCCCATGGAAAGGATCCGCCAAGCCGTCGCCTTCCTCTTCCGGCGCGCTTCGGAGAGCGAGATCCGCGCCGAGGACCTCGCGCGACAGGCGTCACTCGACCTGCACTGGTTCTCGCCCAAGGACGCCCGCCGCTTCCTCGAGGTGGCCCAGGCGTTGGGGCACCTCAAGGCCGGCGAGAAGCTGGGGGGCCTTGCGCCCACCTTCGACCCCTTCGCCGTGGAACTGCCGCTCGACTTCCGCATCGACGCGGCGGCCCTGCCCACCCCGCCCGCTGCCGTTGAGGCCGCGTCGGGAGTGACCGGGAAACTCGTCGAGGCCGCCGCGGCTGCCTCGGGGGCAAGTCCCGCCGCGGTCTTCGAGCAGGTGCGCCGGAAGGCCGAGGACAAGCTCCTCGAGCTCCCGGTCGCGGCGGCTCTCGTCGCGCGGGAGGCCGGCGTCGACCTTGCGCCCTACTTTGGCCGCATCCGCGACGAGCTGCGCCGCGCGGCGGCCGCTACCCCTTCTTCATCCGGATGAGGTCGCCGATCGTCACGCCCCCCCTCGGGGCCCCCTTCTCGGGGTGGACCTGCTCGACCTTCTCGCGCAGGCGGATCTGGAGCGAGGCCTCGATCTTCCTCGTGAGCTCGGGGTCGGGGAAGTACGTGCCCGCCTCGACCTTCTGGACGATCGACTGCCTCTCGTTGATCGCGCGCGCGAGGTCCTCGACCGTCACGCGGCGCGCCTCGCGCGCCTTGCGCACGCGCTCCCCGAAGTCCGCGACCAGCTCCTCCTCGCTCTCAAGGGGCACGGGCTTTTCCGCGCGGTTGCGCACCCGCGCGGGGGGTCCGGGAGGCGGACCGGCTAAAGGGGGCGCCGCGCCCTTCGGGCGGGCCTCCTCCACGACCTTGCCGAACTTCGCGCAGAGCGCGCAGACGCGCATCCTGGCGCCCTCGACCACGATGGTCGCGTGGAAGGGCAGGGGGCGTCCACACATTTCGCAGGGCAAGGGGAAGCCTCACCCCCGCTTCGGCGTGCGGCGATATAATGGCCCCCCGTCGAGGGAGCCGACCAACTAGGCCGCGCCTGGCCGACGACTTGCGCCTGTTCCACAAGGCTTTATACGCAGGGCCATCCTGCTCGCGACCAGCCCCAACCGTTTCGATCCAGAGGTCAGAAAATGGTGAACCCGGCCGGCCCGGCCGACTCCGGCGCGGACGTCCCCGCTTTCCTTTCCGAGCGTGTGCAGGACCTCGAGTCGCGCAACGCCCAGCTCCTTGACGAGTTGCGCAAGGCGGAGAGCGAGCGCCGCTTCGTCGAGGGCGAGCTCATCCGCCTCCAGAAGGAGATCAAACGCCTGCGCGTCGAGCTCGACCGCCTCAAGACGCCGCCGCTTATCGTGGGATTTGTCCGCGACATCCTCGAGGACGGCCGCGTGGTCGTCCGCTCCTCGACAGGGCCCGACTTCATCGTCTTTGCCGCGGACTTCGTCGACAAGGACAAGCTCACGGTCGGCTCGAGGGTCGCGCTCAACAAGCAGACCCTCTCGGTCATGAGCCTCCTGCCCTCCTCGAAGGACCCGCTCATCGCCAACGCCGAGGTCATCAAGAAACCCGAAGTGTCCTATGCGGAGGTCGGCGGCCTCGACCAGCAGATCATCGAGGTCAAGGAATCCGTCGAGTACCCGATGACCCGGCCCGAGCTCTACAAGAAGGTCGGAATCGAGCCTCCGAAGGGCGTCCTCCTTGTCGGGCTGCCCGGCACCGGCAAGACCCTCCTTGCCAAGGCGGTCGCCCACGAGACGAACGCGACCTTTATCCGGCTCGTCGGCTCCGAACTCGTCCAGAAGTACATCGGCGAGGGCTCGAGGATCGTCCGCGAGCTCTTCGAGCTTGCCCGCGAGAAGGCGCCCGCGATCATCTTCATCGACGAGCTCGACGCGATCGGCGCGAAGCGCCTCGAAATCGCCACGAGCGGCGACCGCGAGGTCCAGCGGACGCTCATGCAGCTCCTCGCCGAGCTCGACGGGTTCAACCCCTTGGGCGAGGTCAAGATCATCGCCGCCACGAACCGCATGGACATCCTCGATGACGCGCTCCTGCGCCCCGGCCGGTTCGACCGGATCATCGAGATCCCGATCCCGAACGACATGGCGCGCGGTCAGATCTACAAGATCCACACGGCGCGGATGGCCAAGGCCGAGGACGTCGACCTTGCCGACCTTGCGGAGCGCTCAGAGGAAGCCACCGGCGCCGAGATCAAGGCAATCTGCACGGAGGCCGGGATGTTCGCGATCCGCGACAACCGCGACAAGGTCACGCGCAAGGACTTCCTGGACGCGATCGACAAGCTCCTCGTGTCGGGGCAGGCCACCGTCCTGGACTCCGGCGTCATGTTCGCTTGAAGGGGCCGTCGCGCGAGGGTTTTTTAGCGCGGCCCGCAAGTCGGCTTCCCCGTGGAAGGCGAGGACGAATTCGAGGCGGAGCCCGAGAGCGCCACGCGCTGCCCGCCCGAGTGCCCCAACGCGACGGCGCCCTACTGCCCCGCGCACGAGGACCCCCGGATCTACCGGCGGGACGAGACGAACGCCCACCTTGCCGAAGCCTACGCGAACAACGCCGCGCGCGACATGATCGTCACGGCCATCGAGCACGTCCGCGAACGGCGCCACCTCAAGGAAGTCCGGGTGCCCGTCCGCCTAATGGACGAGTGGGTCGTTTTCACCAAGAAAGTCGTGCTCGACTCCGGCGAGTATACGGCGCAAGGGGAGGTCGAGCGGCGCATCGCCCTTTGGCTCGACAAGGCCCGTGAGCAGGACTGGGACCGCCTCGACCGGATCAAGGAGCGCTACCTGCGCTTCACGGGGGACGGCGAGGCGAAGGCCGCAAAGCCCGAGCCGGCCGAGGCCAAGGCCGGCGAGGGGGGGAAGGCGCGCGCCCGCAAGGACGCGCCCGCGCGCCGACCTTCCAAGGCGCGCAGGCCCGCCTACGAACCGGAGGCGGAGTACTTCGAGGACGAATTTTGAGGGGCACTGGCCATATCAAACGGACGCGCGCCGGGCGCGCACAACGCTTTGACTCCCCCTCATTTACGGATGTAAGACCTGGCCAGTCGGCCCGCTTGCGGCCTTGAGGCGCAGGGCCTCTACCCTGTCGGAAAACTCCCGCGTACTCATCTCGCCGCGTAGATACTCCGCCAAGAGGTTCGCCGAGGCGCCGTCGACGTTCGCGCCCGATTGCAGGGTCACGAGCGGTTTGAGCGTCCCAAGCGGCCCCTTCGGGAGCGCCGAGCGCTGGCGGTCGTAGATCGTCTCTGGGTCCTCGGGGTTGTCGTACTGGCCCCCCATCCCTTCCGGCTCGTGTCCCTGCATGTAGGCGAGCGCCACTTCGTCCATCCGTGCGTCGTGTCCGGCCGTCTTGACGTAGTGGCGAAGTTCGGCGCGGTTCACGTGCGGCAGGCCCCACGTCTCTTCGAATTGCTCCCACAGGTATCCAACCCGCTTGTTCGTGAGGCGTTCTCCCCGGTGCCAGTTGCCGTGGCGGTCTTTCCAAGGCAGGATGGCTTTGTCTTCCCCCCTTTCGGGAGTTTCCGCCTCCCACGTTGCGAGCGCCGCCGCCATGTCCGGGGGAAGCCACGCCCTTACTCGAGCGTGTGTCTTGAAGCGGTGGTTGGAGCCGTCCGCGTCGATTGCATAGGGCTTTCCCTCCGGGTTCCGCGTCACGTCCGACCAGTAGAGGTTTCCCAGGTGCGAGGGCCGCAAGCCGAGTTGCCCGATGTGGAGCCAGATTACCCGAAGGTAGTTGTCCGGCTGTTTCTCCATCGCCTCGGCCCAAGGCCTCACCCTGTCTCCCCTCGGGGTTCTGCGGCGCCCGACCCTCGGCAACTTCGGAAGATCCCGCTTCGTCAATGGGAAGTCCGACCCCATGCCGTCGATCCAGAGCGATTTGAGGTGCGCTATCAAGGTCCGCCATGAGGGTTTCTTCTGCGTCTCGAGGTAGTTTAGCAGGAGCTCCCGGCCTTTCGAGCCCGCGAGCTGCCGGCGCGTGTACCTCTCGACTTCGACCGACTCGGCGAACCGCCGCCAGGTCATTGCATACTGATGCCGCGTCGACTCCTTGAGCCGAGCGCGGGTCATGTCGTTGAAGCGCGCGATGATCTTAGCCGTGTCTACCAGGGAATCGAGTTCCCCGTCGACGCCAACTTTGACCTTACCGCGCGCTGCCCGTCCCCGAGTGGTTTGGTCCCGGATCGCTCCGGGTACTCTCGGGTCTGTTGCATTGTCTCCCACCGCCGGGCTTGCGTCCGGCAGCCGTAACGAGGGGTCCCCGTCCTCGCTACAAGGTGCAACCTGGG
>DATEUP010000027.1:0-7085 GCA_035283065.1 Thermoplasmatota archaeon | reverse complement strand
GGGGCGGCCGCCGCCTCCGCGCCGGAGCCAAAGGCCCCCGCGGCCGCGGCGACTCCGGGGGCTAAGCCTGCAGCCGCGCCCTCGGCCCCCGCCAGCGGTTCCGCGCCTGCGGCGGCAAAGCCCGCCGCGCCCGCCTCTCCGGCCCCCGCGGCAAAGCCCGCCGCGCCTCCGGCCCCCAAGAAGAAAGAAGAGGCCCGCATCGACTGGGACAAAGCCCTTGCAGCCGCCACATGGCGCCCGTCGGCCAAGGTCGCGGCCTCCGAGCGAGAGGTGGGGCCTATCGGCCGCTTCGACGCGGACATCCCGCACAAGAAGCAGCTGGGGAGGCAGAACGTCGAGTACCTGCCCTCCGGCGATTCCGAGCCCTCGACGTAAGGCGCCCGGACCGCGGCTAGGGCTTGGCGAGTTCTTTCTTCAGCCTCACGATGGCGTCCACCGGCGTGGGGTCGACGCCCCGCCGGATCGCGAGGTAAACGGACGCAAGGTCGCCGACGACGACCGCGGAAAGCGCCCGGGCAAGCGCGCCCTCCCCCTCCGCTTCCACTTCGGACACACTGCCCGCGGCTCCCTTGAAGGCAATCCGCTTCGTGAGCTCGACCCGCCTCGCGTTCCGCGGGTGCCCCTTTGGGTCGCGCAGGATCACGACGCGGAACCCGGACGAGCGCGCGTCGGCGCCCCACGCGTTGATATCGTTGTGGTTCGCGGCGGGGAAAACATCGTCACGAGCCTGAACCTTCGCGTTCTCGTTGAATTGCGTCCGCCATCGCAGCGCCGCGGATCGCAAGATCCCTTCCCCGAACACGACGGGCGTCCCCCCCTCGAGCGCGAGGGCGACCTTCTTGGCGCGGTTCACACGCGTGGGCCTCTTGCGCCCGCAGGAAGCGGCCGTCCGGCGGACGACGGCCACCGCCTCGTCCATGAGCGGCGCGCCGTGCGCGAGCTCCGCGCGCTCCAGGACCTCCACGAGTGGCGCGAGCAAGAAGGGCATCGCCGCGCGCGGCATGATCCCGCCGGGCAGGTCGAAGCACGGCAGGCCCTCGTCCTTGAGGCGCGCCTTGAGCTCGCCCCCCGAGGTGATGCCCACGATCCGGCAGCCGCGCCGCTTCGCGTCCTCGAACAGCGACAGGGTCTCCTCCGTGCTCCCGGAGTACGAGGAGACCACCACGAGGGTCTCGCGCCGCGCAAAGCTCGGCAGCTCATAGTCCTGGACGACACCCATGGGGACCGGCAGCGCGTAGCGGAACGCGTCTGCGACGATCTCCCCGGAGATCGCGGAGCCGCCCATCCCCGCGACAATCACGGAGGAGACGTAGCGCCCGCCCTTGCGGAACGAAGGGGCCCCCGCGCGCGCGGCCTTCCACGCGCTCTCGAGGTCGTCGGCAAAGCGCTCGACGCGGCCGAGCAGGTCCGACTTGTCGACCCGCCCGAAGCCCTTCCAGTCGTCGAGGTCGGGCCCCGCTTTTCGCGCCCGCCCCAACTCTGCCTCCCCCCCTTTTCAGATGCGCACAGTCGTGTAGTCGCCGATGACCACGCGCGCGCCCTCCGGCACAAACCCTTCGGCCGATAGCACCTGGGAGTACGGGCCCACGATCGAGTCAACGAGCTTGCGCCGGCACCGGATCGTCACATGGTCGAGGACCATCGAGCCCTCGACCTCGCTGTCGGCGACCGTGCTCCCGTCCCCGATCGAGGTGTAGGGGCCGATGTACGCATTGGGGCCGATATGGCAGTCGGCGCCAAGGAGTACGGGCCCCCGGATGCGCGCGCCCTTCTCGATAACGGTCCGCGGGCCCACGACGACGCGCCCGGTAAGCTGCGCGCCTTCCTCGACCGTTCCCTCGACCTTCCCCTCGAGTTCGTCAAGGACGAGGTGGTTCGCCTCGAGGATGTCCTCTGGCTTGCCGGTGTCCTTCCACCAACCCTCGACCGTCCACGAGTGGACGAAGCCGCCCGCCTCGATGACGCCCGTGATCGCGTCCGTGATCTCGAGTTCGCCGCGCTTTGAGGGCTTCAGGTGCTCGATCACGTCGAAAACCTTCGGCGTGAAGAGGTAAATCCCGATCACCGCGAGGTCCGAGAGGAATTCCTTGGGTTTTTCGACGCAGCGGACAACGCGCCCCTGCCCGTCGAGGACCGCCACGCCGAAGGCCGAGGGGTTCTTCACGCGGCACAGCGCGATCGCGCCGTCCGCCTTCTTCTCCTTGAAGTCCCGGACGAGCCCGCCGATCCCCCCGCGCAGGAGGTTGTCGCCAAGGTACACGACAAAAGGCTCGCCGGCCACGAAATCCTTCGCGCAGTGGACGGCGTGCGCAATGCCTTTCGGTTCCCCTTGGACGATGTAGGTGACCTTGACTCCGTACTTCGAGCCGTCCCCGAGGAGTTCGCGCACCTTCTCCGGCATGTTGTTCCCGAGGATTACGCCGATCTCCGTGATCCCCGCCTCGCGGATGTCGTCGAGGCAGTAGAGCAGGTTGGGTTTGTTCGCGATAGGGATAAGCTGCTTGGGGCCCGTGTACGAGAGCGGGCGCAAGCGCGTCCCGGACCCGCCGGCGAGAATGACGCCTTTCATCTCAAGCCCTCCTTGGGCCTTCCAAGGCTTCGCCCCAGGCGGCCGGTCGCTATTTGAGGGTTCTCCCGCGCGCCTCAAGCGCCGGGCTTCTGAGGTCTCCCCCAGTTGAAGTGGTAGTTCTGCACCTCGCTGCGGAAGAAGACGAGCGACTCCTCGAAGGTGAACATGGGCCGGCTCAACGCCTCCTCGACCTTCGAGCAGTCGAGGCAGCCGTTGAGGGGCCTCCGGGCCTTGAAGGCGGCGTCCTTGAGTTTGGCCGGCTTGACCAGCGCGGCGTCGCGGTCGAAGAACTCCGCGACCTTGAGGCCCATCTCGTAGCGCGACATGCAGCCCTGGGACACGACGTTGAAGACTCCCTTGAGGTCGCTCTTGACAAGCTCGAGGAGGATCTCGCCCGCCTGGTTGGCGTAGGCGGGAGTCGTAAGCTGGTCGTCGAAAAGGCGCACCTCTCGCCCTTCAAGGAGCTCTCCAAGGACCCACGAGACGAAGTTCGGGCGCCTCGCCACGAGGTCGATGCCCCAGAGCGAGGCCATGCGCGCGATCACGAAGTCCTCGCAGAACTCACGGACGGCGGCCTCGGCGGCAACCACGGAGCGCCCGTACGCCGACAGCGGGCCCGGCGCATCGTCCTCCTTGTAGGGTGCCTTGGCCGCGCCGTCGAAAATGTAGTTCGAGGACACGTACACGAGCTTGCCGACCGAGCCCAGGGACTTCGCAACGTTTCGCGTGCCGTCCGCGTTCACGGCAAAGGCCTTCTCGGGGTCCGCCTCGCACATCTCCACCTCGGCCATCCCGCCGCAGAGGACCACCGCGCGCGGCTGGAGCGCCCGAATGATGGCGTGGACCTGCTGGTAGTCCGTGACGTCGAGGGAGAGCTCCTCGACCCCCTGGAGGTCGAACCGGTGGTCGAGGTACGTTGCGAAGGTCCGGTACTCGTCGCGGGCAGCGGTCGCCACCCGGGCCCCGAGGAGGCCCGACCCCCCGATCACGAGGATCGCGTCGGACAGGTCGTTTCCCCCCGCCCTCACGGGAACTGGCGGAAGCGCCAGAGGAGTGGCCGAAGAAACCCAAGGAGGGCAGATGAAGGTATGCCCGTGGCTTGCCTGGAATTCTTTCTGGCCAGGCCGCCTGGCCGCGCGCGAAGCATTCAAATCAGCCGGGCCTCGATGAGGCGTCGCCCGAAAGGGCAGGCGGAAACCTCTGGCCCCGACGATTGACGGCTGCCTCGTGCGCAAGCTCACCGCAATCCACGACGACCGCGGGTGGCTCATGGAGATGCTACGCTCGGACTGGCCGGAGTTTGCAAACTTCGCACAGTCCTACATCACCGTCTGCTACCCCGGCGTTGCAAAGGCGTGGCACTACCACAAGCAGCAGACGGACCACTTTGTCACAATCGCGGGCATGTCGAAGATTGTTCTCTTCGACGACCGCCCGCACTCTCCCACGAAGGGCCAGGTGAACGAGTTCATCTCGGGCGAGCGCGCGCCGATGCTCGTGCGGATTCCCCCTTACGTTTGGCACGGGTTCGCGGCCGTAGGCCCCGAACGCACGATGATCGTGAACTTCCCGACGCACCTCTATGACTACAAGGAGCCTGACGAGTTCCGCAAGCCGGCCGACGACCCGGCGATCCCCTACAGCTGGGTGGTCACGAACCGATAGCGCGCGGCGCGGCGGCACCGGCGCGCGCGAGCGTACCAGGCGAGAACCCCGAAACCTTCAAGAGAACGACCCCCGTGTGCCAACAGCGAAGGTGCGCCAGATGGCCAAAGACGTCCTGCTCGTCACGGGCGGGATGGGATTCATCGGCTCGAACTTCGTCCGCTTCATGGTGAAGTCGAAGCAGATGGAGGTCATCGTCCTTGACAAGCTCACGTACGCCGGGAACCCCGCGAACCTCAAGGACCTCATCGACGCGGGAGAGGTCCGCTTTGTAAAGGGCGACATCTGCGACCCGAAGGCCGTCGACCCCCTCGTGAAGGAGGCCGACGTGATCGTGAACTTCGCCGCCGAAACCCACGTCGACCGGTCGATCCACTCGGGGCTCGACTTTGCGCTCACTGACACGGTGGGGACCGGCGTCCTTCTGGAGGCCATGAATAAGAACGGCGCAGACCGCTTCATCCAGATCTCGACGGACGAGGTCTATGGAGAGGCCCCCGGCCACCCCTCGAAGGAGACCGACGCGCTCTTCCCGAAGTCGCCGTACGCGGCCTCGAAAGCCGGCGGGGACCGGCTCGCGTGGTCGTACTACGCCACGCATGGCCTCGATGTGGTCATCACGAGGTGCTCGAACAATTATGGGCCCCGCCAGTACCCCGAGAAGCTCATCCCTCTCATGGTCACAAATGCCCTGGAAGGCAAGAAGCTCCCCGTCTATGGCCACGGGAAGAACACGCGCGACTGGATCCACGTCGATGACCATGCAAACGCGATCGACATGCTAATCGACCTCGGCAAAGCGGGCGAGATCTACAACATCGGCAGCGGGGTCGAGAAGTCCGTCCTCGAAATTGCGGGGGAGGTCCTCAAGGAACTTGGCAAGCCCGAGTCGCTTATCGAACACGTCGCGGACCGGCCGGGCCATGTCACGCGCCACGCGGTCGACACCACGAAGATCCGGCGCGAGGTCGGGTGGGCGCCGGAGCGCCCCTTCGAGAGGGCGATCAAGGAGACCGTCGGGTGGTACCGGGACAACCCGGATTGGTGGCGCCCGATCAAGACGGGCGAATTCAGGAAGTACTACGAGCTCCAGTATGGTCAGGCGGCTTGAGGGGGGGGGTTTGGAGCGGCGATCCTGGGGGACGGCGTGCGCAAGCGCGCGATGATCTACCTCTGGCGCGCCCAGCAGTCGGGCGCGATCATCAACATCATGCTCCTGGGGACGCTCACGGCGGCGTCGCTCTACCGCCAGTACCTCAAAGTTTACTTCAACAACTACGGTTTCCCCGAAAGCCAGGAGCTACCCGGCGTCCTCATCACCATGATGATGATCTTCGTCGCGGTTTTCGGCGTCGGCTTTGCGTTTGACCGCCTGAAATTCTGGAAGGAGCAGAGCGTGGTGGGCACGGAACGGAACCCCTACGCTTCGTACCGGCTCAACGCGAAGGAGGTCTACTGGATCCGGATTTGGGCGGCCGCGATCCTAAGCGGCAACCCGACGGCCGAGCACAGGCGCTTCGTGGAGATGTACGACGCATGGATCAAGCGCGCCATCGAAGAGGACCCGATCCTCAAGGCGGAGGTCGAGGCCGTCGAGCGGTGGATCACCGCAGGCGACGCAAAAGCCAAGAGGCTGCTTGAAGGCGACGCTTGAAGCGCGCGAGGGGGCCCCGCGCCACATGGCTCGCATCCTCGTGACCGGGGCAAGCGGGCTCGTGGGCAGCCGTCTCACCCTGCGCCTGAGGGGCGCCCACGAGGTCCACGGGACCTTCCACGGCCACGCGCCCGACTTCCTTGGCCACCCGGCGAACCTCCTGCACCGCCTCGACATCCGGGACACGAGCGCGCTCGCGCAATTAGTGCGCGCGGTCGACCCTTCGGTCATTGTACACTGCGCCGCATGGACGAACGTCGACGCCTGTGAGGGCGCGGCAGAGGAAGCGCGCGCGGCAAACCTCGCCCCGGTGGAGGCGCTCGCGGCCGAGGCCGGGGCGAACGGCAGGCGCCTCATCCAAATGTCGACGGACTACGTGTTCGATGGCACGGCCCCTCCCTACGAGGTGGACGCAAAGCCGAACCCCCTCTGCGTCTACTCGAAAACGAAAGCCGACGCCGAGCAGGCCGCGCGCCGGGCGCCGCGTTCGCTCATCGCGCGCTCCACCGTGATCTACGGGGCAGACTTCGGCCACCTCAAGCGCAACTTCGCCGTTTGGCTGATCGGCGAGCTGCGTGCGGGCCGGCCCGTCAACGTCGTGGACGACCAGTGGAACACGCCCACGATTTCCGAGCAGGTGGCGGAGGTTATTGAGCGCGCGATCGACCGCGAAGTGGAGGGCGTGATCCACGCAACTGCAAACGAGTGCGTGCCGCGCGTTGAATTTGCGCGGCGGATCGCGCGGCGGTTCGGGCTCGACGGCTCCCTCATCGCGCCCGTTCCCACGGCTTCCCTGAACCAGCCGGCGCGCCGGCCGCTGCGCCCCTGCATGGCCGTCGGGCGCACCGAGGCCGCACTCGGGATGAAGATGTGGTCGATCGCTCGGTCGCTCGACCTTCTCCACCGGCAGCTTGCGGAGCCCGACCGAAGCGTGCTGCGCCCCTAGTGGTAGGTCAGGCGGCGCGCCGGAGCGAGTCGCCGAGCCGCGCGGCCCGAAGGTTGGAAGGCACCTCGTGGACGCGCACGATGTCCACGCCCTGCGCAGCAAGGACCGCGGTAAGCTGGGCGGTGGCCGCGTCGCGGGCCTTGGGTTCTTCGAGGCCGAGGAGCGCCTTGAAGAGCGACTTGCGGGAGGCGCCGACCATCACGGGAAAGCCGAGGGACTTGAGGCGCGGGACGGCGCGAAGCAGCGCGAGG
>DATEUP010000026.1:0-31799 GCA_035283065.1 Thermoplasmatota archaeon | reverse complement strand
AACGCGCCGAGGCCGCCGCCGCCCACGCGGATCGACGCGCCGTCGCTGCCGTCGCAGTCGGTGGCGACGATGCCGAACGTCCCCTCCTTGTTGTATTGGTGGGACCAGTCGAGGACGAGCGCCCCTCCGTAGTTGCGGGTTTGTGCGGGCGTGCCATCGCCCCAGCCGACCCGCACGCTGCCGCACGAATAGAGGTCGATGTACACGCGGATGCGCAGCGTGGAGCCGTTCGGGATCGACCCGCCCTCGCCGACGGGATGGTAGCCGCCGCCCGCGTCCTCGTAGCCGTGCACCGAGATGCTCGGCGCGGCCTGGGCGGTTCCTGCGGAAAGGGTCAGAGCGGCAAGGAGAAGCAGGGGGAGGAGCGCGGCGGGACGGCGGGCGGCGGGCAAGCGAGTCACCTCCGGGCGCGCTTGGCGCCAACGGCGAAGAGGGCGGCGTACTCCTTCAGCTCGGCCTCGGAGCCCAACGCGAGGTAGGCGGGAGCAGGGCGGGGCAGGGGGGCGCCGTTGACGGCAAGGACGAGTGCGCGAGCCTTGCCCTTGCGGGCGCCGCGGCCCATTCCCGACGGGACGAACGCAAGCGCGTTGGCGCGCGACGCGCGCAACTTGTCGGCGACCTCAGGGGGGACCTCGAGGCGCGCGCCGCCCAACGCGACCGGCGTGAGGCCGGCTACGCCAGAGGCTTGCTTCTCGGGGACCCCGCGCATCTCGACGGCCCTGCCGGATGCAAGCGCGACGGCCGCGGGAAAGCGCAGCGCGGCCGAAGCCGCACCGAGCCCGAGGGCCAGGAAGGCGGAAGCCGTGACGATGACGATGTAATTGAAAGGGACGTAGGGCGCCCCCATCATGCTCGTGAGCAGGAACATGATCGGCACGAGGCCGGTGACGGTGGCAAACACGCGCGTGAGGCCCACGGCGGGGCGACGGGCGCTTTGGCGCAGCGACTTTCGTTCCTCATCGGTTATGGGCCGCTCGAAGGCGGTCGCGGAGGCCTCGTCGATCTCCTCGGCCGTTTGAAGCTGGGCTGCGGCAGGCGGCTGGGGCGGAGGGGGTGACGCGCCCGGCGGGACGGGCGCGGGTGCCGCGGGGGCGGGGGAAAGCGGCGGTGGGAGGGGCTTGCCGCACCGTTGGCAGAAGGCGTACTCTGCGGCGTTGTCCTGACCGCAAAAGGGACAGAAACGACCGGGCACGAATTGCCTGAAGGCGCGCAGCCAAGAGGAAAACCTTTCGCTCCCCCTTTGCCGATTTACGAGGGATTCCGCGCACCCCCGAACGCCCGCGCAAGGGCGCGCCTGCCGAGGTTGGCGGGGCAGCGGGCCCGATGAGGATAGCTGCTCGGCGCGGACGCCCGGCGCTGCTACGCCGGGAGCGCGGCTACGGGCCGCCGCCTCCCTTGCCCTCGCTCTCGTCTCTCAGGCGCCGCTCGTGCTTCTCCTGGCCCTCGAGCTTGCCCTCCGAGAGCATCTTGGAGAGCATCGCCCGAACGTCCTCTTCGGCGAGCCCGATCTTTCGCGCCTCGTCGACGATGACCTTGTAGTTCGTCGGAAGCCCCTGCCGCTGGCGCTCCACGATGATGTTGTAGATGACCTGGGGGTCCACGCGCCGCGGGTAGACCACTACGCGGTTCGGCATCGTCACGCTCGTGACCTCAGCGACCTCCAGGAGGTACGGCAGCTCGCCGCGGGCCATCTTGCCCTCGCGCCGCTTGAGGCGTCCGCGGAACGTGCCGAGCGAGCCGATCGGGAGGGACCCCGCGATCGCGCCGCGGACGATCGCGTGGACCTGCCGGGACTCGTGCTTGTCGTCGGCAAGGACGAGGCGCTGCCTCTCGGCGTAGACGCTCTCACGCTCGAGGAGCTTGAAATGGGCCTCGCGACGCTTCGCGCCGCACCCGCCCCACGTCGGCGAGCACTGCAGGGGGAACTTGAGTTGCTCGGTGGTCTGGACCTCTTCGGCCATCCGCCCGCAGCGCGCGCACTTGAAGACGGCGACCTGGATCGAGATCTTCTTCGTGTCGGCGTCGGCGACTCGCGCGAGGACCGCGACTGGAAGCCCGAGGCGGTCGTCGGTGAGGTCCGCGACCTGCACCACGCCCTTCAACGGAGTTTCTTTTTCAGCCACCGTGGGATCCCCCGCACCCGGCTCAATTCGTCCCAGGCGGGGCGGGGCATATCAAGATTTGTTAGAGGGTCGCACAAGACGTTTACACGCATGGGCCGGGCGCGCTCACGGCGGGGCTCGCTACGGGAGCTCGCGGCCCGTGACCTCGGCGACCTTCGCGCGCAGCTCGCTCGCGAGGAAGGGCTTGCGCACGATGGCCTTCACGAGCGGAGAGACCATCCAACCGCCCGGCGGGTCCTTGGCCACGCCGGTGACGAGGAGGACGGGGACCTCGTGGCCGAGGCTCTCGAGCCTCTTCACGACCGAGAGGCCGTCCATGTCGGGCAGGATGTAGTCGAGGATCATGAGGTCGAGCGGCTCGCGGGAGGCGAGCTCGAGGGCGCCGCGGCCGTCGTAGGCGTCGAAGCACGTGAAGTCCCGGCTGCCGAGGATCTCCGAGATGATCTCGGCCACCGAGCGGTTGTCGTCGACGACCCCCACTCGGAGCTTTCGGGCTTTGGCCATTCTTGGACCCCTCTCTTGCGGACGGCACTTGGGTATTTCAGCCCGGGGCTACCGGAGGACTCCGTGGCGCCCGCAGTGCGGGCACGTCACGGAGAGGGGGCGGGCGCCTTGAGCCTCGAAGTAGTGCTTGCACCCTGGGCAGCGCACGCGGATCGAGGCGGGTGCGGCCGGCGCAGAGGGCCCCGGGGAAGGCGCGGGCGACGGGGAAGCCTGCGGCGAAGACGCCCCGCCAAGCGGCGCCGCCTCGCGGCCGCCCGGCCGCGGGGTGTCCTCGTCAGGGAGCTCGAGCGGCGTCACGGCCTTCGGCATCATCTCGCGAGCGGCGGCAAGGCCCGCGGAAGGCGGCTCGGGCAGCTTCGCGCGAGCCTCCGGGCTCCCGAGCGGTGTGTGCGCGCGAGAGAGCATGGCCGCTGCAGCGGCGATTCCCGCCGCAGCCGCGTTCTCGTCGGGAGCCCGCACGGATTCCCACTCGGCCCCGGCGCCCGGCGCTTCCGGGGTCGGCCGTCCGGGAGTGGCGAGCGGAGCGCCCAGATCCGCGCCCGGCGCACGTTCGGCTGGATAGAAGCGGTACGCGAGCAAGAGCCCGGCGACCCCAAGCGCGACACCGCCGCCCCATACGATTGGCCCCAGGATCCCGCCGAAGTAGACGATGAGAAGGAGCAGGAAGAGCGCGGAGAGCGCGCGGTGGAAGGGGACCACGCGGGCTTGTCTCGTCGCCTCCTGCTCGCGGCGCGCGCCCGCCACGCCGAGGAGGTAGGCAATCGAGAGGGGGGCAAGGAGCACGAGCGAGGAGTCGAGGACCGAGAAGCGGACGAAGCGCACGTCCGGCGAGGTCGAGTCATTGGCCGCCGCGGCCGGGTAGTCGTGCGTCGACACGACGACCACGCCGCCGGGCACCCGGAGCATCCGCGCGCTTCCCGAACTCGGGGTCAGGGTGGCGAGGCCGCCGTTAATGACCACGGTCCTCTCGTGGATGCGCTCGCTGCCGGTGAGGTTCCCGTAGGCGATCGTCACGAGCGGGCCACGGGACAGAGTGACGTCGGCGTCATGCTCGACCCAGTAGCCGCTGATCGTTATGTGCAGGTGCGCGGGGTCCGAGGCGTTCACGGCAACGCCGTTGAAGCCCCGCCATTCGTCGACTCGGGCGCCGCCAAGCTGAAAACTGCGGACCACGAGGAGCCCCCGGACCTTCTCCTTGAGCGCGTTCTGGTATTCGAAAAACTCCCGGTCATCGACGAGGCCGTTGCGGTCGGAGTCGATTCGGTCCCGGAGGACCTTTGCCGCGGTCGGCGAGAAGTCATACGTGAGGAAGCCGCCGCCGCGCTCGAATGCTGTGTAGAACTCGGTTGTAAGGTTGATGTCGCCGCCCTCATTCGCGGCGGACCATTCGAGCCCGAGGGGGACGATTGTGACCGCAAGGAGAAGGGCGGTGGCTGCCCACGCGCCAAGCCGCGCGTAGAGGAGCCACCGGTCGAAGGGTGTCGGCGGGGCCGCCGGCGCCGGGTCGGAGGGCTTTCGCCAGAAGAGGAGCCGCAAGGTGCGGCGGTTTTTTGCTGGCGTGATATCAAGCTATGCGTCGCACCCGCGGAGGCGAGAGCACGCCGGCGTTATGCGACGGCCACGAGGCTTTCCAGCGAAGTCAGCGCAAACATCACGAGCGCGCCCACGACCACCGCGGCAATCACCTTCACGTTAAACTTCCGGTGCGCCTCCGTGAGGAGGTCCGCGCACCCGATGTACACGAAGGTCCCCGTGACGAATGCCAGCGCGGACTGGTAAGAGGCCGGTGTAAAGAGCCCGGCCAGCGCCCCTCCAGCGACATAGGCGGCGCCAGCCGCCGCGAGCACGAACACGATCCGTTTGCGGGCCCAGCCGGCGTGCTTCAGGAGCTCGGCGCTCGCGATCCCCTGGGGGATCTCGTGGGCGACGACCACGGCGGTCACGACGAGCCCGAGCTTCGGGTCGAGGAGGAATGCGACCGCAATGCCCACCCCGTCGATCACGTTGTCAGCGGCCATCCCGGCGACCATCGTCGGCGAGTAGTGGTGCGTCGTGCACTCGGGCTCGCCGCAGGCGTGCAGCATGATCGCCTTCTCGACCAAGTAGAAGGAAAAGAACCCGAGCGCCATGACGACCATTTGGGTCTGCAGGGCCGACTCATCAAGGCCGATGACCGATTCGGGCAAGAGCTCGAAGAAGACGGCCGCAACCACGATCCCGGCCGAGAACGCAATGATGTACCGGGGGTCGTCGAAGTGCTCACGGCGAAGGGCGAGCCACCCGCCGAACACGTCCGAGGCGCCAGCCACGGAAGCAAGCGCAAGGATCGGCACGATGGAGGAAAGGAAGTCGGCCACGGAAACGCCGAGAGAGGCGTGATTATTAAGGATTGCCACGAAGTTATGAATTCCAGCCGGCCGCTCAGCGTGCCGGTTGTGAACGGACGGCGCCGCACCGCACGCCCAAGGGGAGGCAGGCGAAGGTCGTGAGCGTGTCGCTCCCGCAGAAGCTCCTCGCGGAACTCGACCGCCTCGTGGCTGACGCACAGTTCGGGGGGCGCAGCGACGCGGTGCAAGTGGCGCTCGTGGATTTCCTCGCCGAACAAAGGGCCCAGAGTGCCGAGCGCGGGCGCGAAAACGCCATCATCGCCGTGTGCTTCGACAAGCAAAACGAGCGGGGCGTGGGGGCCGTGAAACACGACTACGGTGACGTGCTGAAGTCCATGCTCCACACGCACCTCGAGGGCGCCGACTGCGTCGAGGTCTTCGTGGTAGAGGGGGCCGGCCCCCGGATCGCGTCCATGGCGCGCGCCCTGCAGGCCGTAAAGGGTGTCCACCTTGTGCGGCGGACGTTCATCCCGCGCCACGAGGGGCTCGGGACCTGAGGACCTTCGCTCAGGCTCTTCCGTTCTGGGCGGGCAGCTGCCCCTCGGGCGGAGCCGTGGGCGCCCGCGGGGTGCGCCCCTTGTGGCTGCCGTGCTCGAAGAGGGCGGGCAGGATTGCGAGCAAGATGACGCCGCAAAGGACCAGGGCGATGACGAGTGCCACCGCTCCCGCCTCAGCGGTCTGCGGGTGGTCGACCTGCACGCGAGCGCTTGCAGGCGCGAGAGGGAACGAGTCGTTGCCGACCAAGACGAAGGCCTGCGCGGTGACGACCTTTACGCCGGCGGTCGCGACCCAGTGGAAAATGTAGCGGGTCGTGTTGTTGGCGGCAATCGCGACGTTCACGAGTGCCGCGACGGTCTCGGGGTCCGCCCCGTTGCCCGTGACGATTACCGTGAGGTTCGAAAGGGTAAGGGGGAAGGAGCCGTTGTTGGTGATCTCAACGGTAATCGTGAGGTTCTCGCCTTCAAGGGGCGCGACCGCCGCCACCTTGACGGAGTCAATCCGCACGGGCACGGCCGGGGGCGCCGCCGACGCGAGGGCCGCGGGGAGCAGGAGGCCGGCAAGGAGCGCGATCGCGAGGAGGCCCAGACGCCCGCTCATTCCATTTGCCTCCGGCTGGCCACGATCGCGCTGAACGCAAGGAGGACGATGCTCGAGACGCAAAGGACCCAGAGGCCCGTGTGGAAATCGGGCGAGAACGACGAGAGGCCACCGCCGCCGCCCGGCCCGCCGCCGCCAAACCCTCCCGTCCCGCCGAAAACCGAGGTCGTGAGGCTTGCGTAGTAGGTCGGGACAAACCAGGGGTTGACCCCGGCAATCGAAAGGACCCCAGACACGATTGGCAGGATGAGCAGGAGGGCGAAGAAAGAGAGCATGTTCGAGGTGATCGTGCTGCGCATGGTCGAGGAGAACGTGAAGGTCACAGCGAGCGCGCCGAGCCCGTAGAGGAGGGCGACGGCAAGCGAAGTCGAGAAGGCCGCCGGTACATCGCCCCACCCGTAGACCGACTCCATTTCAGCGAAGGTGACCCCGTAATAGAAGAGTGTGACGAGCGCGGTCGCGAAGAAGGCCGCGAGGTACTTTCCCACGAACATCGAAGTTCGCCGCTGGGGGGCGACATAGGAGACGAGGAACGTGCGTTTGTCGAGCTCGCTCGAGATCGCGTCGCCGCCGAAGAACGCCGCGCTGATGAGTACAAGCAGGCTCGCGAAGCCGAGGTTCGTGCCGGCAAAGAGCGTTGAGGTCGCGGCAAAGGGGACGCCGACGGCGCGCGGGACCGCGTAGAAGAGCAGGGGCACGACGAGCGCGAGTAGGAGTGCGATGAGGAGCCGGCGGCGGCGCATGTGCTTGTCCAGCTCGAAGAGGACCGCGCTCCAGGTGTCGCGCAGGTCCTTGCGGATCGCCGCAGAAATCGTGCTCAATGGATCCCCCCGTCTTTGCCCACCATCGAGACGTAAATGTCCTCGAGGCTGGCTTCCTGGAGCGCGAACGAGACGGGCTTCAGCCCCGCGCCCACGGCGCCGTGGAGGATGGCCGCGACAGCCTCGAGGTTTCCGGCGTACTCGAGGGTGCCGCGGCGACCGTTCATCTCGACCCGTGTAACGCCGGGCAGCGCCTGCAGCGTGGAAAGCGCCTCCGCTTCAAGCGGCGCAAGGAACTCCACGTCGATTCGGCGCGACGCGCCAGCCTTCGTGAGGTTCTCGACGGTGTCAGTCACCTGGATCTTCCCGTGGTTGATCATGATAATTCGGTTGCAGGTCTCGGCGACCTCGCCGAGCAGGTGGGAGGAGAGGATGACCGTCTTTCCCTCCTTGGCAAGATCCTTGATGATGACGCGGATGTCTTGCATTCCCTTTGGGTCCAGACCGAGGACTGGCTCGTCGAGGATGAGGACATCCGGGTCGTGGAGCATGGTAAGCGCGATGAAAAAGCGGCGCGTCATGCCCGTGGAGAAGCCGCCGACCTTTGCGTCGGCCCACTCGCTGAGACGCACGCGGTCGAGGACCGTTTTCGTGCGCTCGGCCGTGGACGCGTGGGAGAGCCCGTGGACGCGGCCGAAGTAGGCCATCACCTCGGTCGGCGTGAGGTACTCATAGACGCCCGGGACTTCGATGAGGGCGCCCACGTGGGCGAGGGCCTCGAGGGGGTGCTTTTGCACATCGACGCCTGCGATGTAAGCGTGGCCTTCGGTCGGGCGGATGAGGTTGGTGAGCACTTTCATCGTCGTGGTCTTGCCGGCACCGTTGGGGCCGAGGTAGCCGACCACATCGCCCTCGCGGACGGAGAAGTCGATGCCCCGGAGCGCTTGGACCCCATTGCGGTAGCGCTTCGAGAGGGACTCGACGGCGATCGCTTCCGCCCTGGGCACGAGGCGGGGCTAACCCCGCGCATGACTTGAATGTGCCCTTGGTTTCCAAGGGAAGGGCGCGGCGCGAGGTCAGACCGCCGTGATGACCTTCGCCGGGTGGATCTCGTTCCAGCCGTGGTCGATGTCCGTAACGTGGGGACCCTCGACCTCGAGGTGCTGGCCCACGTGGAGCCTGGGCATTACGAAGGAATCCGAGGGCAGGACCTCGATCATGAGCGCGCCGCCGTGCGACGCCTCATTCTGTGCGTTCACCATCGTCGCGAATTCGGCGTCGGGCTCGAGCAGGAAGTGGTAGGCCGTCCGCTCGCCCTTCACCACGATCGCAACATCGGTGACGGTCCCGCGTAGCTTCCCGCACGCGTTGATCAGCGTGAGCTTGGCGGCGTCCGCCGAGTCCATCCCCGCGAAAGGCTCGCTTTCCCAGGAGCACGCGACGAGCCCGGGCTGCGGGAGTATCACGGGGCTCGGAGGCGGCGTGGCCGAAGGCGAGGGCTGGATCATGGTGTGCCCGGCAAAGCCCCCGAGGAAGCCGACGCTGAGGGAGGCGACGACTGCAATCGTAAGTCCGGCTTTGGTAAGGAGGCTGAACGCCATTCTGCGCACCGGGGCTCACGAGCGAACGCGCCACCGATAAAGGTATCGGGAACGCCCTGGCGCGGAGGGAGGGGGTCCGATCCCCCTTGCGGTCCTCCCCGCCCGAGGGGAAAGGCGTACCGCACGTTTGGGAAAGGGGGTTCTCGGAGCCGAGGGATTATGCGGCTGCGCCCCCGTTGAGTCTCCGGGGCCGGCCACATGAAGGTCAACGTGATCCTCTACGTGAAGGACCAACGGGCGAGCGCGCGATTTTACTCCGAGGTGCTCGGGAAACGGCCCCGGCTCGACGTTCCGGGGATGACGGAATTCGCTCTCGTCGACGGATGTGTCCTCGGCCTCATGCCCCAAGCGGGAGCCAGGCGGCTTCTGGGAGCGACAGCGCCCGACCCCTCTGAGGGGAGCGGGATTCCGAGGGCGGAGATCTACCTCACCGTGGGGGACCCGGCCGCCCGGCACCTCAACGCGCTGCGCGCGGGCGCCAAGGAGCTGAGCCCCCTCACCAGGCGCGACTGGGGCGACGAGGCCGCGTACAGCATGGACCCCGACGGCCACGTCCTGGCCTTTGCAAGGGCGGTGCCAGGTTGAGGCGCCACGCCGGCCCGGACGCTTCCGCGCGCGGCCGCCTCACGAGCACTCCATCGAGTTCCCGCAGTTGATGCACTGGTAGCAGGTGCCGTTCCTCACCGTCGTGTGCCCGCACTGGTCGCAGGGCGGCGCGTCGCCAACATATTTGGGAAGAATGCTCGCCGATCGAATCGGTGTGGGTGGAGCTTTAGCGGAAGACTTTCGCAATCGCGTCCCGAGAGGCGCCCCGAGCGTACATATCCATCGCGAGCTTCAGCTTCCGTGCAACTTCGATCTTTTCCTCGGTTAGAGGTGGGGTTGTCCCGTGAAGCTTGAGGAGGTCCCAAAGGTCATTGTAGTTGTGCTTGACGAGATCCCCATCGGTCGTGCACATCAGACGGTTGGGCCCGAGACGCGAAAGCATCCCGGCGGCGACGAGCTCTCGCAAGACATCTTCGAACTCGAGGGCCTCTTTTCGGAGGGGCCTCAAAACGGATTCTCTGCGCAGCTGCCTCTTGCTGAAAACCCGCGATTGGTCGCCCTTGCCAACCCCGAGGCATGACATCAGGACGAATAGCGCCTCCGGGCTGAGCGTCCTCGTGAGTTCGGAGGCACGTTGAGCCTGAAGGGGAAGCTGCACGACACTTCGAGGAGCCCGTTTGCTTCTAACCGAAAGCGGGGGGTGGGCGAAGAGCCCGAAGGAGTGTGGGAAAGCCTAAAGTACCAAAATGGTACCTCTCTGGCTCATGGGCGTGTACACAAGGGTATTCGGGCGATCCCCTCGGGTTAAGGTCATCGAGGCGATCCTTCGGCTGGCGCCGGGCACGTTCACAAGGCCCGAAATCGCCGGCGAGGCAGGCGTTCACAAGCCGAGCGCCAACCGGGCCCTTGCGGGCCTAGAGCGCGACGGAATCGTTGAGCGTGCGTCGGACGGACCCGTCCGCTATCGGACGCGAGATTCGACGCGGATCTTCGAGATCTTGGCGCTCACGGAGGCCGCTTTGAGGTTGGCTCGCCGGAGAGGGACCAAACCGGAAGACCAGGCGGGACTAATCGATTTGCTTCGGGTGCGACTCCGCGAGCAGTCGCCCGCGTTTGCCAGGCGGATTGTGACGGCCTGCACCGCGCCGGATGCGGGGCCCCGCCCGGTTGTCCTCGCCGCCGGCCGTGGCTCCTACAGTGCCGTAACCTTACCGGTCCAGTCCGCGAGGGACTTCGAATTGACGTCTTCACCTTGAGGTGTGTCTATGAGCATGGAAACCATCGTATTCGAAGCGCTCAAGGAGGATTGGGGCGAACTGAGGCTCGATGATGGAATCGTGCTCCGCTTCAAGCAGGCCTTGGCATTCATGTTCCAAGACCCTGCCCAGCCGACCGTCGTGAGCTTCAGGGCGCCCGTTCTAGCCGAGAGCACCTCCCCAAGCACGCTCCAGGGCGCGCCGTCGGCAAGCCCGTTCGACGCGGCCTCCGCGAGCTTGGCTCGCGAGTATCGTCCGACCGATTGGAAATTGGTTGCAGGCGCGACGTCTCTGTATGAACTTCGAGATGGACGAACGCTTAGGTTCACGCTGACGCCCCAGCTTGTACGGCGTTACAACTACTTCCACAATAGCCGAGAGCCTTACCTTGCGGTAGAGACGGTGACCCTGATTGAACTAAGCCCCCCTCCGGCACCCCTGATCCCGCCGGCGGGCGCGCCGTCATAGATGCTACCAATTGGGGTTTCAGCTGGCGCGCCCCTCCCCCATGTTTCAGAGCCGGAATCGTGCTCTGCTTGGCTCACGAGCACCCCATCGAGTTCCCGCAGTTGATGCACTTGTAGCAGGTCCCGTTCCTCACCGTCGTGTGCCCGCACTGGTCGCAGGGCGGCGCGTCGCCCATCATGTCTGCGAGGGCCTTGTCCATCGAGCTCGACCCCGAGGGCACCGAGCCAGTCTCCGTGTAGGAGTCGAGCGGTTTCTCCTTCGGGATCGAACTGATGAACAGCGTCTCCTGCGTGTCGCTCGGAGGCGCAAGCGCCGGCGTGTGCTTGTCCTCGTCGACGGTCTTGGGCTTGAGGTGCACGAAGTCCATTCGGTTGAGGTACTCCATGCCAAGGACCCGGAAGATGAAGTCCGGGATCGAAGTGGCGACCTTCACGTTCGGGTGGTCCGTCATCCCCTGCGGCTCGAAGCGCGTGAAGGTAAACGAATTCACGTACTTCTCGAGCGGCACGCCGTACTGCAAGCCGATCGATACGGAGATCGCAAAGCAGTTCATGAGGCTACGGTAGGCCGTGCCCTCCTTGTACATGTCAATGAAGATCTCGCCGAGGCGCCCGCCCTCGTACTCACCCGTTCGTAGGAAGACCTTGTGGCCTCCCACGCTAGTCTCGATCGTGAACCCGCTACGCTTTGAGGGGAGGATCTCGCGCTCGCCCCTCGCCATGCCCCGGCGCAACGCCATGGTCGTGATCGCAGCCTCCGCGTCCGCCTTCGAAGGCGCGGCGCCCGCGCTGTCGGTCGCCGACTTGTCCTTCACGTTCTTCGTCGAAAGCGGCTGGGAGTGCTTTGAGCCGTCCCGGTAGAGCGCGACGGCCTTGAGCCCCAGGCGCCACGACTCGATGTAGAGCCGCTCGACCTCTTCGACGGAAATTTCCTGCGGGAGGTTCACGGTCTTCGAGATCGCGCCCGAGATGAAGGGCTGCACCGCGGCCATCATCCGGACGTGCCCCATCGGGTCGATGAACCGCGACCCCGTGCCGCACTTGTTCGCGCAGTCGAAGATCGGGATGTGCTCGCCCTTCAAGTGGGGTGCCCCCTCCACGGTCTGGGCGCCGCCGATGTACACCTGGGCCTCCTGGAGCTCTGCGGGGCCGATCCCCTTGGCCGCAAGCGCCTTCGGGTTCACGGATGGAGTGTAGTCGTCGAGCGAGCCCCTTTCGCGGACGTACTTCTCGGCTTGCTCGATTTCCCGTTCGTTGAATCCCAGCATGAGGAGCGACTTGGGGTCCACATGGGGCGCCCCCTCGAGCGTCGAGCGCCCGAGGATGTACTTGTTGATGTCATCGACCTCGCGTGGCGTGTACCCGAGGCCTTTGAGCGCGCGCGGGATCGACTGGTTCACGATCTTGAAGTGGCCGCCGCCCGCGAGCTTCTTCCACTTGACGAGCGAGAAGTCGGGCTCGACGCCCGTCGTGTCGCAATCCATGAGGAGGCCGATCGTGCCCGTGGGCGCGATGACCGTCGCTTGGGCGTTGCGGAACCCGTAAACCTCCCCGAGGCGCACGGCGTCGTCCCAGTCCTCGCGCGCGGCCTTGACAAGCTCGGGGATGCACTCGCGGTCGGGGACCTGGTACGCCGCGGCGCGGTGCTGCTTCATGACGCGCAGGAACGGCTCCCTGTTCTTGGCAAACCCCGCGAAGGGGCCCACGACGTCGGCGATTTCGGCCGAGACCCGGTACGCATGTCCGGTGAGGATGGCCGAGAGCGCGGCCGCGATCGCCCGCCCGCGGGCCGAGTCGTAGGGGACGCCGAGGACCATCAACATCGTCCCGAGGTTCGCGTAGCCGAGGCCGAGCGGCCGGTAGTCGTGGCTGTTCTGGCCGATCGGCTGCGTCGGGTAGGACGAGAGGTCGACCGCGATCTCCTGCGCCGTAATGAGCACGCGGATCGCATGCCGGTAGCCCTCGACGTCGAACGTGCCGTCCTCGGCGAGGAACTTCATGAGGTTGATCGACGCGAGGTTGCAGGCCGAGTCGTCGAGGAACATGTACTCCGAGCAGGGGTTCGAGGCGTTGATCCGGCCCGTGTTCGAGCACGGGTGCCACCGGTTCACGTTGTCGTCGAACTGGACGCCCGGGTCCGCGCAGGCCCAAGCGGCCTTGGCGATCTGCTGCATGAGCTCCCGCGCCTTGTAGGTCTTGGCGACCTGGCCCGTCGTGCGGAAGCGCGTCTGCCAGTCGCCGCCGCCAAGCACGGCCTCCATGAAGGCGTCGGAGATGCGCACGGAGTTGTTCGAGTTCTGGCCGGAGACCGTCTGGTACGCCTCGCCGTTGAAGTTCGAGTCGTAGCCCGCCTGGATGAGTGCCCAGACCTTCTCCTCCTCCTTCATCTTCCAGTTGACGAACGTCTCGATGTCGGGGTGGTCCATGTCGAGGATGACCATCTTGGCCGCACGCCTCGTCGTGCCCCCCGACTTCGTGGCGCCGGCACCCGTGTCGAGCACCTTGAGGAAGGACATGAGGCCCGACGACGTGCCGCCACCCGAGAGTTTCTCGTCGCGAGCGCGGATCCTGGAGAAGTTCGTCCCCGTGCCGGAGCCGTACTTGAAGATCCGCGCCTCGCTTTTCACGAGGTCGAAGATCGACATGAGGTCGTCGTGGACGGACTGGATGAAGCAGGCCGAGCACTGGGGGCGCGCGTAGGCGTCCGTCGTTTGGTCGATCGCGCCCTTTTCAAAGCTCCACGCCCAGTTGCCGCCCTGCCCCTTGATCCCGTAGTCGTGGGAGAGCCCGCAGTTGAACCATACGGGGCTGTTGAACGCGCCCTTCTGGGTCACGAGCAGGTGCGTGAGCTCGGCTTCGAAGGTCTCGGCGTCGGTCTTTGACACGAAGTACCCGTGCTCCTCACCGAAGGTCCGCATCGTGTGGGCGATCCGGTGGACGACCTGCTTGATCGACGACTCGTGGCCCACGCCCGGAACGCCCGCGCGGCGGAAGTACTTCGATGCGAGGATGTCCGCGGCAAGCTGGGACCACGAGGCGGGGACCTCCATGTCCTTCATCTCGAAGACGACCTTGCCGTCGGGCTCGACGATTCGCGAGGTCCGCTTGTCGTAGGCGACTTCCTCGAGCGGGTCCTTGCCCGCGCGCGTCCACACGCGCGGGACCCAGGCGCCCTTGCCGCTCTCTCCGGGCTTTCGCCCCTCCGCACCCTTCATCCCTTCGGCAAGCTCGCCGAGTTTTGCTCCAACGACCATCTTAAGCCCCCCTTCTGGACTCCCATTCTTCCCCACGGCTTGGCTAACGCGCGTCCTTGTCTACGGCCTGGATTTCGCGGACGAATTGGTCGAGGTCGTCGAACCGTTTGTACACCGAAGCGAAGCGGATGAAGGCGACCTTGTCGAGGTCTTTGAGGCGCCTGGCCACCGATTCTCCTACGTCGCCAGATGAAACTTCGGTCGACTCCCTCGTCCGTATCTCCCGCTCCACAGCCTCCACGAGTTTTTCGATTGCTTCGGGCGTTACCGGGCGCTGGCGACAGGCCGTCTGCACCCCCCGCAGGATCTTCGTCCTGTCGAAGGGCTCGATGGCACCGTCGCGCTTGCGCACGTAGATGGGGGCCGAGGTGACGCGCTCGTAGGTTGTGAAGCGCTTGCGGCAGGAGCCGCACTCGCGCCGCCGTCGGACGGCAGAGCCGTCGTCGGCGTCGCGGGACTCCACAACCCTGCTGTCGCGTGAGCGACAGTAGGGACAGCGCATCCCTTACCCCATCTATGGTGGAACCGCCCTGGTTCCACCGCAATCTGTGGTGTAGGGCCCAGGAGTATATATAGGTTAACCGGGAACTCCCTCAGCGGGCGGCCTGGCACCTTGAGCCCGCGTTTTCGGGCGAAAGAATCCACCGGAATCCGCCGCAGCATCACCTCGAGCCTTTCATCCTCGCTCCTCAATAGAAGGCGGGCTTGCAGGGGGCCTGAGACGCCCGCTGCAGAGCCGTATCACGCGGCGCCCCGAGCGCGGATCGCGCGGTCCACCTGCCGCGCGAGGGCCACGACCGAGGCCTCCTCGACGCGCCCGTCCTTGTCAACATGGGTCGGGATGAGGGGTCCGAGCACACCGGGCGCCTCTTGGCTCTGCGCGACCGCGGACCTGACGTTCTGGCCAAGCCGGTGTTTCGCGACTACCCAAGTGTCCTTGAGCCCGTCGCCGGTGAGGTCGACGACGACGGTCTCGCCGTCCTTCAGCTTCGACTGGTCCGCGAGCTTGTAGAGGGCCGCAAGGGAGGTCGCGGCGCTCGTCTCGACAAAGAGGGACTCGAACCGGCCGAGGTCCCATTTTGCCGAGAGGGTGTCGAAGCCGTGCTCTTCGGGGTTGTGCTTGAGGTCGAGCTCGTCCCCGAGGATCACGCCGACGGTCGCCCCCCCAGTCTCCTGGTAGGCGGCGATGACCTTGAGGCCGTCGAGCGGGTTCTTCACGAGGACGGCCCCGAATTCCCCCTTGAACTGCGAGAGCATCTGGAGTCGGTAGCCCCCGTCGTCGGGCATCACCGTCGTCTGCCTCGAGCGAGCCTCCTCCGCCTTCGGGTGCTTTTCGTCCGTGAGGTTGGCAAAGGGCTGGGCCCCGTAGACGCGCGGCAGCCGCTCGACGCCGAGGTCAAGCTCCTGGAGCTCGCGGAACCCCTTCGCGATCCCCGAGATGTTGGTCCCCGCGCCGACGGGCACGATCACCGCGTCGGGCGCAGGGTTGTCCCGCGCCTTGAGCTGCTCGACGACCTCGTACGCGCAGGTCTTTTCGCCTTCCATCCGGTAGCAGTAGTCGCCGCCGAGGTAGAAGCGGCCGCGGTGGCCTTTCCCGGCGCGCGCGACCTCCCGCCGGAAGAAGGCCTCGGCGAGGTCGACGGCGAGCGAGAACTGCCCGTCGACGCGGTAGAGCGAGGCGTTGTGCATCACGGCTTGGATGAGCTTCGTCGCGTCTGCGCTCCTGGGGACGACGATGTGGCAGCCGAGCCCCACCCGCCGCTCACGGTTCGAGTAGGCGGCAATCGACGCGGCCATGTTTCCCGTCGAGGCGAGGATGACCTCAGGGAGCTTGAGCTCAAGCGCCTTGGCCGCCTCGATGATCGACCCGCGGTCCTTGAACGACCCCGTGGGGTTTGCGCCCTCCATCTTGCCGAAGATGCGCAGCGAAAGGCCGAAGCGCAGCTCGACCTGGTCCTCGATCCCGCGCATCCGGATGAGCGGCGTGGCCCCTTCGCCGAGGGTGACCGCCGAGGCCTTCCGCGGGTCCAAAAGCGGCATGAAGGGGAGGTACTTCGTACCCGACAGGGGGTGGGAGAGCATGTGACGGCGGTCCACCCGCTCCTTGAGCGCGCCCGGCGCCCACACGACCTCCGCCGGGACGTTGAGGTTCTGCTTGCCCTTCCAAAGCTCCTCCTGGCAGGAGGCGCACGAGTAGGTAAACGTCGAGTAGTCCGACTCGTTGAAAAGCTCCCGGCCGCAGCGGAAGCATCGAACGGTCCAGGCGGGCTCGACCATCGGGGACCTTGCGCCTTGCACCCGAGGGCGCGCGTATTAAGGCTGGGGCGCCCCGGGGCTCGCGGCCCTTTGAGGGCGCGAGTTTGAAATGGGAGGGGCGCGCCTTTGAGAGCCGCTTTGCCCGACGTCCACGACCCCAGCGAGAAGGCGCGAGCGAGGCGTGATGCCGGGCTCACGCACTTTGATGAGGGGCGCTTCCAGGACGCGCTTGGCGAGTTCGAGGCTGCTACGGACATCGACATGAATTTCGCGGAAGCCTACGGCTGGGCAAGCGCCGCGCTCGTAAAGCTCGGCCGCCTTGAGGAGGCCATGCGGGCGGTCGACCACGCGATCTGGCTCGACCAGTTCTACGCTTGGGGGTGGAACCGCAAGGGCGTCGTGTTCCATGCGATGGGCGACTTCGGGGGCGCCGCGACGTGCTTCCGCAAAGCCCTGGAGGCCGACCCCGGACTCCAAGCTGCGCGCGAGAACCTAAGGCGCGTCGAGCCGCTCATCGGCGTGAACGCGGCCATCGTGAACTTCGGAGCGGAAAAGCAGGAACCCTACCGTGTGGAGGCGAAAGGCGCGCCAAAGAAGGGGAGGAAGGGGCGGTGAGCGAGCGCCGAGCGAGACCGACCAAGGGCGCGCGCCGGCCCGAGGAGGGCTGCGCGTTTTGCAAGATCGCGAGCGGCAAGGCGCCCGCGTGGGTCGTCTTCGAGGACGAGCACGCGATCGCCTTCCTCGACACCCGGCCCATCGCGCCGGGCCATGTCCTCGTGTGCCCGAAGTCGCATTCGGAGCGGCTCACAGAAATGGAAGATATGACCCACCTTACCGCGGCGCTGAAGGCCGTGGCGCACCTCGTCGAAGAGAGGCTCGCAACCGATTACAACATCGGTGCAAACCAGGGCGAGCTTGCCGGGCAAGTCGTGTTCCACCACCATTGGCACGTGATCCCACGCTACAAGGGCGAGCCGCGGGACTTCTGGTCGAGACGGGTACTCACCGATGAGATGGCTCGGGAGGTCCTCAGCAAGCTCGGCGTACCGGCAAGAAAACGGGGCGGGGAGTAGCCCTGGGGCCCGGAATCTCGCGAGATTCCCGGGCGGCGCCACGGACGGAAGCGTCGCATAACACCGCGAGCCTCAGCGTCCCTTGGGTGTTATACGCCATTCCAGTTTTTGATAGCCAGACTGTTCGGAATAAATATGGCCATAAGGCTAAATCGTCTCGGGATGGGCAACGTGTCGGGGGTACACCGCAGTGGGGGAAGAGGGCCCATCAAATTCCGTTAGTCCGAACGGCCAAGGGCCGGTGAACGGCTCGAGGGGGAAGACCCCCCAGGACCCGGCAGCCCACTATGAGGTCGGCCCGGGTTTCGAAATCGCGATCCGGGCGGATGCAGGTCGCCCCGTTCAGGTGACCCTGAAGGGCGAGCGTGGAGGCGCGGCGCCGCCGGGAAAGGGCGGCGATGCGGGCCATCGGCACGACGCCACCGACCAGCGCCTCGACGCCATCGAGCGTTCGATCTTCCTGCTCGCGCAGCACATGCAGAGGCTCGACGAGCGCCTGTCCGGCGCCGGGCCTGTCGGCCCCCAGCGAAAACCCTAATCGACCGTGCCGTATCAGGTAACTCATGGCGAGAGGCCACGACCTGCGCTCGCACTGCGCGGACCGGCCGCGAGAGCCGCAGGGCGGGCGCCGGGGCGTCTCGCCGCGCTACAAGGCCTTGGTCGCGGGGCACGATTGGAGCGGGAAGGTCGCTTTCGACGTTGGCTGCGGCTCCGGGGCGGGCACACTCCTTCTCGCAGGCCTCGGAGCCAGGGCGGTGGGAATCGACATCGACCCCGAGGTGATCGCGCTCGCGGCCTCACGCGCCGAGGAGGATGGCCTTGCAAGCGCGAAGTTTCTCTGCGCCGACGCCGAGTCGCGGGACTGGAAGAGGCTTGCCAAGGCCCCGGGCGGGCTCGACGGCGTCACGGCGCACCTGTGCTTCTCGCCGGAGATCGCCAAGCGCGCGGCGGGTGCGCTGAAGCCCGGCGGCTTTCTCATCGTGCGGTCCTTTGAAAAGCGGATGTGGAAGGAGGCCGGCGGGAGCTCGCCCTTTGCGCTCTCCCCGAGCGAGCTGCGCGGGCTCCTTCGCGGCCTCGGCTTTACCCTGACCCACCTCGAGGTCGAGCGCCGCACCCAGCGTTTCCCTTCGTTTGCGGCCTTCGAGTCGGATTTCCTGGAGCAGCCGGAACGGCGGGCGCGCTGGGAGGAGGACGGGAGGCTCGCGACGCTACGGCAGTCCTTTGAGCGCGGGGACCGCAAACTCACGGAGTCGTTCCTGGTTTTCGAGGCGCGCAAGCGAAAACCCTCGGCGGGGTCACGCAGGGGTGGGCGAAAGCCCGTCCGGCGCCGCCGCCGAGCGCCGTCTTGAGCCTTCGGCACTTGCCGCCCACCCCCGTTATGTAGTATGTAAAGGGGGGGAACCAAGGCTACATATGGATTCGAAAACCCCTAGACGACTGGTGACTCGATGACGCGAGGGGATTACCTCGATATGGGAAACGACCGCAGGGGCCGGGCCGGCTGGCTCGAGCACCAGCAGGAGTCGTCCCCGAGGCACGGCGCCTTCCACGCAGAGGGGGAGCGGCCCGACGCCGCCCTGCTTCCAAGCGCGCTCGCCGACGAGCGGCTCCCCGGGCGCGCCGCGCCTCCGCGGGCCGTGGGTGGCCTTTTCGGCGCGCGGGCTTGAGCCGCCGGACTAGCTGGGGACCGGGCTTGCGGACCCGCCCGCGGACTTGCCGCGCAAGACGGGCCTGAACGAGGATGTGAAGTGGCGAAGCACGGGCGCCTCGCGCACCAACTCGACGCCCGCGACTTCCTCGCGGCGCGCGTAGAGCGCCGCCAGCGCCTGCACGACGTAGTCGATGTGGTTGTCCGTGTACATCCGGCGCGGGAGCGCGAGGCGCATGAGCTCCATGCGCGCCTGGCGGTTCTCGTGGGTCTCCGGGTCGCGGGCGGCCATGAGGGACCCGATTTCCACGGCGCGGACCCCGCTTTCGAGGTAGAGCGCGCACGCGAGCGCGTGGCCCGGGAATTCGTACCACGGGACGTGGGGCAGGAAGCGCCCGGCGTCGACATAGACCGCGTGCCCGCCGACGGGGACCAGGACGGGCACGCCGGCCGCCTGCAGGCGCTCGCCGAGGTAGCGGACCTGGTCCGTGCGCGACTTGAGGTAGGCCTCGTCGACGCCTTCGCGCAGTCCGCGGGCCATCGCCTCGAGGTCGCGCCCCGCGAGCCCGCCGTACGTCGCGTACCCCTCGAAGAGGATCCCGAAGGGGAGGCACTTCTCGTACATCTCGCCGTCCCGGAACGCGAGGAAGCCGCCGATGTTCACGAGCCCGTCCTTCTTGGCCGACATTGTGCACCCGGCCGCGTAACCGAAGAGCTCGCGGGCGATTTCGAGGATCGTGCGCTCCTCGTAGCCTGGCTCGCGCTCCTTGACGAACCAGGAGTTTTCCGCGAAACGCGCGGCGTCGATGATAAGAGGCACGCCGTGGGCGCCAAGCAGCTTTGAGGCTTCCCGCACGTTCTGCATCGAAACGGGCTGGCCCCCCGTCATGTTGCAGGTGACGGTCATCACCGCGAAGGGGACCTGGCCGGGCTTCGCGCGGCCAAGGAGCGCTTCGAGCGCGGCAAGGTCGATGTCGCCCTTGAAGGGCAGCTCGTCCTTCGTGTCGTAAGCCGTTTCGAGGAGGAGGTCGACGCCGGTGGCCCCGACGTGCTCGATGTGCGCGCGCGTCGTATCGAAGAGCGCGTTCGACGGAACGATGTCGCCGCGCTTGAGGAGGGCCGCGCAGAGGACGTGCTCAGCGCCCCGGCCCTGGTGCGCGGGCAGGACGTGGCCAAACCCCATGACGTCGCGCACGCTGTCCTGGAGGGAGTAGAAGTTGCGCGCCCCCGCGTAGGACTCGTCCCCGACCATCATCCCGGCCCATTGGTCGGCGGACATTGCGCCGACCCCGGAGTCGGTGAGCAGGTCGACAAAGACGTCCTCGGCTTTCAGGGCGAAGAGGTTGTAGCCGGCGGCCTTGAGCAGCCGCTCGCGCGCCTCGCGCGTCGTGCGCCGGATCGGCTCGACGACTTTCACGCGCCACGGCTCGGCGCGGTCGGAATAGGGGGGCTCACGCTGGGCCACGAGGGGTTTCCCGGGCTCCAAAGGCTGGGGCACCACGCATAAGGGTTGCGTGATTACGGTTGGCGCGCGCCTTCCATCTGGTCGACCGGAATGTTTTAGCGTCGTGTGCCCGGTCTTGGGGGGGCGCGAGGGGGGACAGGAAGGCGGTGGGGACCGTGGTTGCAAGGGGCAAGGGGAAGCGCCACCCCCCGACATACTACCACCACTACATCCTGCGCGAGGACGAGCACCCGCCCGCGGGGCTCTTGGGGCTCCAGTCGCCCTACGGGCGCGGCGCCCAGGCGCACCCCGACGAGCTCCTTTTCGTCGCGATCCACCAGACCTACGAGATCTGGTTCAAGGTCATGATTGACGAGCTCCTGCGCCTGCGCACGGGCGTCATCGCGCGCGTCAAGGGCGGAAAGTACCAGGCGGCGGCGCGCGCGCTTCGCCGCCTCTCGAAAATCACGCGCGTCCTTCGCGACCAGTACGAGATCGTTGAGACGATCAGCCCTACGGACTTCCTCGTGTTCCGCGACTTGTTGCGCCCCTCATCGGGGTACGACTCGTGCCAATTCCGCGCGCTCGAGCTTTCGGCGGGCCTGCGGCGAGATGGCGCTTACTTGCGCCACCTTGTGGGAGAAAAGGAGGCCCGGGGCACGGACGCGGGAGAGCTTGCCAGCTTTGTTGCCCGTGTCGCGGAAGATGTGGAGAAGGGGCGGGACCCCAAGCTTTCGGAATACAGCCTTGTGCGGAAGATCGCCGGTACTGGAGACGCGAAGGGGCTCAAGCTCATCGCGCGCTCGCTTGCGGCGGACTCCTTGCGGGACGCTGCCTACGAGGCGGTCGAGGGCTTTGGCGCGGGCAGCGGCAAGGGCAAGGCGGCGACGGCCTCGCGGTCCAAGGCGTGGCGGCGCGCACAAGAGCAGGCGGAATCGTCCAAAATGCCCTTCGCGGTGGGCATCGACCCCGTGAGGGCCGCCCGCGTCGAGCAGGCGACGGCCCGCCTCTACCGTGCGGCCACGGGCGGAGAGCTGGAGGAGCCCCGGGACCGTGCGCTCTTGGACCTCGTCGAAGCCCTCGTGGAGTTCGACGAGAGCTTCCGGAACCTCCGGACGGTCCACATCAACATGGTCCTGCGCGTAATCGGCTCGCGGCCGGGAACCGGCGGCTCGTCGGGCGCGCCCTACCTTCGCACAACGCTCGACTTCGAGTTCTTCCCGCTCTTCTGGAGCGCGCGCAACGTTATGGATCCGCCTTGATCCCACGGCCGGCCCACGGTCAGGCGACCTTTTCCGCCTTGCATGAGAGGTGCAGCTCGCCGATCCCGTCGACTCCGCAGTCGACCTTGTCGCCATCGGCCATAGGCCCAACGCCTTCGGGGGTCCCCGTGAGGATCACGTCGCCGGCGTCGAGGGTCATGAAGCGGGAGATCCTCGAGACGAGCTCCGAGCAGTTCCAGATCTGGTCCGAAGTGCGGTTGTCTTGGCGCTTCTTGCCGTTGAGGTTGAGCCAAAGTCGCGTGTCGTCGGGGTCCACTTTGATTTCCGCCACGGGCTTCATCCCGGAGAGCGGACAAAAGGTGTCGAACCCCTTCGACACGGTCCATGGGTTCATTTGCTTCATGTCAGCGATCTGGATGTCTCTGGCGGAGACATCAACGGCGACCCCATAGCCCTCGACGAGCTCGAGCGCTCCCTTCACCGCGACCCGGTGGCCGCGCTTGCCGATGAAGATGGCCAGCTCGACCTCGTGGTCGACCCGGGTCGACTCAGGAGGCAGGAGGATGACGCCGCCGTCGGCAATGAGCGACGAGCTGGGCTTGAGGAAGAACGAGGGGGCTTCGGGGATCGGGTGGCCCATCTCGAGGATGTGCTTTCGGTAGTTCTTGCCGGTGGCGATAATGTTTCGGATGTTCTGGGCCATGGGATTGTCTCCGATCGGCTGAGTGGCGGGAAAGCGCGGGCGCCGGAATTCAAGGTTTGCGTCGCCTCGCCGGCCTGGCCCAACGCGCCGCCGCAGCGTGGGCGCTCCTTTGGAATTTCTGCCTTTGGGAGAATTCCCATCGGAATTGAAGGCACACGCCCGAGAATGATCGGCCCACGCCCCGCGAAACCGTGAAATACCCTAAGCCATTACGCGGCGATTGCCGGGGGAGCCGCAGCGTGACGCGAGAACTCGAAGCGTACCTTTCCGGCGCGCTGCCCCGCTCCGAGGCGCTCGTCGAGGCGACGCGGAGCCTCGACCGGAAACGCATCACACCGATGGAGTGCGAGGAAGTCCGCTCGGAAGACGTGCGCAGCGCGATCGCGACCCAGCGTGGCGCGGGGCTCACCCTGCTCACGGACGGCCAGCTCAACTGGCAGGACCTCTTCCGCCCGCTGGTCGAATCGAGCGAGGGCCTCGAGGCCGGGGCGCTCACGCGCTGGTTTGACAACAACACCTTCTACCGCAAGCCGACCGTCGTGGGCGACCTCGCCCTATCCGATGGCCTTCCCCATGACTACTTCAGGACGCGGGCGCTGGAAGGCGCGCCCTGGAAGGCGATTCTGCCCGGCCCCTACACACTTGCCCGGGCCGCCGAGGAAGAATCGGGCGGGCCGCCGCGGGGCGAGCGCATCGAGGGCCTCGCGGGCGTGCTCAAGCGCGCCGCACGATGGTGCGTCGAGCGAGGCGCGAAGCAGGTGCAGTTCTCCGAGCCGTGGCTCGTCTACGAGAAGCCCTCCGAGGAGGACCTCGAAGCGGCGGCCCGCGCGTACGCGGCGGTCGCCAAGGGGCTTCGCGCCGAAACGGTCCTTTTCACCTTCTTTGGCAACCTGAAGCGGGTGTTCCCGGCCGTCCTCGACTTCCCGGTCGACGCGATCGGGTTCGACCTCACCGCGACGAACATCCGCGACCTCAAGGACCACGCGTTCGACAAGGGCGCGGTGCTCGGCACCCTCGACGGGCGCAACTCGCTCGTCGAGAGCCCGGCGGAAATCGTGGAGCTTGCCAGGCACGCGCAGGATGACCTCGACCCCGATTGGCTCGCCCTCTCCCCGACCTGCGAATTGGAGCTGTGCCCGCGGTCCGTCGCGGAGCGCAAAGTCGCCGCGCTTGGCGCAGCGCTCGCGCTCGGGAGGGAGTCGCTTTGAAGAAGGAACTTTTCCCGACCCAGGAAATCGGGTCGCTCATGAAGCCCGCGTGGCTCGTGAAGGGCCTGCGCGGCGCGGAGGTGCCGGAGGGCGACCTTGCCGACCTCGCGAAATGGACGAAGCAACTCAAGCTCACCAGAGAAGCCAAGCGGATCGAGGAGCTCCTGCGGGCGGCCCCCGGCCCGCGCCGCGACCTCGAGCTTCGCGACCTCGGGTCCCTCCACCAAGTTCGGTACCTCGAGTCGGCGGGCCTCGACTATGTGTTCGATGGTGAGGTCCACCGCATAGAGATGTACGAGCACCCGGTGCGCAACTCGAAGGGCTTCACCTTCTACGGGCACGTCCGCTCCTTCGACAACAAGTACTACCTCAAGGCGGCGGCGACGGACGAGGTCGGCTTCCTGCGCCCCTACCACCTCGAGGAGTACGAGTACATCAAGGGCATCGCCAAGAGGACCGTGAAAGTGCCGATCACGGGGGCCTACACGCTCGCAGACTGGTCCTTCAACGAGTACTATCTCAAGAAGGCGGGCAGAGGCGGCAAGCGGCTTTCGCCGAAGGACCGGCTCTCGGAGGCGCGCCGGGAACTCACCTTGGACATCGCGGAGAAGATCGTCCGGCCGAACATCAAGGCGCTCCTCAAGGATGGCGCGCCTGTGGTCCAAATCGACGAGCCGGCCGCGACCACGAAACCCGACGAGGCGGAGCTCTTTGCGGAGTCCTTCAACGAGTCGACGAAGGGGCTCAACGCGACCTTCCCCGTCCACATCTGCTTCTCGGACTACGCGCTGCTCTACCCCCAGGCCCTCGAGATGAAGCGGTGCTCGCAGTGGCAGTGGGAGTTTGCCAACAAGGAGGCGTCGGGCGACGGCTACCGGTTCCTCGACCTCCTGAACGAGTACGGGGACCGACGTCAGGTGGGCTTGGGCGTCGTGGACATCCATGTGGACAAGGTCGAGTCGGCGCCCCTCGTGCGCGACCGGATCCTCAAGGCCGCAGAGATCCTCGAGGACCCCGCACGCATCCTCGTGAACCCCGACTGCGGGCTGCGCACGCGCTCGCCCGAGGTCGCCTACGCGAAGCTCGAGAACATGGTCAAGGGTGCGCAGATGGCGCGCGAAGTCCTGACCTAAATCCCGTGGTCCGAGTTCGCGGGGTCGGGGTCGTGGGTCGCGCGTCGGCGCGTGTTGGGCGGGCTGATGAGGCCGGCAAGACCAAGGGCTCCGAGGGAGAGCGCGGTCTCGTAGGGCGAGGACACAGGTCCCGACCCCCAGCCGCCGTCGGCCTTTTGTTTGGCTGCAAGCGCTTGGCCAAACGCCTGCATCAAGGGAACGCGCGCGTCGTCGTGGGCAAGCGCGAACGCGTAGAGCCCCCAGTTAAGCTCAAAGACTTCGAGGTCTTTGGGCGGCGTGAGTTCGACCTCGACACGCATGTGGCTTGCCGAGGGTGATCCGTCGCCTTCGATGCGGCGGAAGGCCGCGTAGAGGAGAAAGCCCTCGAGCCGCAGGTGCCGCTGGGCTGCGAGGTGCGTGCGCGTGTTCCGGAGGAACTCGATCGGGTGGCGGTAGTCGAGCGGCAGCCCCAGCCCCGCGAGCGCAACGACGCAGGCGGCCGTTTCCCAGCCGGCCGCGTCGATCCAGCCAGGCTTGAGGTGAGGCGGAGGGTTGAGGACGGCAAGGCTCTCGGCCTCGCCCCATGATCCGTCGGGCCGCTGGCTTTCAATTAGGAAATCGGCAGCCGCCTGAACCGCACCGAGGTCGCCGCCCCCCAACGCGGCGAGGTAAATGACCATCTCCGCGGTGCGGCCCACGACGCTCGGGGGCCCGACCTCGGGCACCCTGAAGCCACCGTCGGGGTTTTGGTTGGCGGTCAGGGCGTCGAGCTCGCCATCAGAGAGCTCCTCGCCCTGGACGAACTTCAGCATCGCGAGGTCGGCGGCCTTCCCCGAGGAGCGCACGAACTCAAGCGCCCGGCCGACTTCTGGAGCGCCACCCATAAGGGGCGGAGCCTTGGGATATGAGATAAGCGTGGCGCCCAGGCGGAGCGAATCCGACCGCTCCCGCCATGTTGAATAGGCTTCGCCTGCCTGGCGGCGCCGTGCGCACGATTGCCCCTGCCCCAGAGGAAGTCGAGGCCATGCGCCGCCGCCACGGCCGCTTCCATGAAAGGCGGTTCGAGTTCACCGAGCCGAAAGACAAAGGCAAGCCCCTCAACGCCCAAGAGATGGCAGGCGTGCGCGGATGGGTGGTCCTCGTCCCGGTCGACATCTACCGCCAGGTGATCCTCGTCCGCAAGGTCGGCGAGAAGGACTGGTTCTTCCCGGGTGGCCGCGTCGAGCCGGGCGAGACAATCGAGGAGACGGCCCACCGCGAGCTCCTCGAAGAGGCCGGCCTCGAGGCCGAGTCGTCGTCGCTGAAAGCCCTCTGGTGGTGGACGGTCAACTTCTCGGACGGGCCGGCCACCCTTGCGCATTTCGTGTTCCTGCAGACCGTTGTGGGCGAGGCCGAGATCCGCGACACGAGCGAGGTCGAGGAGGTCCGGGCCTTCCGCGAGCCCCCCAAGGACGGGCTCTACAAGACGCTCATCCACGATGGGCTCGCCGACAGCGGGATGCTCCACCAGTGGGGGATCGACTTCGAAGAGGAACAGAAGTTCGGCACGGGGTGAGGTCGTTGCAGCCGGCGCTCCCTCCGACGGAATCCGCGGACGGCGAGGTCCCGGCCGTTTCGAGAATCGTATCGCTGGCCCCGTCGAATACCGAGATCGCTTACTACCTCGGCCTTGGCCCCCAGATTGTCGGCGTCTGTGACGACTCGGAATGGCCGCCCGACGCGCGCACGAAAGCCAAGGTGGGCATGGACCTCCAGATCGACGCCGAGAAGGTCGCCGGGCTCCACCCCGACCTCATCTTGGCAAGCCTGTCGGTTCCAGGCATGGAGAAGTGCGTGGCCGACGTGCGCGAACGGGGGCTAGGCGCGATCGTCCTCGACCCGAAGTCCGTCGAGAACGTATTGGAGAACATCGCCGAGGTCGCCCGCGCCGCGGGTGTACCGGGGCGCGGGCGCGCGCTCGTCGCGACCCTTCGTGAGGCGTTCCGCCGCGTCGAGCGCGCCGTGGAGGGCCTTGCGCGGCCCACGGTGTTCTGGGAGTGGTGGCCAAGGCCCCTCATCTCGCCGGGGGGCAAGAGCTGGATGGTCGACATCGTCCGGATCGCGGGCGGCAGGATGCTCTTTGGCGACGAAGCCAAGGAGTCCCTGCCGATCGAGGCGTCGCGCGTGCTTGAGGCCGACCCGGAAGTCGTGGTGCTCTGCTGGGTCGGCGCGATTGCGAAGAAGCAGGACCCGGCAAAGGTCTACGAGCGGTCCGGTTGGGAAGTTGTGAAAGCCGTGCAAGAGCGCCGCGTCTTCGCCCTGCCCGATGTCCTGTTTGCCGCCCCCGGCCCCCGCCTTGTCGACGGCGCGACAATGCTCGCAAAGGTTTTGCACCCGGAGGCGGCTCTCTAGGGGCGGTCGGCTGATGTCGAGAATCGCAACGGGCACGGGCGACAAGGGCGAGACGGGCCTTTTCGACGGCAGCCGCGCGCGCAAGACCCACCCGATCGTCCGCGCGTTTGGCGACGTCGACGAGCTCGACGCGGCCATCGGGCTTGCCGTCGCCGCGGCGGATCGGACCGCAACGCGGCGGACGCTCCAGCAACTTCAGCACGAACTTTTCACCCTCAAAGCCGACCTTGCAACCCCGCGGACGTCGGCCAAGAAAGTGCGCCGGATCTCGAAGGGCGACGTCGAGAGCCTCGAGAAGCGCATCGACGAGCTCGAGGCTTCCCTCCCGGAGCTTCGCCACTTCATCGCCTACGGGGGGACGGCTTGCGCGGCCCAACTGCAGGTCGCCCGCGCGGTCGCGCGGCGCGCCGAGCGCTCCGCGTGGGAGGCGCACACGGCGCCCGGGTCCGGCGTCGGCGAGGACTTGCTCGTTTGGCTCAACCGCCTATCCGACTACCTCTTCCTCCTGGCGCGCAAGGCGAACAGGGATGCCGGTGTGGCCGAGGACGAGATGCGCTTGCCGGAAGAAAAGGGGGCCTGATGTGGAGGCCGACTGCATCTTCTGCAAGGTTGTCCGGGGCGAGGTCCCCTGCTACAAGGTCTTTGAGGACGAGCACAACCTCGCTTTCCTCGACATGAACCCGATCGCGCGCGGCCACACGCTAGTGATCCCCAAGCAGCACACGGATCGCCTGACGGGCATCCGGGAGCTCGAGGCCTATTCGCGCGCCGTCGGCGCCGTCTGCCTGATGGTCGAACGGGGTCTCTCCGCCCACTACAACATCTTCGGCGCGCAAGGCTCGAAGGCGTGGCAAACGGTGTTCCACCACCACCTCCACATCATCCCGCGATACGGCGGCGAGAAGGCCTGGGACTGGCCCGCAGGCAAGCTCTCGAAGGAAGAGGCCGCAGACCTCCTGAGGAAGCTCGTCCAGTAGGCGCCTCGCGCCCGAGAGAGGAGGCAAGGCCCGATGACGGACAAGCCGCTCCGCGGCCGAGTTGCGCTCGTCACGGGTGCGGGGGGAAGCGGCATGGGGCGCGCGACCGCCTTCACACTTGCGCGCGACGGCGCAAAGGTCGCGCTCAACTTCGGCACGTACCGCAAGGGCGCGGCAAGCGCCAAGCAGACGGCGCGCGCGATCGAGCACGAGTTCGGCTCCGAGGCCGTCCTCCTGCCCGCCGACACGACGGACGCCTCCGCGTGCAAGCGGCTTGTGGCCGCCTCGGTCCGAGCCTTTGGTTCGCTCGACATCCTCGTGAACAACGCGGGCTCGCCCTGGGAGTTCCTTCCGATCGAGAAAGTCAAGGACTCGGAGTGGGAAAAATCGATGGCCGCCGAGATCAACAGCGTGTGGCACCTCACGAAGTACGCGCTGCCCCATATGCGCAAGCGCGCGTTCGGGCGCATCTTCTTGCTTGGCATGTTCCGCGCCCAAGCATGGCGCGGCCCGCCCTTCGACGGCACGTTTGGCAAGGCCGCGCGCGGCCTGCTTACCGAGAAGCTCGCGCTCGCGCTCCAAGAGGAGGGGATCACGGTGAACAACATCGCGCCCGGGTACATCGAGTGGGTCTCCTTGCGCGCGGCGCTGGCACATGCGAAGGCGGGCCCGCCCCCCTCGAAGGGCGAGGAGCGCCCCGCTCCCCAGCACGCCGCGGAGGCGATCGCGTGGCTTTGCCGCGAGGAGCAGCGGTGGATTTCAGGGGCCGAAATCCCCGTATGGGGTGCGCCGCCGCCGAGGGGCCGCAAGTTCTGAGGCAGGAAACGGTTATGGCCGCGGGCCGCACTCTTGAGGACCGTCCCCATGGGCGAACACGACTTCGATGTCCTCATCGTAGGCGGGGGCCTCTCCGGGCTCTCGGCCGCAATCTTCACCGCTCGAGCGAACCTGCGGACCCTCGTGTTTGACAAAGGGGAATCCACGATCGCCAAGGTCTCGATGGTCAACAACTACCTGGGGTTCCCCGAGGGGATTCCGGGCGCCGAGCTCGTTGCCCGCGGAAGGGCGCAGGCCGCGCGGTTCGGAGCGCGGCTTTCCACCGAGCGCGTGGAGGAGCTGCGTGCCGACGCCGGCGGCTTCACGGTCCGGACGGAATCCGGCGAGCAGTTCCACGCCCCGCGAGTGATCATCGCATCGAACAAGAACGTGAAGGCCGCGACGGACCTGGGGCTCAAGCTCGAGGGTTTCAAGAACCGGTTCATCCACCACGACGGCGGGGGCCGCACGCCCGTGAAGAACGTCTACGTGTGCGGGCGCATCACGGAGGTGCCAAGCCAGTCGTCGATCGCGGTCGGCGATGGGGCGGCCGCGGCCCTTACGCTGATCTCGGACCTCAAGGGCGAGTACTACGTCGACCACGATGACTAGGGGGGGGCCTTTCACGCTCACGGACGCGGAAGTGCGAAGGCTCCTTGCTGCGGCTCGCAAGGCGCGGGCTCGCGCCTACTCGCTCCACAAGCCCAAGCGGATCAAGGTCGGCGCAGCCCTTCTCGGGGCCAAGGGTGCGGTCTTCGAGGGGTGCAACGTGTCGAACGGCTCGTCGACACTCGGTATGTGCGCGGAGCGTGTCGCCCTTTACAGCGCCGTGGCGCAGGGCGCCCGACGCTTCAAGGCGATCGCAGTTGTCGGGAGCGGGCGAGAGCCCTGGCCCCCCTGCGGCGCGTGCCGGCAGGTCCTTTCCGAATTCGACCCCAAGGGGTCGATGGAAGTGGTCCTTGGCGACGCCTCGGGCCGCAAGGTCGTGCGCGCGCGGCTCAAGGACCTCTTCCCCCTGCCCTTCCGCGTCACGGAGTAGGCGGGGGTCCGAGAGCGCCGCGCACCGCCTCGTAGAATTCCGCGGGGCAGTCGTACATGGGGGCCCGATTGGGCGCTTCGAGCCGGACCACGAGCACACCCGTGCCGTACGCCGGATCCGCGGCCCCGGCCGGGGGCGAGGGACTCGACGTGATGAGCGTAAGGCGCCCGGCCGCCTCACGGAAGTGCTCAAGGAGCTCGCCTCGTCGGCTCGCTTCGACGACCCCCTTGGCGCTCCGGTAGAACCCGGTTGAGGAGGCGAACGCCGCCGCCTCGGCCCACCGGCGGTCGGCGAAGCTTGCCGCCAGCTCGCCGTAGGGGGCGAGGAACTCCGCGTACTGCGCGCGGAATTCTGCCTCCGAGAAGGCCACCACCTTTGCCGAGAATTGAAGGAGGGAAGGGTCGAGCGCGGGGTCGACAAGGACGAGCCGGCCGAGGCCTGGCAGCGGGAACCTCCCAAGCTCGAGGGCGACGGCGCCGCCGAGGGAGTACCCGACGAGGTGGACGGGGGCGGGCAGCTCAAGCCCCCGCAAGGCTTGGAAGAGGACCGCCGCGTGGCTTGCCGGACGGTAGTCGAAATTCGAGGGCTTGTCGCTCGAGCCGTGGCCGAGCAGGTCGACGAGCACGATTTCGAAGGGGGCGAGGGACGGCGCCTCGAACGCGCCGTAGAAGGCCGATGAAGCGTCGCCAAGACCGTGGAGGAAGACCGTGGTGCCCTTGCTGGGAGAGGTGGCCGCGGGGCGGCGGACGAGGGCAAGGTCGCACCCGGGGGGGTCGACCCGTACGAAATCCATGCGGGCGTGCGAGAGCCAAGAGCCCATTTAAGGGCGCGTGGCGCCGCTGGGTTTATCGCCCCAACTCATGCTTTCGCAGCCGGCCCCATGACATCGGACCTGATGGTCATCCAGAACTACCCGCTCGGCGAGGCCGGCCTCATCGAGGAGGTCGCACGCGAGCGCGACCGCACCGTGCACTTCGTGCGCCCCTTTGAGGGCGACCAGGTGCCGAAGGACGCCGAAGACGCGTGGGCCGTCGTGGTGCTCGGAGGCCCGATGGCCGCCTGGCAGGACGACGAGCACCCGTCCCTCAAGGACGTCGCGGGGCTCCTCGGGCGCTGCATCGCCGCCGACACGCCGACCCTGGCAATCTGCCTCGGCGCGCAGCTCCTCGCCCGCGCCGCAGGCGCGCGCAACTACAAGGGCGGGATGCCGGAGATCGGGTGGTACAACCTCGATGTGACGGCCGAAGGCAAGCGCGACCCGCTTTTCTCGAACCTCGGGCCCAGCCCCAAGTTCTACTTCTCCCACACGGACACGTTTGACCTCCCCGCAAACGCGGAGCTCCTCGCTTCCACGCGGCTCTACCCGAACCAGGCGTTCCGGCTCGGCAAGCGCGTCTACGGGGTCGGGTTCCACCCCGAGAAGACCGATGCCATGATCGAGCGCTACCTGACGGCCTACGCCGACGACCTCGCGAAATATGCAGGCGTGATCGACCCCGCGCGGATCCGGCGCGAGACGCAGATGCTCTACCCGAAGCGCCGCGAGCAGGCGCGCCAATTCCTCCTGCATTTCTTTGAGCGCGCGGAGCTTTGAAGGCGGCGCGCCTCCACCCTACCCCAACGTGGGCCTTCTAAGGACGGCCTCCCACTTCTCGAGTTCGGCTTCGAGCATCTGGCGCTCCGCCGCCAGCATCTTCGAGACGGACCCCGACTCGAGGAGGGGCTGCTTCTCGCTGGCTTCCACGGGCAAGGCCATGGCGACCCAATTGGCCACGACGGCCGCGTCGCCCTTCGGGATCGGCGCGATGAGCTCCGGCGGCCAACTCTTGCCGACGACCCGCGAAGCCCGGTGGAGCGTTTTCACGTACATCTCGTGGAGGAGCCGCAGCTGCTCGCCCGCCGCGTCGTCCGC
>DATEUP010000025.1:0-6692 GCA_035283065.1 Thermoplasmatota archaeon | reverse complement strand
CGGGGATCCGCCCCGTGCTTGTCGAGGCGGGCGCAAACCTCGGGTTCGGGGGGGGCAACACGGCGGGCCTGAAGCACGCGACGCAGCCGTGGGTCATGCTCGTCAACCCCGACACGGAAGTCGAGCCGGCCACTCTCGCGGCGCTCTTGGAGGCGACGAAGGCCCTCCCGGGGCCCTGCGTGAGCCAACCCCTCCTGCTCTTCTCCGAGCGGCGCGACACGATCAACTCGGCGGGCATCGCGCCCTACCTGGATGGCGGGTTCGTCGACATGCTCTGCGAGGCGCCCCGCGAGCGCTTAAGGGCCCGCGAGCCCATCGAGATTGCGGCGGCCACCGGCGCCTGCGCGCTCTTCCCGCGCGAATTCCCGGGCACCTACGGCTTCTTCGACCCCGACTACTTCCTCTATTTCGAAGACGTGGACTTGGGGCTGCGCTGGCGGCGGATGGGCGTGCGCGCGTTCCTAGTCCCCTCGGCCACGATGTTCCACCACTGGCACGGCACGACAGGCAAGGCCGAGGGCGCGCTTGCCGTCGAAATTTCGAGCAACCAAATCAAGACGGTCGCGAAAAACTACCCGCCCCTTGAGGCCATTGTCGCGGGCCTACTCTGGTCCGCCGTCACGGCGTCGTACCTCTGGTGGCGGGGAAGGCCCGTCGAAGGGCGGACGCGCGTGAATGCGGCCGCCCGGGAACTCCGTCAGTGGCGCCTGCTCCTTTCCAAGCGCCGCGAGGTCAGGGCGCTCGGGCCCGACGCCCGGGTCCGCCGGTGGATCGTCCTTCCGAAGCTCCCGCGCTTCGCCGACCCCCCGCAGCTGCGCTGAAGCGGCGTGCCCGTGGCATGGGGCCGCCAGGAATCGGACCTGGACCTCGTGCTTCCAAGGCACGGGTGCTCCCGTTACACCACGGCCCCGTAAGGTGGGACCGCAGCGAATCGAACGCCGACCTCCTGGTCTGGAGCCAGGCAGACTTCCATTATCCGACGGTCCCGCGGGCAAATGCTTGGGGGGGGGCGGGCCGGCACGGGCCGCGGGCGTGCGCAAGAGGAAATGCGCTCGGCCCGCGCGCGTGGGCGCCCTAGCCTGGCGGCGGGGGCCGCCAACCGATGTGGCGGTCGGCATACGCGGCGCGGTCGCTCGCGTCGGTTTGGATCGCAGCCATTGGACTTCCAGTCTCCTCGTTGCCCTGCAGCGCGCGGCCCTACTTGAAATCGAGGGCGGGCCGGCGCTCGCGCTACGAAAATCGTAATGGCCCCGCGGAGGGGCTTGGAGTTCGCGCGCTCGAGCCAATGGCGCTTCAGCCGAACGACTGCCCGCAGCCGCAGCTCGAGGTCGCGTTCGGGTTGTCGATCTTGAAGCCGCCGCCCATGAGCGTCTGCACGTAGTCGATTGTGATCCCGTCGAGCAGCGGCGCCATTTCGCCCCGCACGAAGATCTTCACGCCGTGGGCTTCCATGACTTCGTCGCCCTCTTCTGGGCTCTTCTGGAAGACGAGCCCGTACTGGAAACCCGCGCAGCCGCCCGGCTGGACGAGGATCTTGAGCCCCTCGCCGGCCTTGCCCATCTCCTTCATGGCCTTCTGGAGTTCCGTCGCTGCGACCTCGGTAACCGTGACCTGCATTCTGATCACACCTGCAAGCCCTTTTGAGTCGCCTGGCCTATTTAAGGACTTCGTGGCACGTTCCAAGCGGCCGGCACCGGGGGGCCGGGGCGTGCCCTCAGGCGTCGCCCGTCCAGCCCAAGCGGACCTCGCCGCCGGCAGGGACTTCGACCGAGGCGACAAGGCGCCCGTCCTTCCAGGCGAAGGGCCCTGGATCTCGCACGGCTGAAGGCGTCGACACGACCTCGACCAGGTAGGGCGTCACGTCCAGGTTCTTCACCGTGTAGTTGTGGAACGCCGTCCCATTGAAAGTCTCGAGCGACCGGCTGGCCTTGATGTCGAGGGCCGAGCCCATCTCGAGCCGCGCCGTTCCGTTTCGCGCAACGTAGGGCAACTCGTCGGCGCCCGCCAGGATCGAGTCGCGGTAGATGTCCACGCGCCCGGCGGCCCACGGCAGCTCGCCGAGGTTTCGGAGCTCGACGAAAAGCGGAGCACCGCGGGCCCGGCCCCCGGAGGTGCCAAGCATGTCGATGCGCGCGTCGTCGAGCACCACGATGTCGCTCTGCTCGACGGGGCTCTCGAAGACGCGGACGAAGAAGGCGGCGGGCGCGCAACTGCGAACGCCGTGCGAGCTCGAGCCCGGGATGTCTACGCCCTCCGCGCGGTGGACCACGTAGATCCCCGTATCCGTCGAGGAGGGCATCGCAAAGGCCGCGAGGCCGTCGGTGGCGGGCGAACTCGCGCTCATCGCGAAGTCCAGGCCCCAGCCGCCAGAGCCCGATGCCGCAACCGGGGCCGGAGTGCCTCGAGGGTAGTCGGGCAGGTCCTGCGAGTGGACGAGCCCGCTCACGAGGAGCAGGTCGACATGCCGGAACATCGTGGTCGCGCGCCAGGTCACCTTGGCGACGAGCGCGAGCTCCGCGGCCGCCGCATCGAGTTCGAAGTGGTGCGTCCAGCTGCCGGCGCCGGCGATGTAGTACACGCTCACCTCGCCTCCAGCGGTCCCGGGCGCGGGGGACGCGAAGAAGTCCAGCGAACCGTCCTCGACAAAGTAGGCCGTCACGTCCACGTGGGATCCCACGACGCGCATTTGGTCGGGAGCGCGAAGGCCCGGGAGCCGTACCGTGAACCAGCCGGGCGAAGTGACCTCGCCCACGACCCGGACGATGAGCGGGTCGCCCGGGAACACGCCGCTCTCGTAGACGATCACGTCGCGCGCCACGAACTTCGCGCCGCCGTCGAGGTTCCCATCCACGATCTCCCGGCCGCAGGAGCCCCGCGAGGCGGCCGCGGCTGCGCTTAGCGAGACCCCGGCCACCACAACAACCGCCCACAACGCAAGGACCCTTCTCTCCCTAAGGCTCAATCCCGCCAACGTGCCATCTCCTTGGCCCTACTGAGCCTGGGCGGATTAAGGGGCCTTTGGTATGCGGAAGATTCGATTGCCAGCAAGAGTCCCCGGCGGCCAGCCTTGTACCAAAAACCTCTTAAGGGGTCACCACGAGACACAATTGATGAAGCTCTGGCGGAAAATCGTATCTGTTCTTGCAGGTACGATGATTGCGGCCGGCGGGGTCCTTGCCGTTGCGGCGATTGTCGAAACCGCGCCCCTTGGCGCTGCGCCGATGCCGGGGGGCGGCGATACGGCCCTCGGCCTGCCCGCGGCGCGGACGGCTACCCAAGGAGATGCGCAGGCGGTCTCCGCCTGGCTCGACGAGGTGAACGCGATTGGCGCACCGACTCCTGACGAGCGGACCTCCGCCGCCATGGCTGCGGCCGCCCTTGCCGAGCTTTCTGGCACGGCGGGCCCGTTGGACGGGAACGCCACGACCGCCCCGCCGTTCGCCGAGCGTGCGCTTGACGCCAACTACAATCCGCAGGAGGCGGCGATCCGGGACGGCGCGCTCGACGTGGTGACCGCGCCGAATTCAACGCCGAGCGGCGCCGACGTTGACGACCCCGCGGTTTCCGCGAGCGCGGTCGTCTTCACCTTCGACGGAGTGTCGCCGAATGACGCGACAAGGCTTTCGAGCGTCGAGATGCGCCTGAGCGCGGCGGCGCCCTCCGTCGTGTGGGCACCCCGGAGCCAGACGAATGCGTTTACCGCCCTGGAGCCCACGGACCGCGTGGCCCTTAAGGCCGCCACGAGCGACCTCCCCGCGCCCGCCTACAACTGGACGGCCTCGGCGCAAGCGGAGCTTGAAACGCGCTTCGACGGCGGCGCCCTCGAGCGCGACAACCTCAACCTCTCCCTCGCGTCCCAGGCGCTTCGCGACACGCGGCCGGGTGCTGCCGACGCGCTCAACGCCGAGCTCCGCTTCCGCCAGGCGGCCGATGGATCGATCGGCGATGTCCGGGAGACCTCCGAGGCCGCACGCGCGCTGGCCCAGGGAGCCGCGGCCGACCGCCAGGCGGCAATCCGTGCGCTGAACTGGCTCGACGCCCAGGGACCTCTCCCGGGGCCCCTTGCCGTCCACCGCCTGCGCGCGCACGCGTTCGACGGGTTCCTCCTCGGCTCTGCCGACGCTGTCCGGGCTCCCGTGCCGGCGACCTCGGCAGGCGCCGGGTTCAGCCTCCGCCCCCCCGACAAGGGCACGCTGGCCGCCTGGTTCCTTGTCGGGGGAATCGGCCTCTCGCTCTCCCTTGTGACCGTGGATGCACTCAAGGGCTCGCGCCAACGCCTCTATGACTCGATCCGGGCAAGCCCCGGCCTCCATGTCAACGAGTTGCGCCGCCGCCTCCACATGTCGCCTTCGTCGATCGAATACCACTTGTCGGTCCTCGTCGGAGCGGGCCTCGTCGTGGCCGAGGACGATGGCCGCTACAAGCGCTACTACGCCAACGGCGCGGGGCTGGGGCTCAACCCTCGCTCGCCGCACTCGCGCAACACGCTTGGCGCGCTTCGCCGGCCCCACGCGGTCGTCCTCGTGCGCGCCCTGCTTGCGCGGGCCAGCGGAGCGACGGCAAGCGAGCTCTGCCAGCTGCTTTCGATCCACGAGTCGGCCGCTGCGCGGCGGCTTGACCACCTCGAGGACGCGGGCGTTCTGACCTCGCAGCGCCGCGGGCGCTCGCGCATCTTCCAGGTGCGCGACCCGGCATTAGCCCTCCAGGCGCTTACGGCCGTTGAAGAGGCGCCGCCCGTCGTCGCGACCGCGCCCACGGGCCCCGAGCAGCCAGAAGCCCCCTCCCCGACCGTGGGTGTTGGGCTCTCCATTCCTTAGCACCGGCCCTTCTTCGGGCGGGCGGTGCCCTTGAAGGGGGGGCGCGCGAGGCCTCCATCCTTGCCCAAGGTCGCCCCACCGCCGAGCTTCCATCGGCTCGACGACCCGGGGCCGCTCCTTTTTTTCGGCGGTTTCTTCCTGCTCATTGGCGGCGCCCTCGCCCTTGCGCCAGGCCCTCAGCTAAACCAGGCGACAGGCTTGGCGGCTGGTACGGCGTTTGGCGCGCTCGGAGCTCGCGCCCTGTGGTCGGCCGCGCTCTACCTCCGCCAGGCCCCGATGGACATTGGGGTGACTCGATCCCCCGCAGGCCGGATCGGTCTGTTCTCCCGCGCCGAACGCTCCCTCTTTGCCGGAGGCATTTCCACTACGGCGTCCGCGGCCCTGCTTGTTGTCGGCTTTCCGGCGGGCGCCCAGCCCATTGGCCAGCAATTGGTGATCGCCACGCTGATCTTTGGCCTTGGGGCCCTGCTCCCAATCGTTTGGGTCCTGGAGGCCCGCGAACGCCGCGCCCTTGCCGTCCGAAAGGTACGCGCGGCGCTCGGGTCTGCGGCCGTCGAAGCCCCTATGGCACGCGAGGCGAAACCCGAGTCCCGCCCTTGGCAGCGTCTTCGAAGATAGGAAGAACCGGCCGGCGGAAAAAAGAGAAGCCGGGGGGCCGCGAGGCCCCCCGGGAATTCTGCCGCGCCCTGGGCTCACTCGACTTCCTTGCGCCGCGTGAGCGCCATCACGAGCACCGCGAGCGCCACGCCAAAGAGCCCCGCGCCGAGACCCACCTGCACCGCTGGGTTCACGAAGACCCCGCCGCCCGAGCCTGGCGCCACCGGCGTCTCCTGCACCGGCACATGGACCTCCGTCCGGTTCTGGTACACATTCTCGTTGCCCGCCGCGTCGCGCACCGACACCGTGAAGCTGTAGTTCCCGTCCTGGATCGGCAGGTTCCACCGCACCGCGAAGAACTGGCCAACCACATCGAAGTCCTGGCCGTTGATCCGCACCGTGTCGATCCCCGTCTCCGTCGTCCCGTTCACCCACACGAACGTCTCCGTCGTGCGCGTCTTGAAGCCCGTCACCTCGAGGAAGGGCTTGCCCACCTTCGCCGTGTACGTGAACTTCGCGCTGTCGAAGTTCCCCGCCACATCCTGCGCCTGCACATCGACCACATGCGCGTTGCCGTCGGGGTTGAGGACGAGCGTGTACTCGAACCGGTACTGCACCGGCACGCCGACCGGCACCGTGAGCACCGGGTCGCGCTGCGGAAGGCCCCGCGAGTCCGTGTAGACCACATAGACCGTCGCGTCGGCCGAGTCCGTGTAGCCCGTGAGCTGCAGCGTCGACTCGTTCGTAAGGAGTGTGGGCTCCGCCGGCGTCTCGAGCGTGAGCACGGGCTTCACCGTGTCGCGCGTGACCTGCAGGAGCACCGTGCGCTCGTTGCCCGCCTTGTCGCTCGACTCGATCCGGATCACGTTCAGCCCTTCAGAGAGCACGATCTGCCGCGAGAACGAGAGCCCCGTGAGCGGCACGTCCTGCCCGCCGATCTTGATCTTCGCGTCCGTCGAGTCCGTCGTGCCCCGCACGGCAAACGAGGTCACCGACACCGGCTGGTGCGCCTCGATCTTCGCGCGCAGCGCGTCCTCGATCTCGAGGTTGATCGCCGGCGCCTTCGTGTCCACGATCACCGAGCGGTTCTCGAAGCGCACGTTGCCCGCGCGGTCCGTCGCCTTGATGACGAGCAGGTTCTCCGTCTGGTCGAAGAGGTCGTCCAGCAGCACCGCCGGCAGCAGGAACGACCCGTCGATCGGGTTCACGAACGCCGGCCGGTTGTTCACCGTGACGAGCGCGTCGGCTTCGCTGCGGCCCATCACATTGACCGTGCGC
>DATEUP010000024.1:0-6592 GCA_035283065.1 Thermoplasmatota archaeon | reverse complement strand
ATCCGACGGTGAAGGCAGCGCAAAGTCGTGCAGGGAGAGGTTCAGAGCAAGGCGGGCCCATGGACTATCCGGCGCACACAGGGGTGCCAAGGGCTTATTCCTTGCGGTGCCGCGCGGGTCATCCCACGAAGCTCGCCACGGCCAAACGTGTTTCGCTGGGGCCCCGCCGCGGCCATCCGTGAACCCTTAAATAACGTTCTCCCGATTGCGCCGTAATGGGGAAGACCCCTCCGAAGCGCCCCCGGCCCCGCGCCGCCCTCCGCCGCCCCGTCGACAAGATTCTTGCAAGTTACGACCCCTCGAAACTCACGATCGCGACGATCGGGTCCCATACGGGCCTCCAGATCTTCCACGGCGCGCGCCTTGAGGGGTTCAAGTCCCTCGGCATCGTCCTCCAGAAGAAGAAACGCGTCTACGACGCCTTCCCCCGCGCGCGGCCCGACGACTACCTCACGCTCGTCAACTCCTACAAGGAGCTTCTCGACCACCAGGACGAGCTCATCGCAAGGAACACGATCCTCGTGCCCCACGGCTCGTTCGTCGAGTATGTGGGGGCGCGCCTCATCGCCAAGGAGCTCAAGGTCCCCGTGTTCGGGAACAAGGCCTCGATGGAGTGGGAGAGCGACCGCAAGATCGAGCGCCGGTGGCTCAAGATGGCCGGCTGCAAGGTGCCGCGCATCTACAAGGACCCTTCCGAGATCGACGGCCCCTGCATCATCAAGTACTACGGCGCCAAGGGCGGCAAGGACTTCTTCATCGTGACGAACGCTGAGGACTTCTACAAGAAGATCAAGCGGCGACACCTCGAGGACAAGACCTTCACGATCCAGGAATTCGTCATCGGCGCGCGCTACTACCACCAGATGTTCTACACGCCCCTCTCGAAGAAGGCGTGGCCGGCCGGACGCGGGTCGGTCGAGCTCATGGGGATCGACCGGCGGATTGAGAGCAACATCGACGAACTCCACCGGTTCGGGTTCACGCGAGAGGAGATGGACGACGCGGGGATCGTCCGGTCGTTTGTCGTGACGGGCAATGAGCCGATGGTCGTGCGAGAGTCGCTGCTTGACCGGGTGTTTGAGATGGCGGCGGGGGTCGTCGACACATCGATCGAACTCTTCGACCCCGGGCTCATCGGGCCTTTCTGCCTTGAAACGATCCTCACGCCGGAGCTCGAGTTCTACGTGTTCGAGATCTCCGCCAGGATCGTGGCCGGGACAAACCTGTACCCCGTGGGCTCGCCCTACACGCCTTACACGCACGGCGTCGCGATGTCAACAGGGCGGAGGGTCGCGCGGGAGATCAAGAAGGCGGCGGCGCTGGGGCGGCTGGGCGACGTTTGCAGTTAGCCGCCCCAAGGTTCCCGCCGTTCCCTTCGGGCGCACCCGCGAAAGGCTTTATCGCCTCCCCCTGATCGCTCCCGGGGTCACCCTGTGCGCGTCCGTCGAGCGCTCCTTTCGGTAGCCGACAAGACGGGCCTCGTCCCCTTCGCCCGTGCGCTCCACGAACTCGAGGTCGAGCTGATCTCGACCGGCGGCACGGCCCGCGACCTGCATTCCGCGCAGATTCCCGTGCTCGAGGTTTCCGCCCTAACCGGCTTCCCCGAGCTCCTCGACGGCCGCGTCAAGACCCTCCACCCGAAGGTCCACGCCGCGATCCTCGCCCGGCGCGACAAGCCCTACCACATCGAGCAGCTCGAGCACCACGGCGTGAAGCCCATCGACATGGTCGTGTGCAATCTCTACCCGTTCGAAGCCGCAGTCGCCCGGCGAGCCCCCCACGAGGAGGTCATCGAGAACATCGACATCGGCGGCGTCACGCTCCTTCGCAGCGCCGCGAAGAACGGCGACCAGGTCGCCGTCGTAACGTCTCCAGGCTCCTATGAGGCGCTTGCCAAAGAGATGCGCGAGCACGGCGGCGACCTTTCCCCCGAGACCCTCACCGCGCTTGTCGCGGAGGCCTTCGCGCTGACCGCCCGCTACGACGCCGCGATCGTCGCGTACCTTTCGCTTCAGCGGGCCGCCGCGAAGGGCGAGGCTTTCCCACCAATCCTCTCGCTTTCCGCCTCGAAGGTCATGGACCTCCGCTACGGGGAGAACCCCCAGCAGAAGGCCGCCCTCTATTCTTACCCGGGCATCCGCGAGCCCTCGCTCGTCCACGCGACGATCCACCAAGGGAAGGCGCTCTCGTTCAACAACATCCTCGACATGGACTCCGCGCTCGCGCTCCTTCGCGAATTCGCCGACGACACCGCCGTGGTCATCCTCAAGCACACGACGCCCTGCGGGGTCGGCCGCGACGCGAAGCCCGCGGTCGCCTACGAGCGCGCCCTTTCGACCGACCCGATGTCCGCCTTCGGGGGGATCGTGGGGTGCTCCGTTGAGGTCGACGGCCCCCTCGCAGAGGCGATCACGGCCTCGTTCAAGGAGGCGGTCCTCGCGCCGTCCTTTACGAAGGAGGCCCTCGCCGCCCTCAAGAAGAAGCCCAACATGCGCGTCGTCGAAGTCCCCAACTGGCGCGAGCCCGCCGACCCCCGCGAGTGGGACGTCAAGAAGGTCGTCGGCGGCATCCTCGCCCAAGAGCGCAACCTCGCGCTGGAAGGCGCCGAGCACAAGGCCGTCACGAAGCGCAAGCCGACCGAGGAGGAAACGCGCGCGATGCGCTTCGCGCTCAAGATCGCGAAGCACATGAAGAGCAACGCGATCGTCTTCGCCCGCGAGTTCGAGACCGTGGGCCTTGGCGCCGGTCAGATGTCCCGCGTCGACGCCGTGAAGGTCGCCGCGATGAAGGCGCTCAAGCCCACGAAGGGGTGCGTCATCGGGTCCGATGCCTTCTTCCCCTTCCGCGACGGCGTCGACGAGGCCGCAAAGGCTGGGATCACGGCCATCATCCAGCCAGGGGGCTCGATCCGCGACGGGGAGGTCATCCAGGCCGCAGACGAGCACGGCATGGCCATGGTGTTCACAGGCGTGCGGCACCTGCGGCACTGACAATCAAGCCCCCTCGAGAAGATCGCCGGCGCTTGCCTCCACAGGCAAGGTTTTTCGCTCGTGAGCGAATCCGGATCCTTGGCGGTGCAAGGCGATGAGAGCAACCCTTCCCACCGATGGCGGGCAGGCCGCATCGAACCCTCCCCGAAGCTTTTCGGAGATTTTTTCCGAGGCCGCCCAGGCGCGCGGGCTTCACCTCAAGGCGCTAGACTCAGAAACCGCGACTGTCGAACTGCAGGGCAAATTGTCTAGGATTAGCTTTCAGTACATGCGGCGTGAAGGATCACAGTACGCATTCATCCCGACGCGAAGGGATGCGGACGCCCTAGTCAGTTGGTTCCTCGAATGGCACGCAAGGACGGGCGCCGAATTACGTCCCCGAGGGGGCGGAACACAAGTGCGCGTTCCGAATTCGGCGGCCGCCTCCAGGGAGATGTGGATCGAACCGCAGGGGGATTTGGTGATGATGCCCCCCCATTCCGTCTTTCTCTTGAATAATTCAGGCGGCTACGGAATACACATTGACGCCAAGGACCCGGCACGCATCGTGGTCGCCGATGTCGACGCTGTTTTCCTCCTGGGCCTGAACGACGAGCCGCTGTTTGTTTGGGGCTATTGAGGGGGCAATCCGGGCTTGCCACCCGGAGATTGACCCTCTGACAATCTCAGCGGCGTTCGTCTGCGCCCAAGCGCTTCCGATTCCTGCCGGCCGGCTTCCCTTCTAGCTTCAGCATCGTGTCCCTCCCCCTAGAGAGGATCCCCGACAGCGAGTGGAACTCGAACTTCGTCATCTGTGCCCTGGAGAAGAGCCTCCGCATCATGACCCGGTTGCGCTCGCGCCTCCAGTCAATTACGCCGGCCGCGTCCATGACCTCGTCGATCCGCTCGAGGAGGGCCTCCTTCTCCGCGCCCGTTGCAAGCTCGGGTTGGGGGATCTCCCGCACGGCGTCCGAGAGCTCGTAGAGCACAATGGCCATCGCATGGCTCACGTTCAGCGACGGGTACGCGTCGTTCGTCGGGATCGTGACGAGCAGGTCGATCCGCTCGAGTTCGTTGTTAAGCAGGCCCCGGCTCTCGCGCCCGAAGACGAGCGCCACCGTCTTGCCGGCGCCGTGGATAATCGGGACGGCCTCCTTCAAGGGCACGGGGTTCCTCCAAACCGCATTGTCGGGTGCCGCGAGGACCGCCGTGGACCCCACGGCGAAGTCCGCGCCGGAAAGCGCCTCGACAATCGTCGAGACGCGGTGCGCTCGGTTCAGGATGTGCTGCGCGTGGACCGCTCGGTCGCGCGCCTCCTCCGTGATCTCGCATCCGCCGACGATCACGAGGTTCTCGAGCCCGAAGTTCGCCATCAGGCGCGCGACGAACCCGAGGTTCCCGGGGATCTCAGGCTCGACGAGCACCACGAAGAACTTGCGCTTCGCCTTCTGCACGGGCTCCGCCTGGTGCTTGGGCGTCCCCGGCTTCACGGTGAAGCTCTGCCTGCGCGCTTTCATCTCCCGGGCCTTTCGCGAACCCATGGCGCCGGCGATCCCCAGCCCCCCTCTTTAGCGTTGGGGCGCACGAACCTTTTGATGGCAGGGTGCCGCTCTGCGCGCTCGTGGCCGACCCGGAAGTCCACCGCTTCGCCCTCAAGATCGCCTACGACGGCACGAAGTTCTGGGGCACGAACCCCCAGCCCGAGAAGCGGACCGTGTACAGCGAAGTCCGCCGCGCGATCCGCGCCGACCGCATCGAGCTTGCGCGGCCCGGCATCCCCTTCGCGAGCCGGACCGACAAGGGCGTGTCGGCGCTTGGCAACTGCATTGTCCTCGACGTGACGCGGCCCTCGCGCCTCGACCAACTCGCGCCGTCGCTAAACGCCGAGCTCGAGGACATCGCTGTCGTCGGCGCCGCCGAAGTCGCCGAGGCCTTCCACCCCCGCCGCGCGTCGATGCGCGTGTACCGATACGCGCTCCTTGCCCCCGAGAGCCTCGACGCGGCGAGGCTTCGCGAAGCGGGCGCGCTCTTCGTCGGCACGCACAACTTCCAGGCGTTTGCCCGGCGCGACAAGAAGCGCCACGGCAAGCCGCACGCCTACGAGTCGACGATCGAGTCCGTGGCCGTCGAGCGCCAGGGCCCCCTCGTCTTCATTACGGTGCGAGGCACGCGCTTCTGGTGGAACCAGATCCGCCGCATGGTGCCGGCGATGGAGGCCTACGCGCGGCGCGAGTGCTCCCTCGAAGACTTGTCAGGGATGCTCGAGGGGCGCGCGCCCATCAAAGCCGCGCTTAAGCCCGCACCGCCCGAGCCCCTCATCCTCTTGGACATCGAGTACCCGGGCGTGACCTTCGACCGCAAGCCCCTGTGGCTCCGCCCCAAGGAAGGGTGGCTGAGGCGCCTCTCCGTCCAGTCGGCCTCGGCCCAAGCCTTCAGCCACGGCCTCCACGGCCTCCTGGGACGGTCGTGACGGGATCGCCCCGGGCTCCACTTTCCACCCCACAACCTTCATCTTGGCCCCCCTTTGTCCCGCGATTCGATGCTTGTCTCCATCGTCACGACGGTGCGAAACGAGGAGCGCAACCTCGCCGCGCTCCTCGATTCCCTCCTCGTCCAGGAGCCGCCCTTCGAGGTGCTCATCGTCGAGGCGTATTCGGAGGACAAGACCTGGGAGATCGCCAAGGACTACGCCTCCCGCCACCCGGACACCGTCCGCGCCCTGCGCCAAGGCGGCTCCCGCGGCGAGGGCCGCAACTTCGGGATCGGAGAGGCAAAGGGCGAGCGCGTCGCCTTCATCGACGGCGACTGCCTCGCCGCCCCTTCGTGGCTCAAGGAACTGCGCGGGGCGGCGGCCTCCTCGCCGGTCGTCGCCGGCCGCACGGTCCTCATGGGCTACCGCCCCTTTGCGGAGCTCTCCCGCGTCGAGCTCACAATCCACGGGACCGACGTGAGCTACCCGTCCTCGAACCTGATGTACGAGACGTCGCTCGTCCGCCGCCTCAAAGGGTTCGACCCCCGCTTCCAGACCGCGGAGGACATCGACCTCAACTTCCGCGCGGTCGAGGCCGGCGCCACGATCGTCCGCGCCGAGCGCGCGGTCGTCTACGCGCGCGCCCGCGACACCTTTTACGGGTTCTTCCGCCAGGCCTTCTGGAACGGCTACGGGCGCAAGCAGCTCACGCTGAAGCACGGCGCCCTCTGGGGCTCCTACTCCCTCCAGCGCTTCCTCGTCGATTACACGTCGATCTGGTACGGCGTGCGCCTCGCCCTCGGGCTCCTTGGCTACCTCGTCGCCAAGGTGCGCGAAAGCCCCAAGGACTTCCGGGGCGACGACCGAGCCTGAGCGCGCGTCCCGCCCCGGCAACGCCTAAGTGCGCGCGCGGCCATCCTCCCTCAAGGCGGCGAGGCCATGGACCCCCTAACCGTCGCAGTCCTCCTCTTGCTCGTGAGCGTCCTCACCGGGTTCCTCGGCTCCCTCCTCGGTCTCGGCGGCGGCTTCCTCCTCGTCCCCGTCATGACCCTCGCGCTCGGCATCGACATCCGCGTTGCCGTCGCCGTCTCCATCGTCGCCGTCGTCGCCACATCCACGGGCTCGGGCGCCGCCAGCGTCCGTCGCGGCATCG
>DATEUP010000023.1:0-12919 GCA_035283065.1 Thermoplasmatota archaeon | reverse complement strand
CGGCCTTTGCCGGACCGACCTTCACTACCTGCACGGGCTGCCCACGTTCAAGGCCCCGCCGATCGTGCTCGGCCACGAGGTGAGCGGCAAAGTCGCGGGCCTTGGGGGCCACGTGGAAGGCTGGAAGGAGGGCGAGGCCGTCCTCCTGCCGCCCGTGATCCCTTGCGGCGCGTGCGAGTACTGCTGGAAGGGGAGGGGCACTCTCTGCCTCAAGCAGAGGATGCTGGGCAACCACACGGACGGGGGGTTCGCGGAGTTCGTGGCCATTCCCGCGGCGGCGACTTTCCGGCTCCCGTCTTCCCTGCCGCTTGAAGCCGCCTCGATCGTGTCCGACGCGGTCTCGACGCCCTACCACGCGGTCGTGAACCGCGCGCAACTCAAGGCGGGCGAGTGGGCGGCGGTCTTCGGTTGCGGGGGTGTGGGCCTCTCGGCCGTCCAGGTGGCCAAGGCGGTGGGCGCGCGGGTGGTCGCGGTCGACATCGCGCCCTGGAAGCTCGAGACGGCCTCGGCGCTTGGCGCCGACGCCGTGGTCGACAGCCGCGACCCAAAGGCGGCGGCCAAGGAGATCCGGAAGATCACGGGAGGCGGCGCCGACGCGGCTTTCGAGGTGATCGGCAACCCCGAGGTGCTCGACCTTGCGACCCAGGTCGTCAAGTGGGGCGGCCGCGTGATCGTGGTCGGCTACAGCGAGAAGCCCGCGCTCTTGCAGGCGGGTCGGATCATGTTTCGCGAACTCGAGATCAAGGGGTCGCTGGGCTGCGGGCTGCAGGACTTCCCGAGGGTCATCGACCTCGTGGCGCAGGGCAAGGTCCGCCTGGACAAGATGGTCACGCACCGCTTCGCGCTCGACGAGATCAACGAGGGCTTCCAGATGCTCGACAAGGGCGCCGAAGGGCTCGTTCGGGCAATCGCGATCCCCTGACGAAAGAAATGCAAGGAGGTGGAACCGAATGCTGCCAACGCGACCGACCTACCGGCTGAAGGCGTGCGACGTGCTCTACAACGAGCACAGGACTGTGAACGCGAAGCTCGCGGAGCTCGAGCCCCAGCTTCGCCCCGGCGTGGCCGCGCCCGTCTTCGCGAAGGGGCTTTCGGCCCTCGTGGGCGCGCTGGCGGCCGAGCTGCCGCCGCACTTTGCCAAGGAAGAGGAGGGGCTCTTCCCGGTGATCGAGTCCGTGACGGGCCAGGGGTTCCCGCCCGTCGAGGTGATGAAAGCCGAGCACAAGTACCTCATCGAGCACTTCGGGGCGCTCCGCGAGGCCTCGGGAAAACTGAGTGTCGCGCCGGAGGCCAAGGAGCCGCGCTCGGAGGCGGTGAGGCACCTCTTCCCGCTCGTGGGGACGCTCGACCAGCACATCATCAAGGAGGACTCCGTGCTGCTCGTGATGGCCTCGGAACAGCTGGAGACCCAGCATGACAACAAGATCCTGCGCGTGTACGACGAGATTGACAGGGAAGGGAGGCGCTGGGGGTAGGGCGAGCCATGACGCGTGGCGCGGCGCCCCCAAGCATCATCCCGAAAGGAATCCTTAATACACTGCATTGCGACGTATGATTCCATGGCCCAAGGGACGGTTACGACCGTTCGGCTCCCGCCGGAGGACTTGAAGAGGCTCGCGAAGCTTGCCAAGGAACTCGAGGTCGACCGGTCGGCGCTCATCCGCCGCGCCCTTGACGCGGGCGTACGCGAAATCCTGGTGGAGGAGGCGGTCCGGAAGTACCAGCGAGGCGGGGCAAGCGCGTGGTTCTGCGCGCGGGGCGCCGGCGTAAACCTCCTCGTGTTCCTTGACGAACTCAAGGTGCGGGGCGTCCCCTTCCGGACCGACGAGGACCTGCTCCGTGAGCAGGTGGAGGAACTCATCCGTGCCCGCCGCGGTCGTTAACGCTTCTCCTCTCGCCTTCCTTGCGCGCCTGGGGCGGCTTGACGCCCTCGACGTTTTCCAGCCCCTCCTCACCACGGACGTCGTCATCCAGGAAATCGAGGAGGGCCTCCTTCACGGCCACCGGGAAATCCTCGCCGTCCGCGACCTCACTGAGCGCGGTACCCTGAAGGTCCGACGGGTCGCGCCGAGTCCGATTCCCGGTCTCACGCTCGACCCGGGGGAACTCACGGTCGTCCAGGTGGCCCGAGGCATCAAGGGGGCCGTCGCCGTGGTCGACGACCTTTCGGCGATCAAGGCTGCCCGGCACCTTGGCATCAGCGTGCGGTCGACGCCTTTCGTGCTCTTGATGAACGTGGAGGGGGGCGCGATCTCGCGGGACGAGTTCGCAAGGCTCATGGATCGCCTTATGAAGGACGGCTACTTCCTGGCGCCCTCCATCTACCTTAAACTGCTCGAGGGAGCCCGGACGGCCGGGCGCCCGTGAAGGAATTCAACCGGCCCAAGTTCGAGTCCCGCGCGGCGATCGCAGCGCACCCGTGCCGAAGGTTCGGCCCCCGCGCGCTCCCTGGCCCGGCGTCATGGGTTCCGCCATCGGGACAAGCCCCCGCCCGTTTTCGCGGGCTTTCGCTCCCTCATTATGCGACTTTGGGGCGTCTTGCCGCCGTCTCAGTGGCCACTCGCGACGCGGGATCCAGGGGCCTCGCGCGACGGCCGAGAGACGGTAGGCCCCCGCGACCCGTTGGCCGTTATGCGACCCCACATCATTCGCTCACCCCCCCTTTCGCCTCATATAGGGCGCCGACGTCCTAAGGGCTGAGGAAACCTATGCGCGAACTCCAACCGCGTTACTTCAAGGGCTCCCCGGGATGGGACAATGTCGAGCGCCGCGAGCGCTCGTCGTCCCGCTCGTGGGGGTTCTAAAGGAACGCTCCAACGGAACACGTCCCCCTCATTGCACCTCTCGTGGGTGCGCGGGTGGGCTTCCGGTCCAAACGACCTCCCCCAGGTCCTCGCCGTGCATCCCAAATCCCGGCGGCCGGAAGCCCCCCCGCTACAGTCCCGTACCTGCCGCAAGGGCGGTAAGGGCAACGAGGGGGACGATGTTCATCAGGAAATTGTCGTCGATGTAAGGCTGCTTGATCCACTCGGCCCCAACCGCAAGCGCCGCGCCCAAGGGGACGAGGGCAAGCGGCGTGGAAAGCGGGACGAGGAGGATGCACAGGAGCGCGACGGCGCACCAGACGGCGAACCCCGCCGCCGGGGCGAAGCGCTTGAGGGAAGTCTCGCGCAGCTCGCCGAGCACGGGGTCGCCAAGCGTGGTGCCCAGGATCGTTATCATCGCGAACCGCTGGTCGAAGAAGAGGAGCGCGAGGACGTAGCCGGAGGCGCCCCAGAAGTATCCGGCGATCCGCTTTTTTTCGTAGTCGCGAAGCCCGAGGAACACCCAGCCGCGGTGGATGCGGTAGGCTTCGAAGGCGGCAAGGATGCTGAGGCCGAGGACGGCGACCTGCTGGCGCGTGAGCTCGAGGGGCGCGATATAGTCAGGAAGCCACCAGTAGATGACGAAGAGGGACGAGAGTGCGTGGAAGCCGCGGCGGATGAGGCGGCGGCGCTCGACCACGGCCCCGAATTGCGCGCGGCTGGCATGAAGGTTCTGAGGGGTCAGACCCCGAGGGCGGAGGCCCAGAGGGTGAGCAGGACAAGGGGCACGGTGTTCATGAGGAAGTCGTCGTCGACGTAGGGGACGCGCCTGCCCTCGGCCAGGACGGCGGCGCCCGCGCCACCAAGGAGGAGCCACCAGGGGACGTTCAAGCCGCCCACGACGACCGCGGCGCCGCCCACGGCAAGCCAGGCGAGGGCGCCAAGGGCCGGGGCGTGCGCCTTGTAGGACGTCTGCCGTGAAAGTGCGATCACGGGGTCGGCAAAGCAGACCCCCAGGATCGTGAGGACGGCAAAACGCGGCGGGAAGAACACAAGGGCCAGGCAGCAGCCGAGGCCGAGCCAATAGTAGGCGGCCGGCTGGCGGCGCTCGTAGTCGCGCATCAGGGAAAGGGACCACCCGCGTGAGAGGCGCAGGGCTTCAGCGAGGGTCACGAGCAGGGCAAGACCGAGGGCGGCGTGGGCCTTCGGGAGGACGACGAGCGGCAGCGGGTCGGGGACGAGGTAATAGAGGAGGGAGAGGGAAAAGCTGACGTGGACGGCCCGGCGCAGGGCGCGCAAGCGGGGGGAGGCCGGCGAAAGGGCGGGCAGGGCGGGCGCATCCATGGCCGACGACCACGCGCGCGCGTGCGGGGTATTCAGGATAGCGGCAGGGGCCGGGCCCACCTCGAGCGCGTGGGCGCCTCGCCCCCAAGAGTTTTGTAACCCAAAGGGCAAATCGGCCCGCGGGGAAACCATCGAAGGGGGAAGGCCGCGCTACCTTAGCAACATCCCGAGGCTCGATCGGCCCCAGGGCCTTTGGGCACTGATGTGGAACCCGTGGGCGTGGGTGGTGACAGCGGCGTTTGCCTCTTTCCAGACGGTGGCAAGGAGCCGGTATTCTCAAGGCGCCACGATTGCGATCCTCTTCTTCTCGCTCCTTCTCATAACCGTTCCGGGGGTGCTTGCGACCCGTCAGGCAGGCCTCAACGCGAAGATGCCAGCCCGCCAGCTCGTGATCTGGGACGGCCGGTTGTGGATGATGTACCCCCGGACCTACCACGAGGGCGGGGCGCCGGGCGCGCCGAAGCTCCGGGGCTTCAAGCAGAAGCAGCCGAGGGACTGGATCAACGAGGGCGTTCCTCTCCCCTCGCTGAGGGTCGAGGCGGCGTGGGTGGGCGGCAGAGATTCGCTTACGCGGGCGGACCCGCGTGGGCTCGGGGGCGACATCGAGGTCCTGTTGCACCAGCTCGACCTCACGGACGGCCGCGTGCGCGTCTCTCTTTGCAAGTGTGTCGACCCCGCGTTGCGGTTGCTCCCGGTGATGCTCGCGGCCGGCCTGAAAGTGGGGACCGACACGCCCCCGCCGGCGCTCCAGGCGCGGGTGGTCGTTCCGCGGCGGTGAGCGCGAACCTATTAGGGGCCGTCCCGCGCTAGGGCGACCCGATGGAGCGGCGGGGGCGGGGCCGGCGGTCGAAGGACGTGGAAGCGATCGCGGCCGAGCGGATCGAGATCCTCTTTGAGGAGGCGCGAAGAGCGGCGCTCCAGGGCAAGCCTGACCGCGCGAGGCGGTACGTTTTAATGGCGCGGAAGACGGGGATGCGCTACAACGTCCCGATCCCCGGCGTGCACCGCCGGTGGGTCTGCCGCGCGTGCGGCGCCTACCTCGTGCCGGGGGCAAACGCGTCCGTGAGGCTGCGGCCCCGGCGGATCGTCGTGCGCTGCCTCGAGTGCAAGGCCATCAAGCGGATCGGGCGTTCAGGGGCAGGCGGCACGCCGGGGGGTCGAGGCGCTTGAAGGGCAGGCGGGCAAGCCGGGCGAAGGCCGACGGGCAGAGCCTCGAGGCGACCGTGCACATCGGCCGGGGCGGGCTCACGGACGGCAACGCCGCCGAGGTCGCGGGCCAGCTCAAGGAGCGCGGCCTCGTGAAGGTGAGGATCTCAAGGGAGGCGGCCGCCCTGAAGGGGCGGCGGGAGCTTGCCGAGGAGCTCGCCCAGCGCGCGGGGGCCGATCTCGTGGAGGTCCGGGGGCTCACGGCGCTCTTTTCAAGGCGCGGCCGGGGCGGACGGACTTAAGGGGTGCCTCTCGCGCGGGCGCTTCCGCGCGCGCACGAGGAGGACGGACGCGAGGGCGCTCAACACGGGGACGGCGACCTCGCCAAACTCGGGGATCTCGTTCGTGCTCGCGCGCGTGGTGTTCGTGGTGTTCACGAAGGTGCCGTTCGCGTCGGGGTAGCGGCCCCAGACGCCCTCTGAGGCGTTCTGCGGGAGCTCGACGTCGCTCACGTAGGTGCGGTTGTTGCGGCCCCGGAAGTCCTTGCCGGCCGTGCAGTTCGAGCACCACAGGCCGACGTGGTAGCGCCGCGTGGTCGAAGAGTAGGGGACGGTGATGTTGAAGGCGGCAAACCCGCCGGCGTTCGTGGTGCCCGAAAGGAGGATGATGGCGCTCGTCTGGACGTTTCCGCCGGCGTTGTTCGTGCTGTAGACCCGAAGGCCCATGGTGGCGGGCCACGTGAGGTTCACGGCGCTGAAGGTCGACGATACGATCTCGACCCAGTCCGAAGCGATGTTCACCTCGTTGACGACGAGGTTGCTCTGGCCGCTTGGGTCGGCGGTCGTGTTGTTGCCGCCCGGCAGCGCGTTGAAGTCGTCCCGCGTATCGTTCGTCGTGTTCGTCCCCGCGGCGGTGCCGTCGGGGTAGCGGCCCCAGGCCCCGTTCGAGCTCGTTCGGGGCATCTCGAGCCAGTCGACGAGCGTCGCGTTGTTCGTCCCCTGGAGGTTCTGCCCCGCGGTGCAGTTTGCGCACCAGAGACCCACGTAGTACCGGCGCGTGGTCGTCGAATAGGGCACGGAGGCGTTGAACGAGGCGAAGCCGTCCGAGTTCGTCGTCCCGCTGATCCGGAAGATCGCCGTGTTCTGCACGTTGTTGCCGTTGTTGTTCGTGCTGTAGACCCGCAGCCCCATGATCGAGGGGCTTGAGAGGTTCGTCGAGGCGCCGGTCGTGTCCAAAACCTCGATCCAGCCGCCCACGAGGCTCACCTCGTTGACGACGAGCTGGTTTTGTCCGCGGAAGATTGCACTGCCCCGGAGGATTCGAAGGGGGAGGGATTCTGTGGGGAGGGCGAAGCGGATGTCGGCGATGCCGGTGGCCGTGATCGAGCCGACGCGGGCGATCGAGGCGTTCAGCCACGCGGGAGCCGCCGCGTTTGCCGCGATGTCGACGGTGAGGAGCCCGTCGAGGCGGGAACCCGGTGCCAGCGTGAGGTTGCCGAGGGCGGAGAGCGTCGCGTAGCCGCCTGCCGCGAGCGTGCCTTCGGCAAGGGGCCCCGCGTCGCGCTCCGCGCGGTCGAGAGCGCCGTCCAGCTGCCTGTCAGCGTAGAGCGCGACCCGCTCGATGTCGGCGGGCAGGACGCCGTCGAGCCTTGCGAGGAGCGACAGGACCTCGGCGGAGCGGGTGTTCGTGGGGGGCGAGGAGAGCGAGAAGCTGAGCGCGGGAGCCGCGCGGTCCCCTTGGTAGGCGATGCGGGTGCGGGGCGGGGCCTCCTCGAAGTACAGGGCCTCGCCGTCGCCCCGGAAGTTGCCGGCAAACCCCGAGGTTCGGTCGACCTGGTCGGAGGTGTCCTTGAGGAAGAAGGCGTAGCGGACGCGGGCGCAGAGCGTGGGGCAGAGGTCGATGGAGGCGACCTGCGTCTCGAGCTTCGAGCTCGAGTAGCCGACGGGCACGGGCCGGACCGTGCGGTTGAACGTCGAGTTCAGGGCGTCCCAGAACGCAAGCGAGGTCTGCGTCGTGAAGGGGGTGCGGCCGTAGCCCCCGCCGCGGCCTTCGACTTCGAGGACCGCGTCGACGCCGAGACCGGGGAGCGCGACCCACCCCGTTGTCGGGTTGAGGTCGGTGTCGATGTAGACCGTGGCGAGGTCGCCGCTCACCGCAGGGGCACCCCCGCCGCCGCCTCCGCCGCCGCCGGTCGAAGGCTGCGTGGGGCGGGGGTATTCGGGGAAGGCAAGGAGGCGCCCTGCCATGAGCGCGCCGTCCACCGTCGCCATGAACGACACCTGCGCGGCGCCGGTGTTCACGTCCGCGCGGCTCTCGCGGATGTCGATGTTTTGGTTGAGGACGGCGGGGACGTTCGTGCCGCCGGGGAGGGGGGTGGGCTCCCCGACGAGGACGTCGTCGTCCGCGTCGGGGTCGAAGGGCCGGACGGGGCCCCAGTCGGCAAAGGCGCCGTCGATGCGGATCGAAGGGGGAGCGGCGCCGACATAGGCACGCTCGAAGGCTAGGGGCGGGAAGACCGAGGCGTGTCCCGAGGTGCCGGGAGGCGGCGGGCCGGCAAGCGCGAACTCGGACCCGTTGACGGCGACGCGCAGGGACCCAACGCCCTGCGGCCCGGTTGCGCGGCCGAACAGGTTCAAGACGGCGGGCGGCGAAAAGAGGCTGAACGTGAAAGGGCCCGCGCCGGTGAGGTTCAAGCGCAAGTTGGCCCCGGCCGCGGCGCCGACATTGAGCGTCAGGTTCCGCCCGCCGAACGTGGCATAGGAGAGCGAAACCCCGCCGCCGCCGTCGCCGTCGACCGAGAGGACGAGGGCTTCGAGGGTGATGTTCTGGTGGTAGGGCCGGCCCTCGATGGAGAGCAGGAGGCTGTCGCGGTCGGGGGGGAGCGTCCCGAGGGTGGAGGGCGTTTGGGTAAGGGCAAGGACGCCGGGCGCCGAAGAGAAGACCGCGTCGCCAAGGTCGATGCGGCCCCGGGAGTCCTCCGCAAGCGCCAGGAGGAACGGCAGGCCGGATGCGCCCGATCCGCCGAGGTCGATGAGGGGCACGGAGGCCTCGATCTGGTTGCCAGCCTGGATGGCGCGGACGGCGCCAGCCGTCGAGAACCCCGACACGTCGGTGCGGTCGAGGTTGGCGCCCGAAGGGAAGACGCGGACGGAGGATTCGCGGAGGCGCCCGTCGTAGCCGGTGAGCTCGACGATGTAGTCGACCCCGAGCCCGTGGGCGAGGTAGCCGGTGGCCTGACTGCGGTCGCGGTCGATGAGGAGGCGGAAGGACTCGGCGACCGGCGGAGTCTGCGCGCCCAGGAACGGGCGCCCTGTCGAGGCGACCTGGAAGTAGAAGAAGAGGTCGCGCGAGCCTTGCGTGCTTGCAAACGCGACGAGGTTCACGTCGTCGTTCTGGGTCTGGTCGGTGGGGGAATCGGGGACGGCGGGGACGCCGGCCCAGTCGCCAAAGGCGCCGTCGACGGTGATGGGCTCGGGCCCGAAGATGCCGTAGTACACGAGGGGCGAGAAGATCGCGACGGCAAAGACGAGGAGGGCGAGGAGCACGGCCGTGCGGCGGGCGGAGCGGCGGCGGCGCGCGCGCACCTGGGTGGCGTAGAGGAGCGAGCTGCCGTTGACAAGGCCTCCGTTCACCCGGCCTCCGTTCACCCGGCCACCGTTCACGCGGCCACCGTTTACGCGGCCACCGTTTACGCGGCCCCCGTTCACCCGGCCCCCGTTCACCCGGCCCCCGTTCACGCGGCCGCGGCCGTTTACCAGGCCAGAACCGTTGGTGAGCCCCTGCCCGGTTTCGCCTGTGGGGGCCGGGACGAAACCGGGGCCTTCCCTCGTGCCGGAGCGCGTACTTCGCCCGAAGATCGACCGGCTCCGCCTCGCAGCCGTAGGAGCGCCGGACACGAGCGGCGCGCTCACGGACCCGCCGTTCGTGAGCCCTTCGTGCTCCGCGAGACCGGCGCGCGCCTCCACGGTCGCAGCAGCAAGCGCCGCGGGCGGCGGGGCAAGCTCGCCGGCGTCTGCCGGTGGGGCCTCCGGGGGGCCCGGATCGAGCTTCTCGAGTGCTTCCAGGTGAGGCCCCTCGTGGCGCCGCGGGAGGAGCAGAACCTCGAAGGGGAGACGGCCGCGCCGGGGGTCGCGCTGGCCCGCCCCGAAAGCGCCCGCTATGTTGCCACCCTCCCGAACGTGAGCCCTCCCTCCGTGAGCTACTTGAAGGCCACGCGGCCAGCCATCGCGCGTGAGAAAATCGACCCATATTCGACAGGCCGAACGTGCCCTACGCTACGTGCCGGTTGGCGCCCGTGCATCCCCCGTGCCCCAGCCCAGGGGCACGCCTATTTAGGGTAGGGGCAAGGCCGGGCATAAAAGGCCTCGGGCGGGGCGCCCTGGCCGGAAACCCCGCACCCCAACGGCCAGGCGCCGGCCGTTCTGGAACCATCGGCGGTCTGCGGGCCTTAACCCTTAAGCCTCAGACAGCCCATTGGTTGCCCGTCGTCCATGCCCGTTGCAGTCCTAGGTTCCGGGGATGAGTGGCTCTCTCTGGCGCTCAAGTTTTCCGCCTCGGGGATGTCCACCAGGGCCGTCACCGGAAGTGCGGCGGTCGCGACCGCGCTCGGCGCCGGGGAATTGCCCCATTCGGGCTTGCCGCCGGCCGCTCAGCGCCTCCTAGTGGAGGCGCGGAGCCAGGGGACGCTCGAGGTGGGTGACGAGCCCGACGTGGCCGAGGGGTGCGACGCGATCGTGCTCGCCCCCTTGCTTGCCGCCGACCCGACCCGGAAGGCCTTCGACCTTGGCCCCCTTGGGCGCCTGCTCGAGTCGCTCGAGGGCCACATCGCGCCGGGCGCGCTCGTCGTGGTCGCCTGCCGGGTGCCGCCGGGAACGGTCCTCGGCTTCGTTCGCCCGCGCCTCGAGAGGGCGTCGGGCCAGCAGGCCTTCGTCGGGGTCTTTCTTGCGGCGGTGCCCGAGCGGGTCCAGGGCGCCGACCTCTTCGAGTCGCCCGAGCGGTACAACCGGCTCATTGGGCGGGCCGACGCGACTTCCGCGAAGCGCGCGATCGATCTCTACAAGGGGATCTCGCGCGGGGACCTCGACCTTTGCGACCTGCCGACCGCGGCGCTCGTGACGGCCGCCGAAGGCGCGATCCTCGAAGTCCACCGCGCCCTGTCCACGGAGATCGCGCTGGCCTGCGACGCCTTCGGCGCCTCGCCCTCGCGCGTGCGCGAGCTCCTGCGCAAGTCCCCGCGCCGGGGTGTCGACCTGCCGAGGGCCGACGTCTCGCCGCTGCGCCCGCCCGACGACATGACGCTCCTCAAGGCGGCTACGCACAACCGGCTGCGCCTGCCGCTCATCGATGCGGCGGACTCCGTGTTCCAGAGCACGCCGCGCGTGCTTGCAAGGCTCGCGGTGCGGGCGCTCAAGCGGTCGCGCAAGGAGGCGAAGTACTCGAAGGTCGCCGTCCTCGGGGTCGCGGCGGAGCCGAACACCGCAGACCCCGCGCTGTCGCCCGTGTTCCCGTTCCTCGACGAGCTGAGGCTCTTGGGATTCACAAACGTGCAGGTCCACGACCCCCACGCGCGCGGAAACACGGAGCTGCGCCTCGTGGAGGACCTCGACGGCGTGGTGGCCGGCGCCGATGTCCTCGCGCTCATGACGCCCCACGACTTCTACCTTGCAAGGACGCCCCACATCCTCCAGTCCCTGCCGGTCGGCGCGGCCGTGGTAGACGCGCGGGGCGTGATCCCGCGGGCGGAGGTGCAGCGCCGTGGGCTCATCTACGTCGGACTTGCCAGGTGAGCGGGGCCAAGGGGTCGCGAGGGCCTTCGGCGTCCCGCGGGTCGTCGTGCTGCTTGGAGTCGTCTCGCTCCTCAACGACCTATCGGGCGAGATGATTACGCCCCTCATCCCGCTCTTCCTGGTCGGCGCCCTTGCGGCGCCGGTGGCGGTCGTGGGGCTCGTGGAAGGCGCGGCGGACTCGACGACAGCGCTCCTCAAGGTGTGGGTGGGCCACCGGAGCGACGCGCTTTCCAAGCGCAAGCCCTACATTGTCGGCGGGTACGGGCTCTCGGCGGCGGCAAAGCCGCTCCTGGCTTTGAGCACGGTTTGGCCGCTCGCTCTTGCCGCTCGCGTCGTGGACCGCGCGGGGCAGGGGATCCGCGGGGCGCCACGTGACGCCGCGATCGCGGACGCCACGCCGCCGGAAATCCTCGGCCGCGCGTTCGGCGTGCACCGGGCCTTCGACACGGCGGGCGCGATTGGAGGCGCGGTCTTGGCGCTCGCGCTCATCGCGCTTTTCGCGGGCGCAGCGGCGGCCACCTACGGGGACTTCCAGAAGGTCTTCCTCGTTGCGAGCATTCCCGGCGCCCTGTCCGTCGCGCTCTTGGTCTTCGGGCTCCGCGAGGCCCAGCTCCACGATGGTAGCCGAAGGGCTTCCGGGAGCGCCCCGAAGGGCCTCGTCGCGGCGGTGCGGTCGCTGCCCGCCCCCGTGAGGCGTTTCCTCGCCGTTTCCGGGCTCTTTGCGTTCGGAAACTTCACGCTGGGGCTCTTTGTCCTCAGGGTCGCGGAGTTTGCGGGCGGCACCGCCGTGGCGCTGCTATCGTATATCGGGTTCAACGTGGTCGCGACGGTCGTTTCGTTCCCCGCGGGGGTCCTGGCCGACAGCCGGGGCAGGCGGCCGCTCGTCGCGGCGGGCCTTTTGCTCTTCGTCGGGGCCGCCGTGGCGTTTGCCTTCGTCTCCAGTTTCGTCGAGGCGCTTCTCGCGTTCCTCCTCTACGGGGCATTCGCGGGCGTGTGGGAAGCGTCGTACCGCGCCTACATGTCGGAGATCTGCCCCCGCGACTTGCGCGGCACGGCACTGGGCGCGCAGGGGACCGTGCTCGCGGTCCTGACGCTGCCGGGAAGCGCGGTCGCGGGAGTGCTTTGGACGGCGTTCGGGCCGCAGGCCGCGTTCCTGTTTGGCGCCGCGGTGGGCGCCGGCGCGCTCCTCCTATTCGTGGGCCTGCGCCCCGCAAAGGTGAACGCCGCGGCAGGATGAAGAGGCCCGAGCGCGCTTGACCCCCCGCGTGGCCGAAGCCGCCGCCCTCGAATTCCACCCGTTCCTTGCGGACCGCTTCGCGGAGGCCGTGGTCCCTGCGACCGCCGTGCTCGTTGTCGAGCACGACCCCCGCCCGCTCGAGAGGCTCCTCGAGCGCCTCGCCAAGACCGATTCGAAGTGGATGGATGCGGATCGGGCGCGCGCAGCAATCCAGGCGGCGGCCGCCGCGGTCGCCAAGCTCCCGAAGGGAGAACTCCCGGAGGACCTCATCGCGGCCCACAAGCTCGTGTTCGACCCGCACACGGGGCGGGACCGCGTGATGGACCCGCCGGCGTGGTCATCCGCCGCCAACGAGGTGGCGGCCGCCCTGTGCCTGTGCACGGGAAAGACGCTCGGGTGGAACGGCGCGCTCCTTGCGCGAACGGACGATGGCGAGACCTTCGACGCCTTCGTGGCGGCCGCGCGCGAATTTGCGCCGGACGCCTACAACTGGTACGGCAAGCTCGCGGGGGGGATGGTGGGCTGGATGCAGGGCGGGCGGATCCGGGGGTGGCTCTCACGCGGAGAGGTCCCGCTACTCCGCAAAGCGCTCGACGCCGATG
>DATEUP010000022.1:0-2404 GCA_035283065.1 Thermoplasmatota archaeon | reverse complement strand
TTTCGCAAGCCCGGGACGGCGAGCCACAAGCGCCCGCGCCCACGGGACGGCCGTGCCCGGAGCCGGGCTTGCTTGCGAAGGGAATCCTCGATGCCGCCAACCTTGAATAGGCTCACCGGAATCCCTCGACCTGATGCCGCGTTCACTGTCCGGCGCCGTACGGAGTGTCCCCCCATCAGGCATCCGGCGGTTCTTCGACATCGCCGCCGCGCAGCCGGACATCATCTCGCTTGGGGTCGGCGAGCCCGACTTCGACACGCCTGGCTTCATCACCCGTGCGGGGACGGCGGACCTCCTGAAGGGGGGCACCCACTACACGAGCAACTGGGGAAAGCTCGAGCTACGCGAGGCGATCGCCGAGCGCTACCACAAGCGCGCGCGCGTGGACTACGACCCGAAGGGCGAAATCCTCGTCACGGTGGGCGCAAGCGAGGCCGTCGACCTCTCGGTCCGGGCGCTCTGCGACCCGGGGGACGAGTTTGTCGTCGTCGACCCCTCGTACGTGTCCTACCGGCCCGACATCGCCTTCGCGCACGGCAAGGCCGTCTCGGTCGACGCGGACCGGGCGAAGGGGTTCGAGCTCGACCCGGACGCGATCCGCGCTGCCGTGAGCCCGCGCACGAAGGCAATCATCATCAACAACCCCTGCAACCCGACGGGCTCGCTCTACGGGAAGAAGGTCCTCGAGGAGGTCGCCTCGATCGCGCGCGACGCGGACTGCTACATCATCGCCGACGAGATCTACGAGGACCTTGTCTACGGGGAGAAGCACACGTCCATGGCTTCGCTGAAGGGGATGAAGGAGCACGCGATCGTGATCTCAGGCTTCTCGAAGGGCTTCGCGATGACGGGCTGGCGGCTCGGGTTCGCGGTGGGCAACCCTGAGGTCATCGGCGCGATGATGAAGGTGCACCAGTACTCGATCATGTGCGCGCCGACACCGGCGCAGGCCGCGGCGATCGTCGCGCTCCACAACAAACAGACGGCCTACGCGGTCGACAAAATGCGCCGGGAGTACGACCGGCGCCGGAAGCTCATCGTCGGGGGCTTCAACAAGATGGGGCTCACGTGCCACACGCCGCACGGCGCGTTCTACGCGTTCCCGTCGATCGAGTCGACGGGGCTCACCTCCGACGAGTTCGCGGAGAGGTCGATCGGCGAGGCGCGGGTGGCGGTCGTGCCGGGGTCGGCGTTCGGGCTCGGAGGCGAGGGGCACATCCGGGCGAGCTACGCGACAGCCTACGGGAAGATCGAGAGGGCGCTGGAGCGGATTGAGGATTTTCTCGGACGGTTGTGAAACGGTCTCGGGCGTCGGGCTTTCTACGAAACCTTATGAGTGAGCCCTCCGATGGAAGGGTGCCAGGGTAGCCAGGGGCGGGATTCGAACCCGCGAAGGCCTCGTAGCCCGCCGGATTATCAATCCGGCGCATTGCCACTCTGCCACCCTGGCGCTTGATTGCCCTAGCGGGGGCTTTCACGAGCGACGTTGCAGATGAACGTCAAAGGGGGGTGAGCGAAAGCCTGCGGACGTTTCCCCCGTACCCGCCGCCGCCAGGTCTGATAGCGAGCCTCCTGGCCGTCGATGATTAAAGGAGAGAATCGTGATTATCCTCAAGCTGGCCCCATATACGCGGCCCGCCCACCTCGGGTACAGAGCCCCGAGGGGTTGAGCTGGATGATAACAAAGGAACTCAAGCGGGTGTTGAGCGAAGAGGAGCGAAAGCCGGAGGTCCTCCCGTGGTGGATGGGCCTTACCACGATCGAGCGCGCGAAGGCAATCTCCGCGGAGATCGAGGGCCGGTTGAGCACGTTTTCCGAGGAGAACCGGCAGTTCCGGGAGGCCTTCCGGCGCCTTGGGTTTGCCGGGCACAAGGATTTCTAGACTTTGGGGGGTCCTCACGGTGCCGAACGCGTCGCCGTTCCCGCGGCTCGGCAGGGACGGCCGGGCGACGGGTGAATCCTACCAGGCGGTCGCGGCGATTACGGTCGTGATCGTCTGCGCCGGACTTGTACTCTCCGCAACTCACTTTGCGACTGACAGCGCCCGGCAGGAAGCCCTGCAAAGGCGGGCCGTCACCCAAGGCGAGATCTTCCTCGATGCGCTAGAAAGGGATCCGGCACTAGCCGGGCACGGCCAGGCGCTCCTGTGGGAAGGCGCGGTGCGTGTGGCCGAAGGCTCCGCCCACCTCGAGTTCCATCCGCCCTCCGTGAAGGTGCTCGCGCTGCGCGAGGCGGCGTCGGGGCCTGAACTCATCGTCATCGGTGGCCCCGACGCGCTTCGTCCCGGCCTCGCGCTCGTTGACCGGGCCGTCCTCATCGAGCGTCCCGACGGGACCTTCGGGCCGGGGATCGCCCGCGCGGGGGTGAACCTGGGATGATGCGCGCGCCTCCGAGCCGCCGGCGC
>DATEUP010000021.1:0-8902 GCA_035283065.1 Thermoplasmatota archaeon | reverse complement strand
TGATCGACCCCACGTCGGGGCCGGGCGACCTCATCGGCCTCATCGTCGAGTCGAACGAGGACAACAACATCGTGGAGTCCTCGAGGGAAGTCGGAACGACGCGGGGCTTGCCGGGCTTCGAGGCGCCCTTTGCGGCGGTCGCGCTCGCGGTCGCGTTCCTCGCCGTGCGCGCAGGCCGCAGGGCTTCCAAGTAAGGGTCTTTCCGGGCGCCCAGAGGCGTCCGTGTTTCCTCCCGTTAGCGTAAGCGGCCGCCAGCGAAGGGCGTCCGCCCACCCCCCACGAACGCTTTTTACCCCGCCCCGCCGATCGACCCCGTCCCTTGCGGGGGAGGGTGGTTGCCTGTGACGGAACCGACGCCGATGATGCGCCAGTACCTCGACGCGAAGCGCCGCCACCCGGACTGCCTCGTCCTCTTCCGGATGGGCGACTTCTACGAGATGTTCGGCGAGGACGCCCGGGAGGGCGCGCAGCTCCTCGACCTCGTGCTCACCTCGCGAGACCGCGAGGAGCCCAAGATGCCCATGGCGGGCGTCCCGCACCACGCGCTCGACCAGTACCTGGGGCGGCTCCTCAAGGCGGGCCGCCGCGTGGCGATCTGCGACCAGGTGGAGGACCCCTCGAAGGCGAAAGGCCTCGTGCGCCGCGAGGTGACGCGCGTCGTGACCCCCGGCACGGTCCTCGACCCCGGGCTCCTCGAGGACAAGGCGAACAACTACCTCGCGGGGGTCGCACGTCTTGGCGATGAGTACGGTGTGGCGTGGGCGGACGTCTCGACGGGCGAATTTTGGGCTGCGGAGGTGAGGGGCGGCGAGGAAGCGGCGCTCTCCGAACTCCTGCGAGCCAGGCCCGCGGAGGTGATCGCCCCCGAAGGCGCGTCGTTCGTCCCGGGCCTCGAACGGCGGCTGCGCGCGGATCTCGGGTCGCCTCTCACCCTCTGGCGGCCGGAGGCGTTCCACCCCACGGTCGCCCGCGACCTCCTGAAGGAGCGCTTCAAGCTCGCGAGCCTCGAGGGGCTGGGGCTTGCCGACGGGTCGGCGGCGGTCTCGGCCGCCGGCGCCGTTCTTTCGTACATCGAGTCGACGCAGATGGGGCGGACGGGCGCGCTGAAGCCCCCGCGGGCGCTTGGGGCCTCCTCGTTCCTCGAAATGGACCCCGTCACGCAGCGCAACCTCGAGCTTAGCGCGAACCTGCGCGACGGCTCGGGGAGGGGGACGCTCCTTGCTCTCATCGACCGGACCTCCACTTCGCTCGGCGCCCGGATGCTGCGGGGATGGCTCACTCGCCCTCTCACGGATGTGGCGGCGATCGGCGCGCGGCTCGACGCCGTCGCCTTCCTCGTTTCAAGCGCGATGCTCCGCGAGCGCCTGCGCCAGGTCCTCCGCGGCGTGCACGACGTCGAGCGGCTCGTGGCACGCGCCTGCGCGGGGTTTGCCACCCCGCGCGACCTTTCAGCCCTTGTCGGCTCCCTGGAGGCGGTCGCCCTCCTGAAGGTGGCCCTAGGGGGCGGCCACGGCGCCGGCCCCGAGAAGCCCGCGCTCGTGGCGCTCCTCGCCTCCCGGCTCGACGACTTTCCGGAATTGCGCGGCCGCATCGCCCGCGCCCTCGTCGACGAGCCGCCGGCGTCCGACAACGAGGGCGGCCTCATCCGGGACGGCTACTCGGCCGAGCTTGACAAGCTGAAGTCCGAGACGAAGGACGCGCGCGACTGGATCGGCTCCCTCCAGTCCCGCGAGCGGGAGCGCACGGGCCTCAAGGGTCTCAAGGTCGGCTACAACAAGGTGTTCGGCTACTACATCGAGGTCTCGCGCGGCCTTGCCGGTGCGGTCCCGGAAGACTACGAGAGGCGGCAGACCCTCGTGAACGCCGAGCGGTACGTGACCCCCGACCTCAAGCGCTACGAGGAGCTCGTCCTGTCGGCCGAGGAGCAGATCAACGGGCTCGAGAAGAAGCTCTTCGGCGAGCTTGTGGAGGCCGTGCGCCAGGCCGCCCCCGCGCTGCTCGCGCTTTCCGAGGCGGTCGCCACGCTCGACGCCCTGACGGGCCTCGCGATCACGGCGGCGGAGCGCGGCTACACGCGCCCGCAGGTCGACGCGTCCGACACCCTCACGGTGAGGGACGGGCGCCACCCCGTGGTCGAGGTCTCCCGGGTGGAGGGCGAGTTCGTCGCGAACGACACGAACCTCGACGGGGGCCGCAACCAGATCATGCTGATCACGGGGCCCAACATGGCTGGCAAGTCGACCTACATGCGCCAGGTCGCGCTGATCTGCCTCATGGCCCAAATGGGCTCCTTCGTGCCCGCCGCCGAGGCCCGGATCGGCGCCGTCGACCGGATCCTCACGCGGGTGGGGGCCACGGACTACGTTAGCGCCGGCCAATCCACGTTCATGGTCGAGATGGTCGAGACGGCCCGCATCCTGAACCTGGCAACCGACCGCTCCCTGGTGCTCCTCGACGAGGTCGGGCGCGGCACCTCGACATTCGACGGGCTTTCGATTGCATGGGCGGTCGCCGAGTGGCTCCACGACGGCCCCTCCGCGCACCCGCGCACCCTGTTCGCGACCCACTACCACCAGCTCACGGACCTTGCCAAGGACCACCCGCGGGTCGTGAACTACCACCTCACGGCGCGCGAGCACGACGGCGGCATCGTCTTCGTGCGCAAGCTGCTGCCGGGCTCCACGGACAAGTCCTACGGGATCCAGGTCGCGAAGCTCGCGGGGATCCCCGCGCCCGTCCTCAAGCGCGCCGACGAGATCCTCAAGCTCATCGAGGAGCAGCAGGCCTTCGACCTCGCGGCCTCCAGCGCGGCGCGCGCGGAGGGGGGTGCGCCGGGGCCGCGCGGGCCCTCGCCCGTCCGTGGGTTCACGCAGTCCCTCCTTTTTGCCGCCGGAGCCGAAAAGCCCGGCGCGCCATCGGAACTCCTCGATAAACTCAAGGCCACCGACGTGAGCCAGATGACGCCCATGGAGGCCCTCGCGCTCATCGACCTGCTCAAGGGGCTCGCCGAGGGCACCGCGGGCGCCGCCCCGGAGGGTCCCCCAGAGCGGAAACGCGCAGGGAGCCCCAAGGCCGGCCGAGGGGGCAAGCGCTGATGGGCACGATCAAGGTCCTGCCGCCGAAGGTCGCCAACGCCATTGCGGCGGGCGAGGTCGTCGAGCGCCCCGCGAGCGCCGTGAAGGAGCTCGTGGAAAACAGCGTCGACGCCGGGGCCCGCCGGGTCACCGTCGAGGTCGAGCGGGCGGGCCTCGCCCTCATCCGCGTGACCGACGACGGCTCGGGGATGGAGAGGGACGACGCCGCGCTCGCCTTCGAGCGGCACGCGACCTCGAAGATCCGCAGCGCCTCCGACCTCGAGCGCATCTCCACGATGGGGTTCCGCGGCGAGGCGCTGCCCTCGATTGCGGCCGTTGCCCGCGTGCGGGTCCTCACGCGCACCGCGGAGGCGTCCGAGGGCACGGAGGTCCGGGTCGAGGCGGGCGGCCAGGCGATCGTCGCGCCCGGCGCGGCACGGCAGGGCACGCTCATCGAGGTCCAGGAGCTCTTCCACAACGTGCCCGCGCGCCGGAAGTTCCTCAAGTCGCAGGCCGCGGAGGGCTCCGCGATCGGTGATACGGTCGCCGCGCTTGCGCTCGCGCACCCCGAGGTCCACCTCCGCTACTTTGCCGACGGCCGGGAGGTCCTAAACGCGCCCCCGGCGGCCGACACGCTCGACCGGATCCTTGCGGTCCTCGGCATGGCGGTCGCCGACGAGATGGTGCCGGTCGAGGCGCGGGAGGGGCCATGGGCGCTTGCCGGCCACACGTCGCGCGTGGGGCTGACGCGCTCAAGCGCGGCCGACCAATACTTCATCGTCAACGGCCGCCCCGTCCGGTCAAAGGCCCTCGCGTCGGCCGTGCGCCTAGCGTACAAGGGTCGCGTGATGGTCGGCCGCCACCCCGTCGCCGTGCTCCGCCTCGAACTTGCGCCCGAGGAGGTCGATGTGAACGTCCACCCCGCGAAGGCCGAGGTGCGCTTCCGCGACGAGAAGGGGCTCTCCACGTTCGTCGAGGGGGCGCTTGCCGCCACGCTGCAGAGCCAAGCCGCCGTCGCGACGGGGCCGCTTCGGGGCCGTGCGTCGGGGGGCGCCGAAGGCGCGCCCCGACTTGCGCTGCCAACGGCCCACGCGGAGACGGCGGCCCCGGCGCCCGCGCAGGCCCCCCCCTACCAGTCGGCGCTTGCCGAGGTCGCGCTCGGGCTTGACCGCCTCGAGCCGCAGGCCGCCGCCGAGAGGCTCCGCGCGTCCTTTGAGGCCGCCCGCAAGCAAGGCCGCAGGCCCACCGTGCCCTGGCTTGAGCCGCTCGGTCAGATCGGAAACCAGTACATCGTCGCCCGCACGCCCGAGGGCCTTGCCGTCGTCGACCAACACGCCGCCGCCGAGCGGTACACATACGAGGCCCTCGGCGACTCGCTCGCGGCCGGGTCCGTCGAGGTCCAGCGGCTCATCGAACCGGTCGTCCTCGAGCTCCACCCGCGCGAGGTCGACCTCGCGGTCGAGCGGGCCGGCGCGCTCAAAGCCGTGGGCTTCGAGGTCGAACGCTTCGGGGCCCGCCAACTCCGCGTCGAGTCCGTCCCCGCGCTCCTTGCCGACCACGCGGACGCGGGGCTCCTCCACGACATCCTCACGGAGGCGCTCCACGACGCCGGGCCCTCTCCCGACGAAGAGCTCATCGACCGCGTCGTTGCCGTTTCCGCTTGCCATTACTCGCTGCGCGCGGGCGAGGCCGTCGACTTCCGCGGGATGGCCCGCGTCATCGAGAACCTGTACAAGTGCCGGAACCCCTTCCACTGCATCCACGGGCGGCCCACAGTAATCGTGACGCCGCTTGCCGACCTCGACCGGATGTTCAAGCGGACCGGGCCTGCGTGAGGGCCCCGTTCGCGCCAACCCGGAAGGCCGGTAAGCATATCAGGGCCGCTACCTCTCCTCCCTTGCCCGACCATCTGGGGCGCCAGGGGTCGCTTCCCCCATGCCCGTCATACGTGTATTTCGGCTCGCCGTTCTTGGAGCTTCCCTGCTCTTGGGCTTCGGCCTTGGTCACGCCGGCGCGGCTCCCGAAAGCGAACCGAACGATTCGCTTGGGACGGCGGGGCACGTGGCCCTGGGGGATTCGACTACAGGCGACTGCAGCGGGGGGCCCGATTTTATCTCGTTCGATTTGGTGGCGGACACGCTTTACGCCGCGAGCCTCGACTACACGTGGCTGTACAACCACGTCGTCCGGCTCGATCTGTTTGACACGAACGGCGTGCTCTTCCTCACCAACACGAGCACGCGCACCTTTACGGTCAACTTCGTCGCGGTCGCAAGCGGCCCTCACGCGGCCTCGTTCACGTGCCTCCAAGAGGGCTCCACCTGGCGGGTGACCGTCACCGGAGCGGGACCTGCGCCCATCATCGAGGGCCCCGCGGAACGCGAGCACAACGACTACGCGGGCGCCGCGACTCGAATCAACGGGGGCGGCAACTTCACGGGCGTCGGCTGGCCGGACATCGACCCAGTCGATTACTGGTACGTGCCGTTCGACGGCCCGGGCGGGGCGTGGATTCACCTCATCTCGTCGGGAAGCACGGCTGCTAACCTGGCCACAATTCAGCCATATTCTGGGGCCCTACAGCCGGCGGGCGACCAGATGATTGTGGCAGGGGTACCTGGATCTCCTTTCACCTTCGCCGTCCAGATCACGGGGGGTGGGGGCAACTACACGCTGGGCGTCGAAACCGCGGCAGACGTGTCGGTTTTTTACGAGGGGCCGGATGAAGTCGAGCCGAACAACGTTTGGGCAAACGCCACCCCCATCGACGGTTCGCAGCCCTTCACTCTCTCGGGAGTCCTCGGCCATGACCACGACCTCCACGACTTTTACGCGTTCACGGTGTCGTCGCCGTCTCTCGTGACCATTCGGTTGAGCTTCGAGGTTCCATGTGACTTGGACTGCCCCGCCGTAGGCGTGCTCCACGCCAACGGGAGCGCGATCCCCTTTGGGCCCTACCCGGCCGGACCGGGCGAGAAACTCACATTCCCCGCTCCCGGAAAGTCTGGGTGGATCATCGAGGTCGCCTCGAGGAACCCCGGCGGGCCCTATTTGCTGAACATCAGCATGGCGCCCAGCCGCCACGCCAATGGTTCGACCCTCGGGGTCGCAGAAGCCAATTCCTCCCACGCCATCTCGGTCTTCTTTGGAACAACGGGCAAGCGTTTCCCCGGCAACTGGGTGAACATCGGTTGGGGGGGAAACGGGATTCTGTTTGGGGAGTGCCTGGAAGCGTACGTCGAGAACAACGAGCCCGTGGACCTTAACATCCGTTTTCCCGCGGGGCTCCGGCTTGTTCCTTGGGACGCGGAGATCATCCCCTTTGTGCTCACGCGTGACGTGGTGGTCCTGGTGCCTGCGGCAACCTCGGTCACGGCCCCCCTCCAGGGCGCCGCCGAGAGCACGAAGGGCAAGGCGCCCGCGGGCTTGTTCCTTCTTGACATGGTAGGCATGGCAACGGGGAGCGAATTGCGCATCGTGAGGGAAACGGCGGGCGGCAACTATTCGGCCATCGCCGAGATCATTGCCCTTTGGGCCTCGCTAGAAGGCATGGACCGGGCCACTCTCAGAGAGTGGTCGGCCCCCGACGACGGAATCGCCGAGGCGGGCCTCCTTCTGCGGGCCGCGAACGTGGCGTCCCCTATTACGGCCCCGCCGCCCTCACCGCCGCGGAGCGCAGGGGCCTCCGCGCCGCAAAGCTCGGGCCTCTCGCCTTTGGCGATTGGGGTCGGCGCACTCCTGGGTCTGATCGTGTTGGCCGCCGTCGTTGGAACATGGCGGAACCGCACGCGGCCCGCCCGTTGGACGCCCCCCTCGGCTCATGCCGGAGCGCCCGCGCCCGCACCAGCCCCGCAGGCCACCGCGATGCCAGGCCCCGGTCTTGTGGTCGCATCCCTGGCGCCTGCCGCCTCGAACGTCCCCATGCAAGGCCCTGCAAAGGTCCCATGCCCGCGGTGCGAAACGCCGGTGGCCGTCGGCGCCGCGGGTTGTTCCGCCTGCTTCCTGGACTTGGTCTGGAATTGACGAGATTGGGGGAGAACCGGACGGGCGTGAGGGATCGCCTGCCCGGGCGCCTGGGGCCCAAGGGCACCCTTGAGCTGCCGGGCCTTCAGGTAGCCTTTCGCCCGCGGGGGGACCGCCCTATGGACGCCCCCTCCTTCAGGTATTCGTCGATGTGCCCGATCGCGGCCCTGAGCCCCTGGCGCGTCCCCTCGGGGTCGATCGCCTCGCCCGCCTCCGCCTCCACGAGCTCCTGCGCGTACTCCTTGAGATACGCCATGGTCTTCACGCCATCCATGCGCATCGCCGCGTCGAAAAACGCCTTCGAAGCCGCGCGGTTGTCCTCGACGTCGAGGCAGAGCGACGCGAGGACCATCACTTCGACATCCGGCGACCGCTTCAGGTGAACCTCGAAGGCCTCGGCCGCGCCCCCATAGTCGCCGGCCGACATCCGCGCGACCCCGAGGAGGTAGTGCACCTCGGGAAGGGGGCGCTTGCCCTGCGCCGCGTGCTCGTAGGCCTTGACCGCTTCGCCGAACCGCTCGGCCGCCGAGAGCGCGTTGCCGTAGAGCATCCACATGATCTCGTCGTCGGGCTTGCCCTCAAGCGTCCGCTTGTAGTATGCGAGTGCCTCCTCAAGCTCCTCTGGCGTGGGCTCGCGGTCCGTGAGAGTCAAGGGGTGCGGCCAGGCGCAGGACGTATAAAACGATCACGGGGCGCAGGCCCCGTCCCGCAGGCCCCCACCGGTTCGGCGGCGGGGGCGGGCGCTGCGCGGCGCGCCGCGCGGGGCTTGTGCGGGGGCGAAACGCGGGCTCGCGCAACGGCCAGCCCGTGCCGGCCTACGAGGACTTGCGCCCGTCAGACTCGTGGTGTTCCACCTTGATGGTCAGGTTTGGCTTGATGCCGGCAAGCGCAGGTAGGACGTGGTTTAGGACTTGCTCTGCGGTCGCCCGAAACGTCCGGCCACGCGTGCTCACCTTTAGCCACCCGCGTTCGTCTCGGTAATAGCGCTCAACAGAAGTCTTCGTGCCGATCAGGATCACATAGCTTTCATTGGTTAGGTCCACGTCAAATCCTCTCCCCCGCGCCCTCCATCTCCGGCTCTATGGCGGGAGCATGCCGGACCGCATTCATGATTGGGGGGAAGGTCGGGCAGGACGGGGAATCTGGCCCCTATCGGTGTTCGACGGACGGAGCAGCTTGTTCCGCAACCCGATCTCTACGGCCGGTCAAGAAGCGCGGCCGGCAGCCCCCACGGATGGGGGCCCCGCCAAGGCCCCTGCGCCTCCAGCGCTTGCGCTCGTCCAAGAAAAAACAGGGTCGGGGCCTTTCGGCCCCGGAAGGGAAAAGAAAGGGGTGCCTCAGAACACCGGCATGAGCGACGGCGCCACGAGTCGGGACCGCAGGGTGAATGTGTACCCGCCCTCGAGGATGCCGTCACCGTCGGAGTCCGACGGGTTGCCCTGGTTGCCATTGTTCTGGCCCGAGCCCTGGCCGTTGCCCTGGCCCTGACCTGCGCCCTGGCCCGCGCCCTGGCCCTGGCCGTTGCCCTGGCCCTGGCCCTGGCCGCTGCCGGAGCCGCTGCCCTGGCCGCTGCCGGAGCCGCTGCCCTGGCCCATGCCGCCGTCAACGGGGCTGTCCGTGCCGCCCTCCCCGTTTGCAAAGCCGCCCGTCGGGTCCGTGTTCGGGTTGTCCGCGTTCAGGGGCTCGGGGTCGGCCGAGTCGATCTTGCCGTCCCCGTCCGTGTCGGGGTTGAAGGGGCTCGTGCCCACAAGGAACTCCTTGTAGTTGTCCCAGCCGTCGCCGTCGGAGTCGAAGTAGTCGTCCGC
>DATEUP010000020.1:0-8549 GCA_035283065.1 Thermoplasmatota archaeon | reverse complement strand
CATCACTGTGGTCGTCAATGGCGACTTCGAGGGCGGGCTCATCGTCCACCTGGACTACAGCGCGGAGGACGCGGCCGGCGGCGCCGTCTCCGGCCCCTTCGAGGCCGACATGAACATCTTCGAGGCCGGCGATTTCGAGGAGCCTCCCGCCTGCAACCCCGGCGGGCTGAAGCTCAGCGGCACGATCAACGGGTCGTACTCGCCCTCGAGCGGGGTCGACTTCGATGCGCGCCTGAACCTCGTCGCGCCCTTTGAGTACGACCGCGGGGAGGTGCGGGCCACCCTGAGTAACGGCACATTCACGACGTCCACCCATGGGAACCGCACCGGCTCGGCCTGGTCGATGGCCCTCAACGGTACCACGGACCTCAACCTCTCCATCAACCTCACGGGCCACGCGGGACCGCTCGTGCTCGACGGAGACGTCATGTCGCTCTCCCTCTCCTTGTCGTGGGAGGACTGCGCCAGTGGCGGCAACCAGACCCTCTCGCTCTCATGGACGGTCGACACGGAGCCCACGGGCGACGTCCACTCGGCCTCCTGGTGGGAGGAGCAGCTCGAGAAGACCGAGAAGGGCAAGAAGAAAGCGAAGTTCAACGCCTCGCAGGCGGACGACCTGCTCCAAGCCGTTGCGCTCCACTCCGATGTGTTCACCTACGGCCCCTGGAACGGCACGGCCCCGACGGGCGAGGACGATGAGGGGTGGCTCGACATCGCCGCGCTCGACGACGCCATCGACATCCTCGAAGGCAAGTCGCCCGACGCGAAGAAGGTCCGCAAGGCCGAGCGCGAGGCCCTCGCGCTCTGGCTGAACGTCGCCTCGAACGGGATTACGCGCGACACGGCCCTTGAGGTCCAAGAAAAGGCGGACGAGGACGAGGACGAGGACGAAGGGGAGTCCGAGGAGCAGACCGGCCAGAAGGCCCTCTCCTCGTCTTACGATGAGGTGAGCGAGATCCTCGCCTTCGCGGAGGGCCAGATATCCGACTGGCAGGACGGCAGCGGCGCCTCAAAGGCCGACCTCAAGCTTGCCCGCAAGCTTGCCAAGGCCGTCAACAACGAGCGGCTCGTGGCCGCGTGAGAGGCCCCCGCCCCGCGCCCCTTTACGCCCCAGCGGCAAACGTTTATCGACGCCGAAGGCCGACATTAAGGGGCCCCCATGCGGAAGCGCTCCCTCGCGGCCCTCGCCGCCCTGCTCCTCCTTGCCCCCCTCGCGGGTGGGGCCGCCCCCTCCGGAGCCGCCCCCACACGCGGGACGCCGAGCATGTCGGGCCTTGCTCCCGCCCCGCCCTCCGACCTGGGTGCCTGGTGGCTGCACAGCGCGCTTGACGCAGATGGCAGCGGGGTCCACGACGCCCTCGAGCGCCTCTCTCTGGGGGAATTCCCCACCGTCATCGTGGTCGACTACGCGGTCGCCCCCGGCGACGGCGACCGCGGGAACCTCGAGCGCCTCGGCCTCGAAGTCGGACTCGTCCTGCCCTCGCTCCTTGCGATCACGGCGACCGCGCGCAGCCCCGCCCAGGTCCGGGCCGCCGAGGCGCTGCCCGAGACCGTCATGATTGAATCGGGGGGCCGCCCCTTCCTGGCCCTCGACGCGGCCAACCCGGCGCAAAAGGCCCGCGAGTCCGACGAGTATTCCCCGAACACCGCCTGGAACCTCGGCTACTCGGGCGCGGGCGTCGTCATCGCGGTCATGGACACGGGCGCCGACAACGAGCACCCGGGTCTCCAGGGCAAGTGGCTCGGCGGCGTCGACGTCTCGAAGCCCCAGACGCGGCTTACCCCCCGCGACGGCACCTTCGACGCCGACGACACGCAAGGCCACGGCACCTCCGTGTCCTGCATGGCGCTTGGCACCGGCGACCCCGATGGCACGTACGCGGGCATCGCAAGGGCTTCCGGCCTTGTCGACCTCCGCATCGGGACGATCTTCGGCGCCGCCCCCGGCGAAGGCCCCTTGAACGTCTACGACGGAACGCTCCAAGGGATCGACTGGGCGATCCAATTCAAGGACCACGCGTGGCCGGGCGGCTCGCCCGGCATCGACGTCCTCTCGCTCTCCTGGGGAAACAATGTCGGCGGCTCCTCGGACGGCTCCGACGTCTACTCCCGCGGGATCGACAAGCTCGTGCAGGCCGGCATCATCGCCGTGATCGCGGCCGGAAACGCGGGCCCCAGCAACGACGGCTTCGACGGGCTCGGCGCCTCCTCCTTCGCCATCACGGTCGCGGCCACCGACGATATCAACACAATCGACCGCGAGGACGACATCATCGCGTCCTACTCCTCGCGCGGCCCCCGCGCGGACAACGACGACGGCTACGCGTTCGACGAACTCAAGCCCGAGATCGCCGCCCCGGGCACCGACATCACAAGCTGCCAGTACGACCCCGTCGGCGACGGCTCCGGCAACGGCTACCAGGGGCGGGGCTCGGGGACCTCCTACGCGACGCCGATGGTCGCGGGTGTCGTCGCCCTCATGCTCGAAGCGAACGGCGACCTTGCGGGCAACTGGCGCCTCGTGAAGGAGATCCTCACCCACACGGCAGAGCGGCGAGGCAACGCGACCTCCCCCGAGGTCGACCCCTTCTGGAACAAGGACTTCGGCTACGGCATCGTCGACGCCTTCAAGGCCGTGTCGCTAGCCCGCGACCTCAAGGGCGTGACCGACACGATCGACCCCGAGCTCCAGGCGGTCATCACGAACACCTCGGCCCGCAGCGCAGTCCGCGAGTCCTTCGGCGTGCAAGGCCTCTCGTTTGCCAAGCGCGGCACGGTCGAGTACGTCGAAATCCAAGTCGACGGCGGCCCATGGACCCGCATTGCCGCGCCGATGGACGGCAACCAGACGCCCTTTGCCTACGCGGTCGACGTGCGCGGGTTTGCCGACGGCAACCACACGGTCCGCGTCCGCGCCTCGGCCCAGGGGATCCTTTCGCTTACCGACGAGGTCACATTCAATGTCGCTGGCGCCCTCCCGCGCCCCGGGCCCCTCCTCACAAGCGGTGTCGCGTTCCTCATCGGCGCCGCGGCAATCTCCGCGGGCGTCGTCTATTACGTGCGCCGCGTCAAGCTCCGCCCTGTGGCACCGCAGGAACCGCCGCGCGAAAGCTTCTAAAGGGGCGGCCGGTTTCCAAAGCCCCCCGTGGGCCCGTGGGGTAGATTGGTCCATCCTTCGAGGTTCGGGACTTCGAGACTCCAGTTCAAATCTGGGCGGGCCCACTCGCCCTTCAGCGCCTAGCGGACGCCACGGACCGGCCCAACGGTCCGCCGGCGGGCCGTCCATACCACAAAGGCTATTTTCGCCGCTCCAAGGACATAGGGAGGCGGGTACGGGCGGTATTCTGTTGAAGGTTCACCGGTGTGCTGGACTTCTTCTCGCCCTCCTTGTTGGCGCCTCCGCCATGCCGGGCGCGTTCGGCGACACCTACCCGCCCTTGGCTCCCTCAAGCTACCTCGTCGCCATCGACGCCTTTGAGGCCTCGGTCTCGATCGACCACCACTACGCCCTCACCACGGTCCGCGAGGTCCTGTCGAACCCCAGCACGCAACTCCAGCAGTACCAGGTCAACATCGCCTCGTCCGAGCTCGCCTTCATCACGCGCTTCGCCCTCGAGGTCAACGGCTCGACCTTTGAGGCCAAGATCGAGGACGCCTCCGAGGCGCGCACGGCCTACAACACGACGGTCGAGGCCGGGTGGGGCGCCGCGCTCATCGAGACCCGCGACTCGAAGGTCACGCACATCAGCGTGGGCGTCCCCGCGAACTCCACCGTCGTCGTGCACCTCGCTTTCGAAGAGATGGTCTACCGCGCCCACGGCGCGTACTCGTACAAGCTCCCCCTCGTCGACGCGCTCGCGGGGCGGGCCGCCGCTTCTTTCACCCTCGAGGGACGGCTGACCGGCAGCCAAAACATCACGTCGAAGAGCCTCACGTTGGGCGTCCTCACAAAGGACTCGTCCAAGGACTTCGCTTTTGGTTTTACAGCCTCCGCGTACGCCCCCAATCGCGACCTCTTCGTCAACTGGACCGAGGAGGAGCCCTCGGGCGCAGGGAGCTTGCTTACCCACAGCGCCGCGGACGGCACGGTCTACTTCATCCACCTCTTCTCGCCCGACGGCGCGGGCCTCTCCCTCCACCCCGTCCCCAAGGACATCGTGTTCGTCATCGACAACTCGGGCTCGATGTCGGGCACGAAGATCGTGCAGGCGCGGCAAGCGTTCAAGGCCCTGTGCCTTGACCTGCTCCCCGGCGACCGCTTCACGGTCCTCGCCTTCGACGACCGGCTCGACTGGTGGAACGCCACGCTCCAGGACGTGACCCCCGAAACCGTGGCAGCCGCCGGCGCCTGGATCGACAAGCTTTCGGGGCGCGGTAGCACGGACATCAACGCCTCGCTGCAGGCGGGCATCCACCCTCTCGCTGGATCGGGCCAAACGCCCATCCTCGTCTTCCTTAGCGACGGCGAGGCCACGCACGGCGAGTCCCGGCCCGGGGTCATCCGATCGAACCTAAGGGTGGCAAACAGCGCCGGGGCGTCCGTCTTTACCCTGGCGTTTGGCCCCGACGCGGACTGGACTCTCATGCAGCAGCTCGCCTTCGAGAACAACGGCTCGGCGCGCCGCATCGCGCCCGCCGCGGATGCTGCCGAACAGATCCGGGGGTTCTACCTGACGTTCTCCGCGCCGGCACTCTCGGACGTGGAGTTCCTCTACGGCGAAACGGTCGCGTGGGCCGGGCCCCGCGCTCAAGGCAATGCCTACGGCGGGAGCAACCTCATCGTCGTTGGCAAGCTCGTGAAAGGCGCGACGGCCATCGATGTCGAGGTCAGGGGGACGGCAGCCAACGGGCCCGTCTCATTCAATGCAAGCTTCACCGTCGAGGGCACCGAAGCGGGCGCCTTCGTCGAGCGCGCGTGGGCCTTTGAGCGGATCCGGCAGCTCGAGAGGGAAGTGACGCTTGGCAACGCGTCGGCCAAGGGCGAACTCGTCGGGCTCGCCCTCGAGTACCGGTTCGTCACGCCCTACACCTCGCTCGTGGCGGTGCAGGGCCCCGCACAGTATCTGCCCACCAGCGCCATGGGGCAGTGCCTGTGCTCGGACGGAGCAACCGCAAACGTTCAAACCGACACGTGGTTCGCAGGTTCGCCGCCTTCCGTCCCCCCCACGCAAGCGGCTGCGGCGTCGGGGCGGCCCGCCCTCGACCTCGCGGTGAGCGTCCCGCCGTCGAGTTCCGCGGCGCTTGCGGGCGCCTCACCCGTGAACGTTGCAGTCGGAGCGGCGCTTGCCGCCTCCCTCGGGCTCTTCGCCGTGGCTTTGGGCCTGCGGATTAAGAGCCGCAGGTGAGCCGCCTCAGCCCTCGCCCGGCCCGCTTGCCGCCTCGCGGAGCGCGGGGGCAAAGTAGAGGTCGGCAAGGGGGCGCGGCACCGCCTTGACTTCCAAGGCCCTCAGGAACTCGCAGGCCGCCCGCCCGCGCATCTTCGCGCGCTCGAAACCCGAGAGGCCGGGGCCCGACGCGTCGAGGGCAAGCGCCCATGCGGCCGTGTTCGGATGTCGCGCGGCCACCGCCGCGGCCCCGTCGGCGATGAGCGCGCGCAGGAACACCTCCCAGGGCAGGCGCAAGCCAATGCGCCGGACCCGCGCGAGCAGCGCCTGGAGCGATTCGAGCTCGCAGGGCTCCACCGCTGCCTGCGCGCCCTCGCGCACAAGCTCCTTGAGCAGATGCGCCGCGTCCTTCTCCGAGGCGGCGACCGTCGCGTCCTCCGGGTCGAAGAGGCGCATCGTCACGACGGCGGGCTTTGCGCTGCGAAGCGCCCGGCAGGCCTCGCAAGCTCCCTCCACGAGTTCGGCAGCCGAAGGCCGCGACTCGGCCGGCAGGCCCAGCGGGTCGGCCGCGCCGCTCACGCCGAGGCCCTGTTCGACGAACATGAGCGCCGCAAGCGGCGCGCGCGGCGCGCGGCCGCCGCCCTCGAGTGCCCGCCTCGCCGCCGAGAGCGCGCGTTCGCTCTGGGCCTTGTGCCCTTCGCTGTGCGCCCGGGCCGCAAGGTGGGCAACGAGCATGGCGTTGCTTGCGTCCGCGCGCCCGGCCCGCGACGCCAGAACGTCAACGATTAAGGCCCCCTTCGCCCGCTCGCGCTCCACCTCGAGCGCATCGCGGAGCCGCTGGAGAGGGTCGCGCGGGCCTTGCGCCAGCGGTCCGGGTCCGATGAGGGAGAGGCCTTCGAGCGTCCGCTCGACCACTCGAGCGGAGGCGGCCAAGGCGGCTGCCCGCAGGATCGTCGAGAATGTGCTGGGCCGCGGGGACTCCGAAAGAAGCGTCTCAAGGGCCGCCGCCGCGAGGGGCCCTCCTCCTTCGCCTCCCGCTTGGCCGAGGAGCGCGAGCCGGTGCGCGAACGCCTCGCGCAGGGTCGCCTCCCGCGGGACATCACGGATCCACAGGGGGCTCGCCTCGCCTCCCTCCTCGGCCCACCGGCGCGCCCTCTCGAAGCCGCCCACCGCGTCGGCGAAGGCGCCGTCCCGCGGGACCGCGTGCTTTCCGCCCCCTGTGGCGGCCCACAGCGCGACCTGCAGGGCGAGGTCGCGGCGCCCCTCATCCCCGAGGGCTTCAATGGCGTCGGCCGCGAGACTCGGGTCGCGCAGAAGGAACGGCGCGGGATCGACCGTCCGCGATGCGTGCACCGCCAGCGCGACGCGCGCGGCCACTCGCGCCCCGCGGCCGCGAACCTTCAGGCCGTCGGAAAACGCCACATCGAGGGCCGCCCGCGCGTCCATCGCCGCGGGCAGAGCCCACGGGGCATAAAGCCAACGTCGCGCACCTTCCCGCCGGCGCGCGCCACCTCCACCTTGCGCCCCCTGGTTTACAGCGGCAGAGGCTTCTTAAGCCTGGCAACGTGAAGGCTCCTCCTCGCCTTCTCGCTTCCGGGGGTGTCCCATTGGCCAAACGCGTCTTTCAGCTCGCCCGCTTCGTGACCGTGTCGCTTGCCGTCGCCTTCCTCGCCTCCGCCGCCTTTCCGGCGGCCCTCGCCCTGTCCCAAGTCCCCGGCAACCCCGTGCGCATCGACGCGCTCGACGCCACCTTCTCGATCGACCACCACTTCGCGACGACCAAGGTCCGCGAGGTCCTCACGAACCCCTCCGACGCGGCCGTCGAGTTCGTCGCCGCCCTTGCCGTGCCGGACCTCGCGTTCGTCACGCGCTTCGCCCTCGAGACCGGCGGGCGCACCTACGAGTCCCGGATCGAGGACGCCTCCTCGGCCCGCGCCGCGTACAACGAGACGGCCGCCGCCTCGTCGGCTGCCGCGCTTGTCGAAGGCCGCGGCACCCACACGTACCAGATCTCCCTCAACCTCCCCGCCTCCACGACCGTCACCGTCCACCTCTCGTACGAGCAGCTCGTGACCCGCTCCGGCGACCGCTTCGAGTACCGCTTCCCCCTCATGGCCTCCGCCGCGGGCAAGACGATCGGCTTCCTCTCGGTCGGGGGCGCGCTTACCGGCAGGGCCGCCGTCTCGAGCCCCGCCGTTTCGCTGGGCTCCCTCGAGATGCCTTCGCCCCGCGACCTTCGCGCCTCGCACTTCTCCTCCCACCTTGTCCCCTCCGCCGACTACCTCCTCACCTGGTCCGAGGACGCCCTCAAGTCCGTCGGCACCGTCCTTGCCCACACAACCGCTCAGGGCGGCCTCTTCCTCCACTCCTTCTCCCCTGAAGCGGCCGGCGTCTCGCTTACCCCGATCCCCAAGGACATCGTCTTCGTCCTCGACATCTCGGGCTCCATGGACTCGAGCCTCCCGCAGGTCAAGACGGTCTTCTCCTCGATCATCGGCGACCTCGTTGGCGTCGACCGCTTCAGCGTCGTCGCCTTCGCGGGCTCCTACTCGGAGTGGTCGAAGGAGCTCTCGGCCGCCACGCCCGCAAACCGCAAGTCGGCGATCGACTGGGTAAGCGACCTTGACGCCAAGTCCTCCACGAACCTCGACCTCGGCCTCCACGTTGGGATCTCCAAGCTCCCGCGCGACGCGTCGCGAGCACCGACGGTTCTCCTGCTTACCGACGGCGAGCCCACGTCCGGCGTCACCGACGCCACCGCAATCCGCTCGAACCTCCAGGTGCGCAACACCATGGGCGCCTCGGTCTACGCCCTCGCGTTTGGCCCCCACGCGGACTTCGCCCTCCTCAACGCCCTTGCCCTCGAAAACGGCGGGGAGGCCCGCCGCATCTTCCTCGGGCAGGACGCAGGCGAGCAGATCCGCGGCTTCTACGACTCGATTTCTGCGCCCCTCCTTTCCGACGTCACGTTCACCTACACGGAGGACGACCTTCCCCCCACATCCGTCCACTTCGCCCGGGCCTTCCAGGGAGCCGACCTCACCGCCGTGGGGACGCTACACCCCGGCGCGACCGTCCTCAAGGTCGAGGTCACCGCCTCTTCGGCCGACGGGCCCATCCGCATCCTCGAGACCTTCGACCCGGCCACCCTCGAGGCCGGCGCGTTTGTCGAGCGTGCCTGGGCCTTCGAGCGCGTCCGCGCGCTTGCGGGGCCCGCGGCCCTCG
>DATEUP010000019.1:0-12671 GCA_035283065.1 Thermoplasmatota archaeon | reverse complement strand
ACGCCCAGGGCGCCCGCGCCCGCAGCGAGACCGCGCGCGCGGGGAGCCTCGCCCCGCCGCGCGTCACGCCGCTCTCCTCCGACCTGCCCGTGATCTCGGCGGCCGACCTCGAGAAGTACGGGTACTGCCCGCTCTCCTGGTGGCGCTCCCTCGAGGAGCATGGGGCCGTAAAGCCCCCGGCGCCGCCCAAGGAGTCGGCCGAAAAGCTCGCCGCGGGCAAGAAGGCGCACGAGGAGGCCGGCGAGGGCCTCAAGGAGATCCGCTCGGGCGAGCAGGTCGTGGCGGAGAGCGAGTCTTACATTTGGGTGTTCGCCGGCGTCGCGGTCGGCCTCGCGTTCGTGGGCTTTGCGGTGACGGCCATCGGGCTCCAGGTGTGGCCCGAGCCGCTCATCCCGATCGTGATTTCGCTCGTGTGGCTCCTTACGGCCGTCCTCCTCTTCCGCCTCGGCCTCAAGTACTACGAGAAGGTGAAGGCGAAGCGCGCGGCGTTGGCAGCCGCCGAGGGCGCAGTCGTCTACGTCGGCGAGGGCAAGGCCATCGACGAGGACCCCGCGCTCTTCTCGCACCGGCTGGGGCTCGTGGGCGCGCCGGACTCCGTGGTCGAGCACGAGGGGCAGTTCATCCCCGTGGAGCTGAAGACGGGCCGCGTCCCGAAGGGGCCGCTCTTCTCGCACATCCTCCAGCTTGCGGCCTACTGCGCGCTCGTCGAGGAGAAGTACGGCAAGGCGCCCCCCTACGGGCTCATCCAGTACGGCAAGTCCGCGGAATTCGAGATCGAGTACAACGACGACCAGCGGCGGCTCCTCGAGGACAAGCTGAGGGAGATGCGCGGCGCGCTGAAGTCGAAGGACGTGCACCGCAACCACAACAGGCCGGGCAAGTGCGCGGGGTGCTCGCGCAGGGAAGGGTGCCCGGAGAGGCTGGACAGGGCGGCGGCTTGAGCAGGGCGGCGCAAGGCTCGCGGGGAAGGAAGGGCTATATTCTAGAAGGAGTCTAATCCGCCTAGAATCGATTCTAGGCGGATTGGACTTGCCAAATCTCCGAGATTCCCTCGTGGAGCTCAATCCGTGGTGGAAGGGCCCCTTCGTGGAGGATTCGCGCCCCCGCGAGCTCGAGACCGCGCTTGGCCCCTTCCTCCCCGTCCGGATGATGCTGGGTTTCACAGGTCTTCGCCGCTCCGGCAAGACGACCCTGATGCTCCGCCTGGCAAAGCAGGCCATCGAGGGAGGTCTCGACCCCCGCCGCGTCGTGTACTTCTCGTTCGATGTTCGGGGCGTGGAGTCTCTGCGCGACGTCGTGACCGCCTGGGAGTCCATCGCCCACCAGTCCCGCAACGAGGGCCGAGTCTTGCTCCTTCTTGACGAGGTCCAGAAGCTGGAGGGCTGGGCCGAACAGGCCAAGGTGCTCTACGACCGGTACCGCAATTTCAAATTCCTCCTTTCAGGGTCGGAGTCCCTCTTCATTCGGCGCGGGCTTCACGAGAGCCTGGCCGGCCGGCTGTTCGAGTTCGAGGTCGGCCCGCTATCGTTCCGGGAGTACCTCGATTTCGCTGGCGTCCGTTGGGATCCGCTTTCGCTACACCGCAGGGAGGTTGGGCGCGCGCTCGACGGCTTCGTCGCGTGCCAAGGCTTCCCGGAGCTTGTCCACTCGCATACGCCGAACGTCGTTCGCAAGTACGTCCAGGAAAACGTCCTCGAGAAGGTCGCCTACCGGGACCTCCCGGAGCTCATCGGCCTCACGAACCCGGGCGCTATCGAGTCGATCATGCGGATCCTCATGGACGATCCCGGCCAGATCCTTGATGTGGCAGGCCTCGGCGCGGACGTAGGCCTTTCGTCGGAGACGGCCGCCGCGTACCTCCGTTACCTCGAGCAGTCGTTCTTGCTGCGGAAACTCTACAATTGGTCGGCCAACCGGCGAAAGGTGGAAAGGAAGCTCAAGAAGTACTATCCCACGCTCATCGACCCGATCCTCGCTTCGAGCCGAAACGATGCCCTCCAAGGCAAGGTGCTCGAGTGGCTGCTCGTGACCCAAGCGAAAGCGTCCTTTTTTTGGCGCGACCCCTACAAGCATGAGGTCGACATGGTCCTCGATGGGCCGCTGCCCGTGGAAGTCAAACTGCGGCGGGTCGACGCGAGTGGGCTTGCCGCTTTCTTCCGCAAGCACAAGGCTCGCCAGGGCACGGTTGTTACGCTGGAGCAGGAGGGGACGATCGGGGTGGAAGGGCGCACCGTCGAAGTCGTCCCGGCCTACGAGTTCCTCCTGCGCCTGCCGCCGCATGAGGCCTAGGGGAGGCGGCCCCAGGAGCCTCGCGTCGGGGTCGCCTGCCAAGCCCATCAGGGGGATCGGCAGGCTTCAGTCCTCGACTCGGTGCTCGCGTATTCAACCGTGACTTCGCCGAACCTCCCCTTGAGGGCGCCCGCCAGGGAATCGCCCTCGGCCCCCGCGCTTCCTCGCAGGGTGGCTTCGCCGTCCCCGCTTGCTCGGTCCTGCCGAAGGCCGCTGATGGAGACGAGGATGTCGACCTGAGCCGTTAGGTCCCCCTCGGTTGCGAAGAAGTTGAGCCGGTCCACGTGACGGAAGCTCCGCAGGTCGGGCGGCCCCGAGAGGAGGATCGTCGCTCTCGTGGAGCCGTTGGAGGAGGTGGGCCCATCCAGGCTCGCGCGCATGGATGTCGCGTGTTCGAGTTCGTCGGCGAGGGCCGACAGCTCCGTCTCGTTGGCGGCTGCCTCCGTGTCGCTCACGTGCACCTGGAGGTGTGCCGACGCCCAGACGCATTGCGTCTGGACGAGCGCCCGCGGCTGGGCAAGGGAGAGGGTGAGGGCGAGGAGGACCGCTGCGATGAGCAAGTGGGGTCGCCTTCGCAACATCGGGACGCCTCGAGCGGCCGCGCAGGTAAGCAGCCGGTCTCAGAGTATTTCTTCGATGTGGCGCGCGGGCGCCGACGATAATGGCGCTTGTGGCAGGCCCTCACTTCAGCGTCCCCGTCGTGCCGCACGCGGGGCACTTCACCGTCGCGGGCCTGGCGGCCGGCCCTGCAAACACGGTCTGGCACTTCGGGCACCGGATCGACTTCTTGCCGGGCCCCAGCATCGTGCCCTCCTGGGTGCCCGTTGTCCCGGCGCCCACGACCGTCTGCCCGCGCGAGGGCCCGCGGAACGCCGCGCGCGCGGGCGTGCCCACGGAGGTGCCCTCAGGCAGCGCCTCGGCAAGCTTGGCTGCCACGAGCTTGTCGGGCGGCGGAGGCGAGGGGCGCGCGGGCGCAAGCGGAGGCGCAGCCTGCGCCCTGGGCGAGAAGGGGTCGCCCGGGGGCGCTCGCGGCGCAACGGCTCCCGCGGCGGCCGAGGAGCGCTCGTAGGAGACCGGCGCCTCGACTCGCGAGGGGATCTCGCCCGTCGAGGTGTCGCGGACGCGCCGGCCGTGCATTGGCGCCACAACTTCGTCCGTGGGGCCCGTGGGCCTTGCCGTAGGCGGCGGGTGGATCGGCGGGAGGGGCGGGGGGGCGGAGAGCACGTCCGTCTCGTCGGCGACCGCGACCCAGCTGTCGTCGCGCGGCGTCGCGCGGCCGGAGAAGTCCACGACGACTGGCGCGCCCATGGGCGAGGAGGAACTCGGGGCCGGCGGCGGGGGAGGCACGCGCGCGCTTACGGCCCCCACGGGGCGGCCCGGCATGCTGCCGTAGAGCGAGTAGTACTCGTTGTCCTGCTCCGCCTGCGCCTTCGGCCGCTCGGTCCACGCGTCGAACTCGCCGCTCGCCTTCTCGACCTTCGAGGGGACCGGCGCCTTGGGCTGGAGACGGGAAAGCTGCCTGGCGATGATCGCGGTCATCACGATCACGGCGGCGGAGGCCGCCGTGAGGACGAGCACGATGACGGGGTCAACGCCGGCGAATGCTCCTTCGATCTTGAGGGCTGGAGGGATCATGTGCAGGGACGCAAACGGCGAGGGCGCGTATTTGAAAGGTGGCCGCTGAGCCGCCCGCGCGTCCCTGGCCGCGCTCGGGGCCTATTCAACAGACGGCCCGCGCTTCAGGCGCCCGCGCAGGTAAAAGGCGCCCACGGCCGCCGCGGCAAGGACCGCCGCCCAGAGGAACGAATCCCCGCCCGCCGGCTGCGTGGTCGCCCCCGTCGTGCCCGTGGAGGGCGGCGGCGGCGCGTCGCCGGAGCCCCCCCCTCCAAGGTAAAGCGTGAGGCTCACCTGGGCCGTGTTGCCCGCCTTGTCGACTGCCTTCACGGTGATGTTGTTGACCCCGGTCCTCAGGGTGACGACCCATCGGAACACGCCGTCGACCGCGACCTGCACGGGCTCGCCCTCGATCGTGAGGAGCGCCCCGAACTCCGTGGCGCCCTGGATCTCCGCACTGCCCACCTGGTACCGGGTCTTGTCCTCGGGCGAGTAGATGATGAGCGCGGGCGCCTCCGTGTCGAGGGTGATCGTGACCGCCGTCTGGTTGCGGTTGCCGATCCGGTCGACCGCCTCGATGCGGAGGATCGTCTCCTCCTGGCTGAGTTCCACGGGGAGCGCGAAGGCCCCCGTCTCGTCGGCCGCGACGCGGAAGGACCCGCCCGAGACGTTTGCGAAGGGCTCCGTGAGCCCCCGGATCGTGTAGAGCGGCAGGTTCGTCCACCCGTGTCCGCCCGCAGGGTCGAGGATGTCGAGGAACGGCACGGTCGTGTCTTTCCACACGGTGCGCGTCACGCGGGCCTCGTTGCCCGCCCCGTCGCGCGCGGCGATGTTGATCGTGTTCGGGCCTTCGTTGAGGTGCACGGACTGGCTAAACGAGCCGATCGCGAAGACGCCGGCGCCGTTGATGAAGAGGAGCGCACCCTCCTCGACGTCCCCCTGGACGGACACGAACTCCGAGGGCGTGACGGACCCTTCGGCGGGCGAGGTGACGCGCAGGAATGGCGGGGAGCGGTCGAGGACGCCGTGGACGCGCAGGTACCCCCAGTTCCCCGCCGCGTCGCGGGCGGCAAGCTCGACCGTGTTGTTGCCTTCGCTAAGGGGCACGGCCTCCTCGAAGGCGCCGCCGGGGAGCAGGGCCTTCAGCTGGCCGGCGATGCGGAACTCCGCGTCCGCCTCCGTTGATCCCGCAAAGAGGATGATCGGGTTGTTCGTGAGGAAGCCGTCCTCGGGCCTGTCGAGCGTGATCGTAGGCGGCAGGGTGTCAAGCGTGAGCGCGAGCGAGGTCTCGTTGCTGTTGCCGGCGCGGTCGGTGGCGCGGATGCGGAAGAGGTTGATGCCCTCGAAGAGGCGCACCTCCGTCGTGAACGTCGCGTCGGAGCGCAGGGTGAGCGACTCATAGAGGATCGAGCAGGTCACGACGTCGGGGTCCGTCTGGTAGACCACCGTGACGACGGAGATATTCGTGAGGTTGAAGGCGGGCGCGACGCGGACGAGCCGCGGCGGGGTCGTGTCCACCGTGAAATTGATGAAGACCCACGTGTCGGCCCCCGCGATGTCGATGGCGTGGAAGGACGCCTGGTGGACCCCGTCGGGAAGCGTCAGGGCCCCTGCGAAGGAGCCCGTGGGCCCGACGCCGATCGTGAACGGCGGCGAGCCGTCGACGCTGTAGTCGATCCGCGCGAGCCCTGAGCCCTGGTCGCTCGCGTTGCCCGCGTAAGGGACGAGCGAGCGGTTGTAGATCGCGCCGTCGGTCGGCCGGTCGATCGAGAGCGAGGGCGGGTGCCGGTCTTGGATGAAGATCCACACCTCCTTGTCGCGGTCGAGCGCGGTCGTGTTCGAGCCCTCCTCACCGGCCCGAAACGCCGTGAACGTGTAGGGCGACCAGAGGAGCCTTGAGGCGTCTTGCATCGCCCATTCCTCCGCGAGGAAGGGCGCGACGCGGCCCGTTGCGTTGCCGACCTTCTGGCCGTACTCGGCGCCCGTGGACCCGTTCATCTGGATCGCGGGCGAGGGGACGGGCGCCCCGCTTTGCCAAAGGACCCGGAACGAGAGGTTCCACCACACGTGGATCGAGCCCGAGCCGCGGACCTCGCCCTCGCCGTACCCGACGGCGGTGCCGTACGCGTCGATGCGCGCCTGTCGCACGGAGAGGTCGACGCCGAAAGGCGAGGTGATCGTGGAGTTGTAGAGCGAGACGGCGACATCGTCGACGTAGAGGCCGGCGGAGATCGACCCCTGGATCACGAGGTTGCGCAGCGGGTACGAGGCCGTGAGCGGCGAGGTGCCGTTCCCTGAGAGCAGGAGCCCGTAGCGGTTGCCCGTGAGGTTGTTGCGCTCGACCTGGGGCGCGGCGGCGAGGTAGTTCACGCGCACGCCCGCAAGGCCGTTCCCCCGCGCCCTGTTGTCCTGGACCACGAGGCGGTTCGTTGCGTAGCCCCACAGGCCGTTCCCGCCGTTGCCGTCGGCCGTGTTGTTCGAGATCGTGATGCGGGCGAGGGACGAGAGGTAGTCGCCGCCCGTGAGGACCGCGATCCCGTCGGCCGAGTTGTTCGAGGCCGTGTTCCACTCGATGAAAGCGAGCCCCTCCGTCACGATCGTGACCCCCTTGCCCGCGTTGCCGTCCATCGTGTTGTTCTGGACCGTGATCCACGAGGAGGTCGAGGGCGCGTCGATGTCGAAGACGGCGGTCGTGTTGATGCCCGCGCGCGCGGTGTTCCTGAAGATCTGCGTGCGCCCGTTGTTCGAGATCGCGAAGAAGGGCCCGCCGTCGACCTCGTTCTGGAGGAGCGTGTTGAGGTCGACCGTGAGGTTGAAGGCCGCGCCCCCGAAGTTGACGGCCACCCCGTAGCTCGACGCGATGTTCTGGCGCATTGTGTTGTTCTCGAAGAGGAACCCCGTGCCGCCGCCCTGGGTCACGGCGGCCACGACGCCCGCCACGTCGTTCGAGGAGATCTGGTTGTCCCGCACGACCGCGAAGCCGTTGAGGTCATAGAGCCCGAGGAAGAGCGCATAGCTGCCGTGGTTGCCCGAGAAGGAGTTGCCCTCGACGCGCGGGTTCGCCGTCGTCGCCGCGACCTCCGAGTCGATCGAGAAGACGAGGTAGAGGCCGCCGCGCGAGTTCGCGTCGACCGCGTTGCCCGTGACGAGGAAGTCGCTCGTGTCGTTCGCAAACCCGCGGTCCGTGGCCGACTTGAAGTAGTACTGGTAGGCGGTGAGGGCGACGTAGACGCCGTAGCCCGAGTTCCCGCGGACCGTGTTGCCCGTGAGCGTGACCGGCGAGTGCCGCGAGAGGGTTTGGGTCTCGTAGGCCGAGATGTACGCGTAGAAGACAAGGCCGCCGAGGTACCCGAGGTTGTAGTTCAGCGTGTTGTTCGTCGCCGTGTAGGCGCCGACGATGCGCGCGGAGGCGCCCGTGTCGCCCTGGCTGTTCGACACGTAGTCGTAGAGGTAGAGCCCGGTCTCGAGGTTCGACCCCGCGACGTTGGACGCGAAGGTCACGTTGCCGACGACCGCGGCGTCGTTCGACGGCGTGCGCGAGGAGACCGCGTAGCGGTAGAGGATGAAGCCCTGCCCTTTGTTTCGCGAGAAGTCGTTGTCGCGCACGTCGACCTCGCTTTTCAGCTGGGTGTCGCCCGAGAGCGCGGTGTCGGCCCACGCGTAGAAGTACCCGAAGAATCCCGTGTTCTGGTTGTCGGTCACCGTGTTGTTGCGCACGGTGAAGTTCGACTCGACGCGGCAGGAGGTCGAGTAGTAGGAGTACGTGTAGTAGTAGAAGTACGCGGCCGCCTGGTTGTTCCTGCGCACGATGTTGTTCTCGACGAGGATGTCGCCGCGCTGGAGGGACTCGGCCCCCGAAGAGCCGTAGTAGTTCAGCGTGCGCTGCAGGACGAAGAGGCCGTTCGAGTCGTGGCCCTCGATGAGGTTGCCGCGGATGCGCGTCCAGCCGATGAGCCTCGAGGCCGAGGAGTAGTACGTCGTGGAGACGCGGTCGATCGCCACGCCGATGTAGAGGGAGTTGTTCGCGACCCAGTTGTCCTCGAGCGTGAGGTTCGACTCGATGACGGAGAGCCCGCTTGCTTTCCCGAGGAACTTGTAGGACGTGAAGTCGATGTCGATCCCGTTGCCGGAGTTGTTGTAAACGCGGTTCAAGGACACGTCGATGTCGCCGCCGACGTAGGCCGTGGACCCCGTGTTGGAGGCCGCCGAGCGCGTGACCTGGACCGCGTTGTACCCGAGGTTGAACGCGACCTCGTTGTTGCGCACCGTTAGGGGGCCGCGGATCTCGGCCGTGCCGTTCTGGTCGCCCTGGTACTTCTGGACGTAGTTGTAGGTGTAGATGCCGTAGCCCGAGTTGTAGGTCACGGTGTTGTTTTCGATGCGCACGGGCCCGTCGAGAAGCGAGCTGTAGGCGTCCGTGGAGTATGCGTAGTTCCAGACGTACATGCCGGCGTCCGCGTTGTTCGTGATCGTGTTATTGAGGATCGAGATCGTGCCGTTGATCGTGGCGTTGCGCGCAAGGACCGCGGAGGCGTACCGGTAGATCCTGAGGCCGTAGCCCTGGTTGTACTGGATCGTGTTGTTGGCAAAGAGCATGGACCCGTCGTTCGTCACGTCGGCCGCCGCCGAGTGGTCGGCGCTGTTGATATAGTCGATGAAGACCCCGGCGCCCGAGTTGTTGATGACGCGGTTGTTCGAGAAGTCCAGCTCGAGGTCGACGCGGCAGCTCGACGAGAAGGTCGAGTAGATCGCGTTCTCGAGGAAGACCGCCTGGTAGGCGGCATTCTCGGCAAACGTGTTGCCCGTGATGTTGAGGCGCCCCGTGAAGGTCACGGTGGCGTTGGGGCCGCCCTGGGAGTTCCAGACGACGTTGTAGACGTAGAGCCCGGGGCCGCGGTTCCGGAGGAACTGGTTGTTCTCGACGGTGAGGTTCGAGCGCATCTCGGAGGCCGTGTTGAGGTAGTCGTAGAAGTAGCGGTAGACGTAGATGCCGCCGCCGATGTTGTCGCGGATGATGTTGTCGCGCACGACGAAGTCGGCGGCAAGGTAGTGGGGGCCTGCAAAGGCGCCGTAGTACGAGTAGAACTGGAGGAACATGGCGAAGTAGCCGATGCCGTAGAACGTGTTGTTGATTACCGAGAGGGTGGCCGCCGAGCTTGCGTAAAATGCCGAGACGCCGCCGTATGAGCCGTCGTGGATCTCGTTGTTGCGCAGCACGAGGTTGCCCGAGTACGTGTAGATCCCGTAGGTCGACATGCGCGAGATGTCCGAGCGCTCGACGCGCAGTGCGCCGTACGTGTACCAGTAGAAGCGGCGTGAGGGGTCCTCGGTCCTGACCACGGAGTTGTTGACAAAGAGGGTCGATGAGCCCCCGTAGACGTAGATGCCGTATGTCGTCGTTGACGTGCTGTTGATGAGGAGGGTGACGTTGTCAAGCGAGAGGGTCGTGTAGTAGACGTAGAGGGTCCCGTTGACCACGAGCGTCTCGTTCGAGACCGTGGTCGGGTTTTGGACAAACCAGCTGCCCGAGGCGGGCGGAGGGTAGTCCCCGGTGCCGGCGGCCTCGACGGAGCCGCCGAGCGCGAGGAGGGTGAAAACGAGCGTGAGGAGGCCTGCGGCAGGCAGCCCCAAGCGCAGAACGCGGCCCTTCGACGCCCCGATGCGGGAACCCCCCATTCTGGCCCTCTTAGGACTCAGGTATGAAGACTTTCGACCCAGCGGCGTTAACGTAAGATAAGTCTGTGGTAGACTTTGCCCCCTGCGGGACGGAAGGGGGGCCCTTGCCAGGGGGCCCCGCGGGGCCGGCCCTGCAACTTTCCGGAAAAAAGCCTTAGATTAAATACACCCCTTAGCATCAGAAAATTACGCTGTAGGTGACCCTTTGGCCTCCCGCCGACTGACCTCACTGGCTGCCGTCCTGATGCTTGCGGGGCTGCCGGCGCTTTCCCTCGCGGTGGGGACGGCGGGGGCGCAGAACCGCCATGTGGTAAACGATTACCTCGAGCAGGTGCTGGAGGGCTGGCCGGCCGACGAGGACATCGAGGTGCTCGTCCGCTTCGCCTCGCAGCCCACGGTCTACGACCGCGGCCACCTCATCGACGCGGGGCTCGAGCCGCGGCACAGCTTCCACGTGGTCCCTGCGGTGTGGGCAGTCGGGCGCCCGGACGCGGTGTGGCAGGCGTCGCTCGACCCGCGCGTCCAGTGGATCGAGTGGAACCGGCCGCTCGAGTACATGATGGAAAACTCGTCCTTCGCGACGCACGCGCCCGAGGTCTGGAACGCGGTCGTCGAGGACAACTCGCTCCAGTACCCGGAGATCGACGGGCGGGGCGTCACGGTCGTCGTCGTCGACTCTGGCGTCGACGCGGGGCACCCGGACCTCGACTACGGGCGCAAGACGATCATGAACCTCAAGTCCGACTCGAACCTCTACTGGTACGAGATCGAGAACTCCGACACCTCCTCGGGCCACGGGACCCATGTCGCGGGCACGGTCGCCGGCAACGGCGACGTGTCGGCCGGGGCGAGGCGCGGGGTCGCGCCGGGCGCGAACCTCATCGCGCTTTCGACCGGCGAGGCGGTCGCGATCATCAACGCGCTTGGCGCGCTCGAGTGGGTCTACGACAACTCGCGGCCGGGCAACAACCCCTACAACATCCGCATCGCGACGAACTCCTGGGGGACCTCGGGGGCGCCCTACGACCCGAACGACTCGATCGCTATCATCACGGAGAAGCTCACGTACGACAACAACGTCGTGGTGACCTTCGCGGCGGGAAACGCAGGGACGAACGACCACGACGGCTCGACGCTCACGACGAACCCCTATGCGAACACGCCGGCCGCGGTGTCGGTGGCGGCCTACACGCGTGACGGCACGGGCGTCACCACCTTCTCCTCACGCGGGCTTGCGGCGGACAACGGCACCTGGCCGGACATCGGCGCGCCGGGCCTTGCGATCAACTCGACGCGGGCGCGGCTCACCCTCATTACCCTCGAGGTGTGCGCGATGGGCCTGCCAGCGGGCCGGGCGTACCAGTGCGACCCCTACTACATGGCGATCTCAGGCACGTCGATGGCGACTCCCCACGTCGCGGGCGAGGTCGCGCTGCTCTTCCAGGCGGCCCCGTCGCTCCGCGTGTCGGAAATCCACGGGGACTTCGGCAGCGCCTCGAACTCGACGGAGGACCTTCAGAACTGGTTCACGAACCCGCGCACGCGGGTCCACGAGGCCGAGGTGATCCTGAAGCTCACGGCCGAATTCCTGAAGAGCGGCAACAACTCGGCCGGGACGGACAACTTCGTGCCGGCCTACAATGGCACGACGGGTCTCCTCGGCTTGCCGAACGACTTCGCGCAAGGGTACGGCTTTGCCAACATCAACGAGGCCGTGGCGCTTGCGATGACGCTCCAGAAAATGCGCTCGATGGACTCCAAGGTCACGGTGATTGACGCCTATTTCCAGTGGAAGGGGCTCAAGGACGAGGGGCGCCCCGTGGCCACACAGAGGGAGTACTCGTCGCAGACGGACACTCTCGTGACCGGCTGGTCCGGCGAGTACACGCGCTACAACGACCAGAACGGCAAGCCGCTCCTCGTGCAGAACTCCACGAAGCTCGTGTTCGTCCCGAACGGGACGACCTCGATCGACCTCGACCTCACGTACAGCACGGTGAACGTCGACGACCTGTCGTTTGGCACGGTGAACTGGATGGTCGAAAAGCCGGACGGGTCGATGCTCTCGGGGTCTCTCGTCGGGGGCAACGGCCACAAGTCCGCGACGATCGATGTCGGGGGCGCGGGGGGCGATGTGTGGATGTTCTCCGTGACGGGAGCCGGCGTCCGCTTGCAGGACAGGCTGCCGCCGTACCAGTTCAAGGAGATGCGCCTCCCGTACACCTACGGGCTGCGCGCGCACCTCTCGACCTCGGCGGACGCGCCGGTGGTCCTCGAGCCGAGCGACCTCCACGCGGCCTTCGCGCAGTGGCGCTTCATCGACAACGGTTCGAGCGGCTCGAACGGGTCGATCGTCATGACGCGCCCCGTCTTTGACCTCACGAACGTGAAGCTCGGCCCGCGGGGGCCCGCGGTGCCAGGCGGCGCGGGCGGCGTGCCGGGGTGGCTCCTCGCGCTCCTCGGCCTTGCGCTCCTTGGCGTCGCGGTCTGGTACCTGAACGAGCAGCGGGTGAAGAAGGGCCGCGCTCCGCTCCCCGGGATGGCCCAGGCAAACCGGGTTCTCGACAAGTTGCGCCTGCGGCGGGCCCTTGCGGCGCTGCGGGGGCTGCCCGCGCGCCTCAAGCTCGGCGGCCTGGCAAGCGCGCTCAAGCGCATCCCGACCGGCCTCAAGGGGATGTTCGGGAAGCTGCGGCCCAAGCGCGCCGCATAGGTTCTTTGCGCGCGCGCGTTTTCCTCCACCCCGGGCGGGGCGTTTGAAGGCGTGACCGAGCGGTGGGTGCGGAAGCGGCGGGAGGACGCCTTCTGGAAGAAGGCGAAGCGTGAGGGGTACCGCTCGCGGGCCGCGTACAAGCTGATGCAGGTCCAGGCGCGCTACAGGATCCTGAGGCGGGGCGGCCTCGTGGTGGACCTCGGGGCGGCGCCGGGAGGCTGGTCGCAGGCGGCGCTCGAGATCGTCGGAGAGCGCGGCGGGGTGATCGGAGTCGACCTCGACAAGGTCCGCAAGCTGCCGCCCGCGCGGTTCATCAAGGGCGACATGACGAGGCCCGAGACCTTAGCCGAGGTGCGGCAGGCGCTGCGCGAACTTCGGCCGA
>DATEUP010000018.1:0-5777 GCA_035283065.1 Thermoplasmatota archaeon | reverse complement strand
AGCGCGCGGCGGAAGGCTCAAATTCGGCCCTCCCTCTGCGCGGCTCCGCCTAAGTGCCGCCGTGGCTAAGTGGTATAGCGACTCCTTGGTAAGGAGTAGGTCGCGAGTTCAATTCTCGTCGGCGGCTCTCCTATTCTCTCTCGCCCGCGGAGCTTGGCCGGCGGGCACCGCGCGGCTCGCGGGGAGGTGCGCGGTCCCCAGAGATCAAGTCATCAAGAAGGCCCGACTCCGCGGGCCCCATTCGGAAAACAGTGCGCCGGTCAAGGAGCGGGTCGCTTGCTCCGTGCTGAAGGCGAGGCTTATGGAGCTCCGGCATCAGCGCCGCCAGCCTGATGACCTGGTCCGCGATCATCTCGACGGTCCCTCCCTGGGTAAGGTCCCTCCCCGACACACGTGAGAGCTTGCGCTGTGCGCGCTTGAGGTTCCGCTTCTGCGCGGGCGTGACGCGAATCCAGGGCATCGAAGGAGGAGACCCGCGACTCCTATTCAGAGCTTTGCCCGGTCGGCACGGGAGGTGCGCGAGGGCAACGCGTCGCACTGTCTCATCAGCGTCTCGATTGGGGGCTTCGCACACTCGCAACCAAGCCGCTCCGCGCGAGTTCAAATCTCCCCCTCGGCACTTTTTCATGCTATAGTACCCGGCCGTCTGCGGTTGGGCCCCCAGCACCGCGGCGGTAGGGCAGGGCCCTCTTCCGCCGACCCCTGGTCAATGCTTATATGGGAGACAATTCTTAGTATAGTTTTGCCAATAAAGTAAGACTATGCTTGCGCGGACGTGCTCTTGGTAAAGGAAAGTTGACTATGGCCGAATCCCCCAAGAACCGCATCGGAACGTATCGCAATCGGCGGTCCGGTGTTGCGGCGTTTCACATTGAGACCCGGCCCGAGGACCTGCGCTTGGACCTCACGGACGAGCTCATCCTCTCCGTAGACCGGGCAACGCACGCTGTTGGGAAGCTCGTTGGATCCGCTGGACTGCTCCCGAACCCGGAGCAGTTTGTCTACATGTACCTCCGCCTTGAAGCTGTCCTGTCGTCGCGAATTGAGGGCACGCAAGCCTCGCTCATGGACCTCCTCCAATTCGAACAGGAATGGGTGGACCGCGAACGGGTCGATGACATTACGCAGGTGGCCAATCACCTGAAACTTCTGCGGACGCTCGAGCGGCGCGGACGGCGATCGCCGCTCACCGTGGAGGAGCTTGAGAAGGCGCACCAGACGCTGCTTTCGGGCACGCGGGGGGCCCCATCGCTTGGCAAGCTGCGAACGGTTCAGAATTGGATTGGTGCGGGAGGTCCGATCGAGGAAGCCAGTTTCGTCCCGCCCCCGCCCGAGGAGGTTCGGCCGGCGATGAACGATCTCGTGACTTTCGTCAACGACGATCGCCGGTACCCGCCGATTGTGCGCGCAGGCCTCGCGCACGCGTACTTTGAAACCATCCACCCGTTCGTCGACGGAAACGGCCGCATTGGCCGTTACCTCATTCATTTCATCCTCTGGAAGGCCGGGCTCATGGAACGCCCGATTCTGTATCTTTCGCATTACTTCCGGGCAAACCAAAGCGAATACTATCGCCGGCTCCAAGGCACTCGCGAGGCCGGCGGCCTGGAGGCCTTCTGCCTCTACCTCGCCAAAGGCACCGGCGAAGTCGCGTCCGAGGCCTACGAACGGTCGCAACGCGTAATCAAAGTGCGCACCGACCTGGAACGGACCATCCAAACCAAGCTTGGTCGACGCACCGCGTCCGGCCTGGTCGTCCTCGGGGCAATGTACGGTCATCCCATCGCGGATGTCCGGCGGGTGTGCGAGTGGACGGGCTCCTCGCGGGCGGCGGCCAACTCGTTGGTCCAGGAGATGGAGAGTGCGGGGGTCCTCGTCGAACTCACGGGTCAGGCCCGGAACCGGCGCTTTGCGCTCGGCAAGTACCTCGACCTCTTCACTGTAATGGAGGAATAGGTGGCGGACGCGCGTCTCCGTCCGGTGACTCTCTACGAGGGATCTACCGGCAAACCCGCGTCCAAATCTCCCCCTCGGCACCTCGCTTTCAGTACGTTTCGACCGCCAGGCCGGGCATCGTGGAAAAGGCCCCGTCGCGGGTTAGCAGGATCTTGCGATGAAGCCGCGCGGAGGCCGCCACAATCAGGTCCGAGGCGGCGGGGCGCTCGCCCCGGCGCATGAGTTCGGCGCCCAATTCGCCGGCCTCCGCACCGACGGCGGCGTCGGCCGGCAGCACTTCGAGGCCGGCCATCAACTCAAGGGTCTTTCGCAAGTAGCCCCCGCCCGCGAAATGCGCCCCCATGAGGACCTCCGCCATTGCCGGTACCGAGATGCTGAGGCGCTCGCCGGACACCTCGAGTTCGGCGGCCTTTCGGGCTGCCGCGGGGTCGCCGGCAAGCAGGTCGACGACGAAGCTCGCGTCGAGGCAGCGCATCGTCAACCCCTCGCGCGCTTAACGAGGCGCGCCAGCTTCTTGCGGTCACGCTCGCGACCGACCCGGATCGCCTCACGAATCCTCGCTAGGTCCTCCCGCGGCATGTCCTTCCACGCCCCCGCAAAACTCGTGAGAGGTTGGGTGGACCCCCGCAAGCGCATCACCACGTCGCTGAACGTTTCCCCCGGCTTCTTCTCCTTGCGCAGGAACTCGTAGGCCTCCTCACGCAGCACGACGGTCTTGGACGTCATGGGACTCAATGTAGGCACTACATTCATTCAATTTAGACGTGCCGCTTAAGGCCCGAGGGGCGCGGCTCCCGCCAAGGACCGGGCACGGCCGAGCCGAAACCGTGCTCCCGGCCGGGCAGGAACCCCGCGAGGGGCGCCCTCCCTCAGTAGGTTTCCACGGCGAGCCCCGTTATGCGGCCAAATCCCTCATCCCGGGTCAGCACCGTCAGCCCCGCGCCTTTGGCCGCGGCCGCGACGAGCAGATCCGGCAATGCGAGGGGCGTTCCGCGGCGCAACAGCTCGGCCCCGATGCGCGCGGCCTCGAGGGCGACGCCGGTGTCAACAGCCATGACCGTGACCGTTTCGAGAATCTTGAGGGCCCGCTTCAGGTTCTCCCCGCCCGCAAAATAGGCACCGAGCATTACCTCGGAAAGCGCCGGCGCGGCAATGGATCCCGACTCGCCTGCCTCCTCCATTCGCACCGCCTTGGCCCTCGCGCCCTCGTCTCCCTTCACGAGGTCCACGACGAAACTCGAATCGAGCGCGTACAAGGGTCACTCGCTCCTCTTGAGGAGCCGGCGCTGCCGCCGCAAGTCGGCCTCGCGGCTTAAGCGGCGCCACTGCTGGAACCGGTCGAAGTCCTCGGCCGGGTAGTCCTTCCAGATTCCCGCGAGGTCCGTGAGAGGGCGCCGCTTGGCGGTCACGCGCTTCACGACCTCGCTGAAGCTCTCGCCGGGCTTCTTCAGGCGCTTCAGGCGGTCGTAGGCTTCCTGGTCGAGGGCGACCATCTTGGCGGCCACAGTCTCACTTTAGCATCTATATATACCATATAAAGACTTGTCGGCGAGGGGCTCCAGACTTGCGCGCGGCCTGGAGCCTCGCAGTCGCACTTCCAGTTACGACTCGCTTGGAACCTGACGGCGCGCGGCGGTGCGCGCTCACCCCGCGCAGCACCTAGGGCTTTCCCAGTACTCGAGCCCAAGCTTCACGAGCGTCGCGTCCGTCGAGGTGATCCCGTACATCGACCCGTCGCCCGTGCGGTTTGCGGTGAGGATCTGCTCGCCGTCCACGACGAGCGTGAGGACGCAGTCGCAGAGGATCTGGCGCGTCTCGGCGGCCCGGCCAATCCCCGGGACGAGGGGAATCAAAGGGCCCGCGAGCTTTACGCGCACCCGGCGCTTCGAAGCCCGGTCGAGTGCGTCTTCGACAGCCCGCAGGACTGGCTCCTCGCTCGTGAGCACCACGACCACGCGGCGGGCCGACGCGATCATCGAGGAGGCGCGCGCAAACACATTGGGCTGCCCTTTCACCACGTAAGCGAGGTCCGTGGTGGGCGCCTGCGCGCCCGCCTGGAGGGGCTCGAGCAGCGAGGCGACGCGCGTGACGGCCGCGCGCTCGCGTTCGTGCTTCGCCTCGATGAGGCGCTTGAGGCGCGCCTCAACCTCCTTCGCGCGGCCCACGCGGTAGAGCTTGGGCTTGCCGGCCTGGACCTCGAGGAGACCGCGGTCGACGAGTTCGCCAAGCGCGTAGTAGATCTTGGAGTCGGGGATGCCGGTCTTGAGCACGAGGTCACCTGCGGTCGTCTGGCTGCTCCCGAGAGCCGCGCAGAACACCTGCGCTGCGTAACCGGTGAGCCCCAGGTCGCGAAGGGTCGCCTCGATCTCGCCAAGCGTGGGAACCGCGGCCTCATGGAGGAGCGCGTTCGCACGGGCCTTGACTTCCGTCATCGGGGAGGAGTAGGCAGGGAACCTATTTAGACTTGACTACTAACTGCAGTAGTAGAGAATATGAGAGCCGTGCCGAGCGTCGCCGCCGAGATCGAGAGGGCCCTTGTCCGTGAACGCTACGCGAAGGCCGCCGCCGAAGGAGGCTGCTGCGATGACGAGTGCTGCCCCGTAAGCGAGCTCCCTGTTACGGCCGGGGTCCCCGCGGGGGCCGACCTCGGCCTCTCGAGCGGCCACCCGGTCTCGCTCGCTGGCCTCAAGCCGGGCGAGAGGGTCGTCGACCTCGGCAGCGGCGCAGGCGTGGACGTCTTCCTCGCCGCTCGCGAGGTGATGCCCGGCGGCCGGGTGATCGGCGTGGACATGACGCCCGAGATGCTCGCGCGGGCGCGCCAGCTCGCGAACGAGAACCACATCGAAGGCGTGGAGTTCCGCGAGGGGATCATCGAAAGGCTGCCGCTTGCCGACGGTGAGGTGGATGTGGTCCTTTCGAACTGCGTCGTGAACCTCTCCCCCGACAAGGGCGCCGTCTTCCGCGAGGCCTTCCGCGTCCTCAAGCCCGGCGGCCGGCTCGTGATCTCCGACATCGTGAAGGAGCGCGAGTTCGCGCTTGCCGGGCCAAGCTGCGGGTGCATCGAAGGGGCCATGCTACGCGGGCGCTACTTCCAGGCGATCGAGCAAGCGGGCTTTGCCGACCTCGAGGTCATCGAGGAGCGCCCCTGGCACAGGGTCGCAGGCGAGACGCTTGCCTGCGCGGTGACCCTTCGCGCGTGGAAGCGCGCAGCGAAGCCGTAAGGAGTGGCGCGCGTCGGCCCGTCATCCGTCGGGGCCGCCCTTCGCCACGAGCCCGAGGGCGGCTTCGCGGAGGAGCTCGACGAGTTCCCCCACCTCCACGATCCGGAGGCGCTCGTCCGTGCTCGTGTCGGTGAACGCGGACGAGTAGACGAGGGCCCGCTCGGCCCCCTGTTCGTCCAGGAAGTCCCTCGCCGCAAAGAGCGTGCGCTCGCTCGGGAACTCGCGCCAGGCCGTCGTGACGACGAGGGTGCGCGCCCCGTCCTTTGCCGCGAGGAACCCGAAGGGCGGCGGCGGGGAGCCGGGGGGGTCCACGGTGAAGCCGCGCGCCTTGAAGGACGCGCGGACGAGGGCTTCGAGGTCCGAGTGCGCAAGCGCATCCGGGTCGGCAAGCCAGATCCCGACGCGCGCCTCGGCAAGCGCGCGCTCGTACTGGCCGAGGCGGTAGAGCTCCTCGCCGTCGCGCACCCGGTCGCGCACCTCGGCGGCGCGGTCGAACTCGGGGCGGTCGGCGAGGAATTCTTTAAGCGCTTGGATCTCGGCGGCCGCGCGGCGCGCCCCCGGCGACACCTCGCGCAGGCGCGCGACCGCGCGCTCCGCCGC
>DATEUP010000017.1:0-11159 GCA_035283065.1 Thermoplasmatota archaeon | reverse complement strand
CCTCCGGGGGAGGCGCGGGGCGCGCGGCTGCCGCGGCGATGGCCGCGGCAAGCGGCAGGGCGACGGCGGCTGGCGGGATTGAGGGCGCGGCAGAGGCGGCGGCGGGGGCCTGGACGACCTCGACCTGGACTTCCTCCGCAGCAGGTGCCGAGGGTCGCGCGGGCGGCGCCGCCGCGGGCGCTGCCGGGGTTCCGCCAAGGGGCGTTCCCTCGTCACCCTTCTTGCGGCGGCGCATCACGACAATTCCAACGACTCCGGCGCCGATGAGCCCCGCGAGCGCGAAGACCAGCGTCATGGGCAGGCCGCCGGCGACCGAAGGCGCCCCCGTCACGGTCGCGCTGACGTCCATGGACCTCGCCAGCCCGCTCGGGTCCGCGACGCGGATCGTAAGGACGGTGCTGCCTGCCTTGAGGCCCTTCACGAAGATTGCCGGCTGGCCCGTCGTCGTTTGGCCCACGCGGACGCTAACGAGCGTGCCGTCCGTCGGCACCGCGTAGAACGTGAGCGCGTCAAAGGCGTCGTCGCTGTCCGTCGCGGAGCCCGCAAGGAGGATCGTGAGCTCCTGGCCTTCCTGGACGGTCAGCGTGCTCGAGATCACTCCGGTGACGAAGTTCGGCTGCGCGTTATTCGCCCGCACGCGGATCGTGTAGTTCTGCCACACCTGTTCGAGGCCGTCGGAGAGCGCGAGTGAGACCTCGAAGACCGTGTTGTCCGTGGCGTTTGCCGGGATCTGCCAGTGGACCGTGTTCGACGAGTCGACGGTCATCCCCGCCGGGCCGGCGAGGAGCGCCACGCTGAGGTGGTCGTTCACGTCCGGGTCGGCGACGATAACCGCGTACGCATAGGGCGAGCCGGGCGTCCCCGACTGGACGGGGAACGAGCGGAAGAATGGCGGGCTGTTCGTCCCGGAGATCGACCTCGTGACCGTGAGGATGAAGGAATAATCGACCGACGAGAAGGGGTCCGCCAGCCGGAGCGTGATGTTGTAGATCCCGTAGGAGCCCTCAGTCGTCGGCCACGTGACGACACCGGAGGCGCTGACGGCCATTCCGCTCGGCGCGCTGGGCAGCGAGTACGTGTGGACGTCGCCCGTGTCGCTGTCGGCCTTGGTCACGGTCCATTCGAAGATGTTCGTCGCCTGGATCGTCGAGGGGGGCGTGTTCGAGACCGCCGGGATGTCGTTGATGCGGATTGTCACGGACTCCGAGGCCTCGTTGCCCCATCGGTCGACGCCCGTGAGCGTGAAGGTGTACGTGCCGGGGATCATCGCCTGGATCGAGAGGACCGGTCCCGAGACCGTGAAGTCCTGGCTGTTGTACCGGTAGGTCCATGTGAGGGCGACCGACGAGGCGGGGTCGTTGTCGAAGGAGCGCGAGCCGTCGAGGTTCACGAGCGCGCCCTCGTTGCGCGTGGCCGTGCTCCCGTCGATGAGCACCGTCGGCGCGTGCGTGTCGTTGATCTGGATCTCGACCGTGAGTTGCTCCCAGTTGCCGTACCGGTCCGTGACGAGCAACGTGATGTTGTACCACCCGGGGTCGGAGAGGTTGAGGAGCGCCGTCTGGCCCGTGAGGTCGAGGCTGAAGTTGTTGTCGCCCGTGATGTTCCAGTCGAAGGTGCCGTTGTTACCGTTGTCCCAGTAGCCGTCGTTGTCCCACGAGGAGGTCCCGTCGAGGAGGAGCTCCGTGTCCTCGTCCCAGGTGGGGGGCACCGTGAAATCGGGGACCGGGTTCGAGAGGTCGTAGACAAACAGCGTGAAGTCCGCCTCGGCGAAGTTGCCAGCGCGGTCGGTTACGGCAAGGTGGATGTTGTAATCGCCCGGCGTGTCGAACATCCAGGTGGGGCCGACCCCTATGAGCACCTGCGGGGCAAGCAGCGCCGCATCGTCGAAGGTCCAGACATAGGCCGGGTCCCAGTCGAGGTCGTTCACGAGGGCCCCGTCGAAGAGGAAGTCGACGTCTTCTTCGATGCCGAAGTCAACGAATGCCGACAGGTCGGGCGCCGTCGAGTCCACGCAGAAGGGCCGCGCGTCGGGCGTGATGTGCCCCGCGCCATCGGTCGCGAAAACCTGGAGGTCGTAGCAACCGTCCAGGAAGAGCGAGGTGTCGACGGACCAGTCCGAGCCGTTCGCGACCAGGTCGCCCGAGTAGGACCACGCAAGGCCGGCTTCCACCGCCGAGAACGAAACCCTCGAGAGGTTGAGCTCGTCGGACGCGGAGTACGTGATCGCGGTGCCCGGGGCGAAGTAGTCGTCGGCAAGGGGGCCGAGCAGGGTGAGCGTCGGGAACACGTCGTCGATGAAGAACGTCCAGTTGTAGACGCGCGTGTTGTTCAGCGTGTCGTTCGCGAAGAGGTCGAGCGTGTGGCTCCCCGCAGCAAGCCCGCTCGTGTCGATCGACCAGTCGAGCGACCGGTTCACCCGCACGCCATCGAGGATGTAGTACGACGCGTTGAGGTGCGCCTCGACCGCCGTGATGTTGATGAGGGTGCCCCGGGCGATGTACAACGTCCCCAGCGCGGGCGTGCCCGCAAACAGGGGCCCCGTCGAGTCGAATTCGAACGAGAAGGTCCGGGTGACCGTGGGGGCGCGCAGGCTGAGGTTCAGGATCGCCGTGTCGACCGCGGTGACGGTGATGTTGTGCCAGCCGTCCGCCCAGCCCGTCGTGTTGATGTCGTGGGGGTAGACGAGCGTCCCGTTGCCCCCCGCGTCGTCCGTGTAGGTGACCAGGTCGAAGAAGTTCGAGATCGAGAGGTTGATCGGCGTGCCCGCCGTGATGAGCCCGCCGTCGGAAGGGCTGGTCAGGTTCACGGTCGGGGGCCACGGGTCCATGAGCGCGTAGTTGTCGTTCCGGCCGCCGCCAATCGGGTAGGCCGGCGCGTCCTTCACGCCGTCCTTGCCGCGAAGGGTGTTCTGCCCGGGGCCGGTGTACTCGTCGAGGAAGGCGCCCGCCGCGTAGTCGTAGTAGTTGCCGGCGACCGGCCACCCGCCGTCCCAGGTGCCGTACCCGTACCCATTGTAAATTGCGCCGCCGTAGAAGTTGTTGTGGATCGCGATGAGGGAGTGCGAGAATTGGTCGAGGTAGAACGAGTTCGTCGTGAGCGAAACATAGGTCGAGTTGTATGTCCGGTACCACGGACTGTTGAGCAGGTACGCCCCAAAGGAGTTCGCAACGGCGAAGGTCGAGTTGCGCACCGTCCAATTGCCGGACAAGTCCATGTAGATTCCCTGGCTCGCGGAGTTGAGGACCGTGACGTTCGTGAGGTTCACGAAATTCGAGGAGTACGAGTAGACCCCGTACGAGGTGCTGTTCAGGAAAAGGGTGTTGGACACCGTCACCAGGGAGGAGTAATAGACCCAAAGGGGCCCCCCGATCGCGAAGGTGCTATCGACCGTGACCCGTGTGCCCGTGTCGATGGTCCCAAGGCCCCAATTGGCGGTGGGCACGGAAACGCGAGAGATCGTCACGTTCTGGGCGTCGTAGAGGTAGAAGCCCTGCGAGACGTTGAGAAGCGTCAGGTTCGAGACCAGAACGTCGCGGATCACCGACGTGAGGCTTACCCCTTGGCCTTGCTGGTTGACCGAATACGCGAGGCTGTCGACGATCGAGACGTTGGTGAGCTGGCTGCCGGAAAAGAAATTGTTCAGGCTTACCGCGTACTGGGACACGTTTCGGACGGCAACGCGGTCCGATGCGTACGCGAAGATCCCGTTGTTGCCGACCAGGACCGAATCGATGATCGAGACGTTCCTGGACAGGGTGACTTGGACGCCGTTTGCGCCTTGGGGCTGGAGGAGGTTTGCCACGGAAACGTTCGTCGAATTGATGATGATGACCATGCTTGCGTTCGAGGGCACCGCGACATCCGTGGCGTTGATCAGGTAGTAGATCGGCTGGCCCTCGATCACGTTGTTGGTCGGGATCTCGTTGTAGTGCCAAGGACCGTCCGACGCTTGGACGTAAAACTGCAGCGCGTAGAGGACGTTGGTGAAATTGTTGCCTATGGCCTGCAGGTTGTTGCCGTACACCGAGACCGCGCTGTAGGTGATGCTCGCAAACCGGTTGTTGTTGATCCTCGCGCCGTCGACCTGGCCCCAGGTCGTGACGCCATAATACGCTCGAGCGACGGTGTTGTTCTCGAACCGGAACTTCGTGCTTGCCGAGTCGATGATGACCGCGTTGTCGCCGATGTTCGTGAAGGTCACATTCGAGACATTCGCCGACGCCGAGCCCCAGGCCATGTAGAGCCCTTCGTTCGTCGCGTTGACCCAGCCTCCGGTCCAATTCACGGCCGAGGTGACATAGACGGCGTACTGGCTGACATTGTAGAGGCTGACGTTCGAAAGCTCAAGGGTGGCGCCGGAAACCGTGAAGTCGATCCCGTTGTTTGGCGTGTCGCCAAAGGCGGACTCCGAAATGTTGAGCGCGCGGCCGTAGTACCAATAGACCGGGTAGGAGACATTGGAGAAGTCGCCGCCGCGGAGGTTCAAAGCCTGCGTGAAGCCGGACTGGGGGTGGAGACCGTAGACGGCGTCCCTCAGGACGAAGTTCGTGAAGCTTACGAGCCCGTCGGCAAGTCCGTAGTAGCCGGACGAGACATTGCGGATGAAGATGTTCTGGAGGGAGGCATTAGCGGCTGCCGCGTTCCAGATGATCCCGTACGTGGCGTTCTCGCCAGCCAGGTTCCGGATCGTGACGTTCGAACCGACGCCGCCGGCATAGTAGAGGATGGCCGAGCTCGGGCCGCCCCAGGCGGTGACGTTTACCACGCGCAGGTTGTCGCCCTGGAGCACAACCTTCCAGGAGCCAGCGGTCACGTTCACCTCGAGGCCGTCCGCCTCGAGGCCGACGTTCGACGAGTAGAAGCCGTTCGGCGAGCGCATGATTTTCATGTTGAGGACCCGGATGTTCGCCCCCTGGCAGGCGCAGCCCCAACCCCCGGCCGTGCTAATTGTGAGGTTCATGAGCGCCGTACGGTTGGTCGGCCCGTTCACGACGAGCCCGTTTGAGGAGCCGTAAAGCGTCACGTTCGTGATGTTCGTGTCCCAGGCGTTTACGACGAGGGGCGTCGTGAGGGGGGCCGTGTTGTTGATGAAGACGCCCTCGCGCGCGTCGCCGATGATCGTGAGGCCGTTGATCGAGATTGTCCAGTTCGCCAAGTAGGAGCCGTTGTGGATCACGATTACATCGGTGGGCTGGAGGAGGAGGAGTTCGACCTCGAGGAGGGTCTTGAATTGGCAGTTCACGACACTTGAGGCGGGGTAGTCATCGTCGACCTCGATGTAGCCGAGGGGGCAGGAGTCATCGTAGCCTGCTGAGGCCGGGGGGCCCACGAGGGCCAAGGCCATAACCCCCAAAGCTACGAGGGTCAAGACGAGCGCAATCGGTCGGGCCCGACCGCGGCCTGCCTCGCTGGGCCCGCTGTTTTGGTCAAAAGTCCCCTCAAACGCGCGCGTGTTGCCAGTCATGGAAGAAGCCCCTCGATGGGTGCGGCCACCTGAAAGGCGACCACCGTGCGGCTGAGCATTAGCTTATATAATAACTTCGTGGGCAGTTTCGGGTAGGGCGACCTTTGCCTGCGCTCTTCGGCCAGGCCTCGCCGGTCGGCCAGCCCAAACCTCGGTGTTCTTGGCACCGAGTGAAAACGGGGCTCCCCGGCCATTTGCGGCGCGAAGGGCGGGACCTCCCTGTCCTTGATCGGCCCTGCCAGTAGGGCTTCCGATGGAAGCGCCGACGCCAAGCCACGCTCGCGCTCAGCCGTCCTGCTCCGTCTCGCCGCCCTCGAGCTCGCCCTCGCCGAGCTTGGCCATTAGCGACTTCTTCTGGATGTCCTGCTTGACTTCCTCGTTGAACTCCGGCTCGACCTTCAGCGTCGCGTACTTGCGCCCAATGAGCGACTGGAGCGTGTGGTTGAACTCGGCAAGGAGCCCCGTGATCGCGCGGATCTGCGTCGAGGCCGCGAAGAACTCGATCTTCTGGCCGTCCTCGATCACCGACGCGCGGATCACGATCTTGTAGCCCTTCACCTTCGTCTCGCCGTAGAACCAGGCCTCGCCGTGGTAGGGCTCCTCGACGATGAAGTCCCGCACGAGGTGCACGTCGTGTCCGAGGACGACTTCCTTCACGAGCCCGAAGATGTCGGACCACTTCATGCCCTCGGGGATCGCCGTGATGTTGTAGACCTTCGAGTCCATGTCCTTGAGCTCGCTCTCGACGAGCCTCTTCAGCATCGCCGTGTTCGCGTGCTCCTTCGTGAAGAAGATCGGGCAGACGACCTCGGCCTTGCGCGTCTTCATGGCGATCGAGTGGACGCCGCCCTTCGCGTCGCGGTAGCGCCCGACGCCGTCGATCTGCGACTCCGTGCAGATCTGCGGGTCGAAGTAGTAGGCGACCGACACCTTCTCGCCGGGGTTGAGGACGCCGAGCTGGACCTCACTGCCTTGGTACTTGTAGCTGTCCGGCTCGATGTGGTGGAGGCGCAGGACGTCCTCGTTGAAGTCGATCGACACCGTAACCTTCGTGATCACGGTGTCCGTGTCGTTCTTCACGCCGCACTTCAAGCGCACGAAGCCCTGGAAGAACTCGAGCTCCGAGGGCATCTTGACGACCTTCTCGGTCATCGCCTGCTTGGCGTCCGCGCGCGTGCGCGTCGCGGTGATGGCGAGGAACGGCTCGACGTACTGGTCGATCGCCTCGAGCGAGGTCGTCGACCCGTCCCACTCCTCGATGATCCCCGCGTAGGCGTTCTCGATCGTGCGGATCGTCTCCTTCATCGCGTCCGTGAGGTCGACCTGGGGCTCGCCGTAGATGATCGCGGCCATGTAGATCGACGTCCCCCGCTCGATCATGATCGCGTTCTCGCCCATGCCGAGGCGGTTGAGCTCGCCCTCCTGCTGGAACGAGTCCTTGATGAAGGACTGGACGGCCGAGAACATCGAGGCGACAAGCTCGGGGTCCTCGAACTTGACCTCGGAGATGTCGGTCTTCGAGTAGATGAGGCGGCCGTCGCCGTAGATGATGAACACGCCTTCGATGACGTAGGTGTCCCGGCGGGCCTCCGGCACGGCGGCGCCCGGGCCTTGCTGGATGATCACGCGCTCCGTGATGCGCTCGGTGGGGGCCTTCGCGGCCGTCTCAAGCGCGGTCTGGGCGACCTGCGTGGCTGAGCGGGAGCGGCGCAGCGAGACGACGAGACCTGCGGCTCCGGCGGCGCCGCCGGCGGCGAGTATGAGGAGCATCCACCAGGGGAAGGCGGCCGCAGGGGGCGGCGCCTGGACGTCGGCGTGGACTCGCACCGTTACCGTCGCGTTTTCCGACTTCGCCCCGGACGGGTCGCGGGCGACCATGTTGAAGCGCACCTCGGTGGAGCGGTTAGCAATCACCTCGATGACGAGGACCGAGTGGTCAAAGTCAACGACCTCGACGTGCCACCGGATCACGGAACCGACCTGTGCGCGCAAGTCGGGGTCCGTCTCATTGAGCACGAAGGTCAGGTTCGCGATGAAGTCATCCCGGTCCGTCCAGTTCCCCTGGACCTGGACGCGGATGACCTGGCCGGGCGTTACGTCGCCGATCCCGAAGAGCCCGGACACGAACTCGGGCCAGATGTTCGGGGGGTTGCGGAACCGGATAACGAATTCCTGCTTGGCCGTCTGCTTCCCGTCGAAGGCCGTGATCACAACGGGGACCGCGCGCTCGAAGCGCTCATTGACGTCCGGCTGCCAGGGCGGCATCCAACTCAGGATGTGGGTGGACGGGTTGTAGCTGTACCCGTCGAGGCCCGTGATGGTCAGGACGACCGGGTCGTTGTCCTCGTCGTGCACCGTGATGTTGTACCGGTACAGCTTGTTGACGCTCGCGTCGGTCGGTGGCTCGGAGTCGAAGACCGGCAAGTGGTTGCCCGCAAGCAGCGCGGGGTCAATGACGTAAAGCGTAAAGTTGCGGTACACGGTCGAAAGCCCGTCGCTGATCGCCACGGTGACGGTCTGGTTCGTCCCGCCTTCTCCCGGAGGCGGCGTCCACGTGATCGTCCCGTCCGGGTTCACGACCATCCCCGGCGGCCCGTTGACGAGCGTGATGTTCGTCGCGTTGCCCTCGGGGTCCGTTGCGTTGACCTGCCAGACCCATGAGCCGTTCGAAGTGACCTCGGTGGGCGGCTGGCTGTCGACGATTGGCGGCGCATTCACGATGAGGATGTGGTTGGCGCTCCGGACATTGCCCGATGCATCGGTGACCGTGAGGCGCACGGTTACGGTGCCGGCCTCCGTGTCGGTGAAGCTCGCGCTCGAGCCCGTGCGGAAGCGCTGCTCGGTCCCGTTGTCGTACAACCACTGGAAGGTCCAGCTGGACGGGCCAAAGCGCGGGTCGTTGTCCGTGACGTTCGCCGTGAAGACGGCAGGGATGAAGACGTCGACGACCGAGGGCCCGACGATCGACACCTCCGGCCCCGTGATGTCGGAGACGTTCACCATCACGTAGCCGCGCGCGGAGTTGTTCTGCGGGTCGGTCACGGTCACGCTGATGTTGTAGAGGCCCGGCGTCTCGAAGACCCAAGTGATGTTCGGGCCGAAGCTCGTGAGGTTGGCCCCCGGCGCGCGCCAGGTCCAGTTGAGCGTCCCGTTGCTGTTGTCGAGCGAGCTCTGCGTGATTGCAACTGGCGTGTCCTCCGTCGTGTTGATGGAAGTCACGGGCAGCGTGAGCGAGGGTGGCGTGATATCGAAGATCGTGATCGTGATCGTCGTGTTGTTGAGGTTCCCCGCGGGGTCGCTCACGCTCACGTTCACCTCGTACTGGCCGGGCGTCGTGAACGTCCAGGTCGCGTCGCTTCCCGTGAGGATGACCTCGGAGAGCACGCGCGAATCGTTGAAGGCCCACACGTACGAAAGCTCGGAGGCGAGCGCGATCCCGTCGATCGCCGAGGCGTGGAAGCCGAAGGCCGAGTCCTCGTTGCCGCCGTAGGCCATCGGCAGGGGCGAGGCCAGCGAGGGCGGCGTGCCGTCGAAGAGCAGGACCACGGTCACCTGCGCCGAGTTGCCAGCCTCGTCCGTCACGCGGATGTCGATGTCCGCCTGCCCCTCGGCCTCCAAGGACACATCGAGGGCGAAGGCGTCGGGCCCCGTGCTCGTGAGCGCAACGAGCGTGCCGCGCACGTAGACCTCGATCACGTAAGGGGAGGTCTCGTTCGCGATCACGATGTCAATCAGCCGGCTTGGCTGCCAGTAGCCGGGCTGGAACTGCGCAAGGTACCCCTCGATGGAGGGCGGCGTGCTGTCGATCGTGAGGCTGCTGTTCTGGATGACGAGGTGGCTTGCGAAGTCGTCGACCTGGACGAAGACTTTCACGAACCCGTCCGGCCAGCCGGTAGTGTCGATGATGTGCGAGGCAGGCAGATCCGTCCAGACAATGTCGCTCTCGTTGCGCCACTGGGCGATCCGCAAGTTGGCCTCCGTAATTCCCACGGACCAGCCGGTGCCCATGCGGACGATCGCGCCGTCCACGGGGGTCCAGGTAATCGTGGGGGCCGTCTTGTCGACCCTGAATGTGGCGTTCAGCGAGCGGCTGTTGCCGGCCTCGTCGGCCGCCACGATCATGAACGTGTGGTTGCCGTCGCTCAGGTTGTTCGAGGCGTAGTCGAACCCGGGGTCGAGCGTAATCGGCGACCCGTCGAGGCGCGCGTCAAGGAACGAGAGGTGCAGGTCGCTAATCCCGAAGTCGATCGTGACGCCTTCGCGGACCCAGCTGCCATTCGTGGGCGAAAGCAGCAGGAGCTGCGGCGGCGTCGAGTCGATTGTGAAGTTGAACCGGGCCGACGCCAGGTTTCCGGCGGCGTCGCTTGCAAAGAGCGTGAAGTTGTAGTTGCGGTCGATGTAACCAGCCGTGCTCACCTGGAAGGGCGCCCCAAGGCCCAGGTCGGCCGTGCCGTTATTGTACGACGCGTTTTGGAGGTTTGCGTCGGAGATGTTCCACGAGAGGACCGTCCCCGCGCGGATGACCGAACCGTTCGCGGGCGAGAGGAGCGCGATCGACGGCCCTGTCGAATCGATCGTAACGGTGAAGTTCAGCCACGCCGGGTTCCCCGCTGCGTCGTCGGCAAACACCGAGATCGAGAAGGGGCCGTCCGCCCACCCGGTCGTGCTGATGTCGAAGGGCGAGGCAAGCGGCGTGGTCGTGCTTCCGTCGCTCCAAGTCACGGTGCCGAGGTTCGTGTCGGCGACCGCGAGGTCGATCGTCGTCCCCGCGCGCACCACGGCTCCGGCGGAGGGCGAGTTGAGGGCGACCGTGGGCGGCGTGGAGTCCAGCACGAACGAGTAGCTGCGGTACGCCAGGTTCCCGGCGAGGTCCGTCGCGTTCACGCGCACGGTGTAGGCGCCGTCCGCCCAGCCCGTTGTGCTGATGTCAAAGGGTGATGCGAAGGTGGTCGGCGCCCCCGCAGTCGTCCAGTTCGCGGCGTCGAAGTTCGTGTCCGAAACGCTGAGGTCTATCGTCGTACCGGCACGGAACGCGGAGCCGTTCGCCGGCGAGTTCAGGGCGACAGAAGGAGGCGTCGAGTCGAGCGTGACCGTGAAATTTGCCGAGCGCAGGTTCCCCGCAAGGTCGGTCGCGTTCACGCGCAGCGTGTAGGCGCCGTCCGCCCACCCGGTCGTGCTGATGTCGTATGGGGAGGCGAGCGTTGTCGGGGCGCCGCCCGTCGTCCAGGTGACCGAATTCATGTTGGCGTCGGAGACCGCCAGATCGAGCGTCGTGCCGGCGACCACCACGGACCCGGAGGCCGGCGAAGTCAGCGTGACCGTTGGGGGGGTGGAGTCCAGAATGAACAGGAAGCTTCCAAACCGCAGGTTCCCGGCCAAGTCCGTCGCGTTCACACGCACGGTGTAGGAGCCGTCCGCCCAGCCGGTCGTCGAGATGTCGAACGGCGAGAGGAGCCCCGTGGGCGCCCCGGCGGTCGTCCAGTCAACGAGGTCCAGGTTGGTATCGGAGACCGAAAGGTCGATCGTGGTGCCGGCGACGATGTAGGAACCGTTCGAAGGCGACGTGAGCGTCAAGGTCGGGGGCGTCGAGTCGACGGTGAAAGTGAAGCTCGCAAAGCGCCGGTTCCCGGCGAGGTCCGTCGCGTTCACCCGCACCGTGTAGGGACCGTCCGCCCACCCCGTCGTGGAGATGTCG
>DATEUP010000016.1:0-7683 GCA_035283065.1 Thermoplasmatota archaeon | reverse complement strand
AGTCGCTCTTCGATTCGGCGGCGCTTCCCGGCAAGCTCGCGGACTGCTCGGAGCGCGACCCCGCGCGCTCGGAGATCTTCATCGTCGAGGGGGAGTCGGCCGGGGGCTCCGCGAAGCAGGGCCGCGACCGCACGTTCCAGGCGATCCTGCCCCTTCGCGGGAAGATCATCAATGTCGAGAAGGCGCGCCTCGAAAAGGCCCTCGAGAACAACGAGGTCCACAACCTCATCACCGCGCTTGGCACCTCGATCGGCGAGGAGTTCTCGATCGAAGGTGCGCGCTACCACCGCGTGATCATCATGACCGACGCGGATGTCGACGGGGCGCACATCCGCACGCTCCTCCTCACGTTCTTCTACCGACACATGCGCCAGCTCATCGACAAGGGCTACATCTACATCGCGCAGCCCCCGCTCTACCGGCTCGAAAAGGAAAAGAAAGTCCACTACGCTTACAGCGAGCAGGAGAAGGACAAGGTCCTCAAGGAGATCGGCGCCGAGAAGGTCCAAATCTCGCGCTACAAGGGCCTTGGCGAGATGAACCCCGCGCAGCTCTGGGAGACCACGCTCGACCCCGCCAAGCGCGTCCTCCTCCAGGTGACCGTCGAGGACGCCGTCGCGGCCGACGAGCTCTTCTCGAAGCTCATGGGCGACGAAGTCGAGCCGAGGCGCGCCTTCATCATGGAGCACGCGCGCGCGGTCGCGAACTTGGACATCTGAAGGGGGACTTGGCGCCATGGCCGACGAGAAGAGGCCCGACGAGGCCCCGCCCCCGTTTGCCCTTGTGGTCCGCCCGCGCGTGATCACCTCGGAGATGAAGGAGTCCTACATCGACTACTCGATGTCCGTCATCGTCGGGCGCGCGCTGCCGGACGTGCGCGACGGCTTGAAGCCCGTGCACCGGCGCATCATGCACGCGATGAACGAGCTCGGCCTGGGGGCCAGCCGCCCGTACAAGAAGTGCGCGAGGATCGTCGGAGAGGTCCTTGGCAAGTACCACCCGCACGGCGACCTCTCGGTCTACGACGCGCTCGTACGCCTTGCGCAGCCCTTCGCGATGCGCTACCCGCTCGTCGACGGCCAGGGCAACTTCGGCTCCGTCGACGGCGACAGCGCGGCCGCGATGCGCTACACGGAGGCGCGCCTCACGAAGCTTGCCGACGAGCTCCTTGCCGACATCGACAAGGAGACCGTGCCGATGCGGGACAACTTCGACGGGACGCTGAAGGAGCCCGATGTGCTCCCCTCGAAGGCCCCAAACCTCCTGCTCAACGGCTCCCAGGGGATCGCCGTCGGGATGGCGACGAACATCCCGCCGCACAACATGGCGGAGCTCTGCGACGGCCTTACGGCGCTCATCGACAACCCCGAGCTGCCCGACCCCGAGCTCTTCAGGATCATCCCCGGGCCGGACTTCCCGACGGGCGGCATCATCTACGGGCGCGCGGGGATCGCGGAGGCCTACACGACCGGCCGCGGCCAGATCCGCGTGCGGGCAAAGAGCCACGTGGAACCGATGGAGAAGGACAAGAACCGGATCATCGTTGACGAGATCCCCTACGCGATCAACAAGTCGAAGGTCCTCGAGCAGATCGCCGACCTCGTGAAGGCGCGCAAGCTCGAGGGGATCACAGACCTGCGCGACGAGTCGGACAAGGACGGCATGCGGATCGTCATCGAGCTGCGCCGCGACGTGTACCCGGAGATCATCCTCAACCAGCTCTACAAGCACACGGAGCTCCAGGCGACCTTCGGCGTCATCAACCTCGCGCTCGTCGAAGGCCAGCCCCAGGTGCTCACGCTGCGCGCGATGATGCAGCGCTTCCTCGAGTTCCGCGAGCTTGTGATCACGAAGCGCACGCAGTTCGACCTCGGCAAGGCGCGCGACCGCGCGCACGTCCTCGAGGGCCTGGTGAAGGCCGTCGAGCAGATCGACGCCGTGATCAAGGTGATCCGCGCGAGCAAGGACGCGGAGGCGGCGGAGAAGAGCCTCATCTCGCATTTCTTCTTCACGGACATCCAGGCGCGCGAGATCCTCAAGCTGCCGCTCCGGCGGCTCACGAACCTCGAGATCAGCGAGCTCAAGCAGGAGCTTTCGGATGTCCACAAGCTCATCCAGCGCCTCGAGAAGATCCTCTCGGACCGCAAGGAAGTCCTCGCAATCATCAAGGCCGACCTCGCGGAGCTGAAAGACCGGTTCGGCGACGAGCGGCGCACGCAGATCGTCGACGACCTCGCGGACGTCTCGCTCGAGGACCTCGTCCCGAACATCGAGGTCGTCGTCACAATCTCGCACGAGGGCTACATCAAGCGGCAGACGCCGGATGTCTACCGCTCGCAGAGGCGCGGGGGGAAAGGCCGGATCGCGGCGACGACGAAGGAATCGGACTTCATCGAGTCCGTCGTCACGGTCAAGAACCACAACTACCTCCTCTTCTTCACCTCGAAGGGCCGCGCGTATTGGCTGAAGGCGTACCAGATCCCCGAAGGCAAGAGCGTGGCCAAGGGGCTGCCGATCATCAACCTGCTCCCCCGCCTGGAGCCGGGCGAGCTCATCGCCGCGCATATCCCCGTCGAGAAGTTCGAGGAGGGCAAGTACCTCCTCTTCACGACGAACCGCGGCACGATCAAGAAGACCTCGCTCACGCAGTTTGCAAACCCCCGCGTTACGGGCATCATCGCGACGGTGCTCGTCGAGGGCGAGCGGATCGTCGACGTGCGCCTGTGCACCGACGAGGACGAGGTCGTGATCGGTACGAAGCTCGGCCAGGCCGCGCGCTTCGACGCGAAGGCGGCCCGTGCCATGGGGCGAAACGCCCACGGCGTGCGCGGGATCCGCCTGCGCGCGGGCGACGAGGTCGTCGGGACGGCGATCGTGAAGGAAGCCGACATCCTCCTTTCGCTCACGGAGAATGGCTACGGGAAGCGCTCGCAGATCTCGGCGTACCGCAAGACGAACCGCGCGGCCTCCGGCGTGAAGAACATGAAGGTCACGGAGAAGGGCGGGCCCGTCGTGGCGATCCGCAAGGTCGATGAGTCCGACCAGGTCCTTGTCACCACGAAGTCCGGGATGATGATCCGCACGAAGGTCGCGGAGATCTCCGTGCTCGGCCGCGCCACGCAGGGCGTGCGGGTGATCCGGCTCGACGAGGGCGACCGCGTGATCGGGGTCGCGCGCCTCGTGGAGAGCGAGGCGGAGATCGGCGAGTACCGCGCGGTCGAGGAGACGGCGCCGCCGCCGGGCGAAGAGGGCGAGCCGGACGAGCCGGAGCCCGGAGAAGAACCGGAGTCCGAGGAAAACGGCGATGACGCGACGCCGCCTCCCGACGACGCGAAGTAGCGCGCTTTGCGCGCGTTTGCCCTCGCCCCGAATCCTTAAATGCGGGCTTCGGGCTAAGCGGACTCCCGTAAGGGACGAGGCGCCCGCAAGTGTTTTGCCCGAACTGCAAGTCGCTGCTCTTCCCGGGCGGCGGCGGCCTCATGGTCTGCCGCAAGTGCGGCACGAAGGTCTCGAGCGGCAAGGAGGACGCCGCGGCGGGAAAGACCCGCTCGCTCAAGCAAGACACCGAGCGGCTCGTGGTCGACAAGAACGAGCCGGAGATCCTGCCGAAGACCCGAACGATGTGCCCGAAGTGCAGCTTCAACGAGGCGTACTGGATGATGAAGCAGACGAGGGGCGCCGACGAGCCGGAGACAAGGTTTTACATTTGCGTTAGGTGCGGCAAAAGGTGGAGAGAGAACCAGTAAGCCGAGGCAAGATGCGGAGATCAAGGCGGCGGCGGTCGGGCGCGGAGGCCTTGCGCCAATCGAGCCACCCACGGATCGTGAACGCGACCGCACCAAGCAAGAGGAGGCTGACGAGTAGCACGTGTGTCCAGGACGCCATGGACGACCCGCCAAGGGCCCGGGACCAGTCGCCCGAAGCAAAAAAAAGGGCGACCGCGCCCATAGCGGCTGCCCCCACGAGATTGTAGAGAAGTTTAGCTCGAAGAAAGAGCCGACTCGGACCGCCCAAGCCCTCGCGTTTCCAGGCATCCTCAAGTTGACGGCCTTCCTCGGGCTCGGTCATGCGAAGGCCGTCGGGTACTCGCATCCGTCCTCACTAGAGATTTCTGGCAGCTTCTAGCACCTCATCCACGTGCCCGTCGACCCTCACCTTGGGCCACGCCTTCGCAACCTTCCCGTCGGGCCCGATCAAGTAGGTCGTGCGCACGGTCCCCATGTAGGTCTTCCCGTACATCGACTTCTCGCCCCAGACGCCGTAGAGCTTCTGAACCACTTGGTCGGGATCTGAAAGTAGTTTGAACGGCAGGTTGTACTTGTGCCGGAAGTCCTCGTGGCTCTCGACGCTGTCGCTCGACACCCCGAGGATCACCGTGTCCTTGAACTCGCCCGACCGGTCGCGGAAGTCGCAGGACTCCTTGGTGCAGCCGGTCGTGAAGTCCTTCGGATAGAAATAGAGGACGACCTTCTTGCCCTTGAAGTCCGAGAGCTTCACATCCCGTCCCTCGTGGTCTTTCACCTTGAAATCCGGAGCCTTCTCGCCGACCTCGACCATTTCCCTGCACCTTGCCACCCACGAGGCCCGCCCGCCCAAAAACGCTTGCTCCAAGGGCCGTTCACTTCGCCCCCCATACCGTTTATCTACCCCGCCAGCAATCGGGGCCAAGTCTCGGGGGACGGAAATGGCATTCAAAGCCAAAGTGAAGGCGGACATCCTGAAGGAAATCATCAACGTCGTCGCCACGCTCGTCGACGAAGTCAAGCTCCAGGTTGGGCAGGACGGCATCTCTCTGAAGGCCGTGGACCCCGCCCATGTCGCGATGGTCGAACTCAAACTCTCGAAGGACGCCTTTGAGGAACTGAAGGCAACCTCGGGAGAGCTCGGCATCGACATCGAGAAGCTGAAAGACGTCCTGAAGCTCGCGAAGGCCGGGGACATCCTCTCGGTCGACCACAACGAGGACCAGAACAAGCTCGTGCTCTCGATCGCGAACATCACCCGCCGGATGTCCCTTGTCGACACGACGGGGATGAGCGACCCGAAAGTCCCCAACCTCGCGTACCCCGCGAAGGTCACGCTCTCCGTCGACGACCTCAACCAGGGGATCCGCGCCTCCGAGTCGGTCTCCGACCACATCGCGCTGCGGCTCGCCCCCGAGGGCTTCGAGCTTGCCTGCGAAGGCGACACGGACAGCGTCTCGCTGAAGCTCAAGAAGGATCTCCTCAAGGCCCTCGAGGCAAAGGAAGCCTCGCGCTCGCTCTTCTCCCTCGACTACTTCGCGAACATGATCCGCGCGATCCCCCCCGGGCAGGATGTCACGCTGAACCTCGGGAACGATTACCCCGTGCGCGTCGAGTTCAAGATCGCCGAAGGCGACGGGAGCGTAATGTACCTCCTCGCGCCCCGCATTGAGAGCGAATAGGCGGGTTTCTCGCCGGCCAGCGCTTTCGCCCACCCCAGACGAAGGCTTATTTCGCCTCCGGGCGGATGGTCGGAGGATGGTGAAGGCACTCGAATTCGCTGCAATGTTCCCGTTCCTGCAGCCTGAGGGCCCCGAGGCGCTAAGCACCTACCAGATTACGGCTTATGACCTTCTCCGCTCCCGCAACTGGCAGCCTGCGAGGCGACGCGGCTACGCGCGCGCGGAGTCCCCGCTGTACGGCGACGAGATGGCCGACCTCACATCAAGCGGGAACGAAGGCGCGCTCATTGAGGAAATCATGTCTTACCTTTACGCCCGCATCCTGGTTTCGGCGGTGAACGATCCGTATCTAACCAAGAAGTACTGTCTCGCGGAAGCGAAGCTCTTCGAAAGGCGTTTGAAGCGTCTAAACACCCAGCTGGAGGGCCGCCGGGGCGCCACGGCCGAGGAGATTGCGCCGGAATTACGAAGGATCTTGCAATACCTGGACATATTCTTCGCGGACGCTCCTGGCGGACGCATTGGGCTCCATTTTACGGCCTTCCTTGGCTTCGCGGGGATGATTGGCGATAAGAACTGGGCCCTGGTTCAGCAGGATTTGCGGAGCGGCTGGGTGCGTCTTGAACCCGAAAAAGCGTTCCGAGTTTTGGAAGAGGCATTCCGATCCAGACTGATGCGTGAGATCCCTTTGAGGATCTCCGAGTTACACTTCCCCCTAATAGCGGCCGATGCTGAGCGCCTCGCGGGTGCCGTAAAAGAGGCGCGCGCAAGGTTTGAAGGCACCGGCGGCGTTCTCGACGAAGCCTCGTTCCCCCCCTGCATTAAGCGCCTCATGGAAATGACGGGCAAAAGCGAAAACGTCCCCCACATGGGCCGCTTTACGATGGTCGCGTTCCTCCACACGATCGGCTACGACAAGGAGGGGCTCATCTCGCTCTTCTCTCGCTGGCCGGACTTCAACATCTCGAAGTCGATGTACCAAATCCAGCACATCATAGGGGAGATCTCGGGAACCGAATACACCCCGCCCATGTGCTCGACGATGAAGACCTACGGAATCTGCTACAACCCCGACAGCCTCTGCGCCACGATTAACCACCCGCTGAATTACTATCGGAAGAAGCTGCGCGCCTCGGGCAAGATGCCGCCGCCGGAGCCCAAGCGCGAGAAGGCGGAGGACCAGGAGGGGCGCTGATGGGAATGGAGCGGACCTTGGCGTTCCTCAACGACTCTTTCAAGGCGTACTACGCAAAGAACGCGCTGCCGCCTCCCACGGGCTTCCAGCAGCGCGAGTTCGGCTTCATGTACCACGGCGAGACCTATTTCCGCCGCCACTTGGGGTTCGGCAGCCCGGACCTGCTCAAACTCGACATCGTTCGAAAGCCCCCGGCCCATGTCTACCACTCGGCGGCCTACTACGACAATCCCTCTGCCCATACGATGGTCGAGAAGGGGTGGATCGGCGCGGACCTGATCTTCGACCTCGACGCCGACCACCTTGAAGGCGCGGACAAGATGTCCTACGCGGAGATGCTGGCAGCCGTGAAGGTCAAGTTCCGTACGCTCGTCGACCACTTCCTCGCCGGGGAGTTCGGGTATGCCGAGAAGGACCTGCACCTCGTCTTCTCGGGCAGCCGCGGGTACCACTGCCACGTCCGCGACCCGAGGGTGCGGGAACTCACCTCGCCCATGCGACGCGAGATCGTGGACTTCGTGACGGGGAAGGTCGAATCGGACGACTTCGTCCGGGATGCAACCGTGGAAACGAGGGCGGGCCGGCCCGTAAAGTCGATCCGCATTCCACCTTCAACCGCGGGAGGCTGGCCGGGGCTCCTGTCTCGAGCGACCCTCGAGCAGCTCAAAGCGATTTCCACCGACGCGCGACCGCCCGAGGAAAAAGCCAAAGCCCTTGCGCAGGCCACTGGCATCCATACGCGAGAGGCCAAGACGCTCGTGGAGGCGCTCTCCGGAACCCCAGACGCAGTCTCGAAGCGGCTGGCCTCGGTTTCGGAGGGGATTGCTGACATCCACCAAGGTGTGGGGTCGCAAACCTTCCGCCACCTTTTCGCGTACCACTTAAACCGGCTGAAGGGCTGGTGCGACGAGCCGGTTTCCTCCGACGTGAAACGCCTGATCCGCGCTCCGGGCTCGCTCCACGGCAAGACAGGCCTGCGCGCCGTGCCGCTCACGCGCGACAAGCTCGACGAGTTCGACCCGCTCGTCGAGGCGGTCGTCCTCGATGACGAGCCTGTCAAGCT
>DATEUP010000015.1:0-12616 GCA_035283065.1 Thermoplasmatota archaeon | reverse complement strand
GTGTTTTTTCAGGATGAAAAGCGCCGAGCTCGAGGAGTCCATCCACGTGTCGAAAACGCGCTCTTCGCCCACGAACTCCGCGTTCCCGCAGGCCTTACAGGCCGCAAACGGGGCCTTCTCGAGCCACGGGCGGTAGTACGGGCCGGGGGGCGGCACGTGGGGGTCCCGGCATTTCGCGCAGTACCAGATCGGGATCTCCGTGTGGTAGAAGCGCCGCCTCGACACGGGCCAGTCGATCGTGATCGAGTCGATCCAGTCGAGCAGGAGCTGGCGGTGCCTCTCGGGGTGGAAGCGCATCTTGTGCGCGGCGGCTCGCAGCGCCTCGAGCTGGTCCGCTTGCTTCACGTACCACTCGTTCAGCGCGATGATCTCGACGGGCGACTTCGAGCGCTCGCAGACCGGCGTCTGCTGGTCGACAAACTTGCGGCCGGCCACGAGCCCCTTCTCGTCGAGGAGCTTGGCCATCGCCTCGCGCGCCTGCTTCACCGTGAGCCCTTCGAGGGGACCGGCCGCCTTCGTCATCCGGCCCTGCTCGCTGATCCCCGCGATCGGCTCGAGCTTGAGCTCGCGGAAGCGCTGGACGTCGGCCTGATCGCCGTAGGAGCAGACCATGAGCGCCCCGGAGCCGTAGTCCGGGTCCACGGCGGCGTGGGGCCTGACCTCGACTTCCCGGCCGTAGACCGGGACCCGCACCTTGTGGCCGTGCATCGACTTGTAGCGCTCGTCGTCCGGGTGAACGAGCACCGCCTGCGCGGCGCAGATGAGCTCGGGGCGCGTCGTCGAGATCACGACCGCGCCCCCGACGGGCCCCACGACCTCCCACTTCACGTCGAGGAGGACGGCCTGCCGGCCCTCGCGCAGGACCTCCGCGTCCGCGATTGTCGTGCCGCACACGGGGCAGTAGTTGTTCGGGCGCAGCTGCTCGACGACGAGGCCCCTGTTCCAAAGCTCGATGAAGACCGACTGCGTAAACGCACGGTACTCCGGCGAGTCCGTGAGGTAGCGGTGCGCGAAGTCCGCCGAGATCCCGAGGCGCCTTGCCGTGTCGTCAAGCGCCTGCGAGTGGACTTCGATCTCCTTCGCGCACAGCGCGAGGAACTCCGCGCGGTCGAACTCCCGGATCCTCTTGTTGTGCTTCTTCTCCACGACGAGCTCGATGTTGATCCCGTTTCGGTCAAGGCCCCACGGGAAGAGCACGTTGAACCCCATCATCCGTCGCGAGCGCGCGATCATGTCGATCAGCGAGTAGCCGGCCGCCGCACCGATGTGCCAGTCGCCCGACGGGTACGGCGGCGGCGTGTCGATCGAAAAGACGGGGCCAGGCAAGTGCGGGTCGAAGGCCACGGGGTGGCGGTTGAGCTCGCGCTCGGCGGCCTTCTCGAGTTCGACCGTCCAGCGCGTCGCCTGGATCTTGGGCTCGGGGGCCATCACCGCGAGGAACTCCGCGTGCCGCTTAAACGCTTCCGCCACGGGCCGCTTGGCCCCGACGGGCCCCTGGCGCACCCAGATCAGGCGTCACGGTCAGCCCAGCGGACCCACACTCGTCGACACGAAATCCCGGCGAACGCGTTGATTCTTTTCCCCGGACGATCCACAATTATGAACACGATAATAATAGAAAGAAACCGTCCCGATGACCACGGTGGGCGCGCAGGCCATCCTAGGCGGATTGGTCCAGCGGCGCGACCGAAGGCAGAAATACTAGCCTCGCGGCTTTCCGCCCCCGGGGGATGGGGTGGCCGTCGACCTCAACTACTGGCTCGAGCCCGCGCTGCGCGACCCCCGCACGTACGGCCTTTTCTTCCTGCTCGGCTCGTTCACCGTGGCGTCCCTCTCCGACATCCGGCGGATGAGCGCGCAGTCCGAGTTCCTGCACGTGTGGGTCCTTGCGCTCCTCTCGCTCTTCGTGCTCGATGTCTACCTCATGCGCGACGCCCTCTTCGACCGGTTCGTCGCCAAGTGGGTCGCAATCACCGTGCTCTCTCTCCTCTCGTACCGCGGCGTGGGCCTTTTCTTCAAGCTCGAATGGGGGGACGTGGCGGCGATCGCCGCCGTGTGCGGAATCCTATCCCCCGTCATGATCCCGATATTCTTCGTCCTGCTCAAGGTGGTGAATCTCGTGGCGTTGCCCATGCTCCGACCCTTCGGGAAGGGCAACGCCTACCCCTTCATGCCCGTCGTCACGGGCGCCACGCTGGCGTCCATCCCGCTCGCCTCGTGGCTTCAGGGGCTGAACCTCGTCATCTGACGAACCCCCCGGCCACGTCAGGTTCCCCGCCGAGCGTGATTATCCGAGGGTTTTGTGATGGGTATCACGCTGCCTTGACCTACTCGGGACCTTTCGAACCGCCTGGGATCCGCCTTGAACGGGACCCGCGAAACGCTCGACCTGGCCCTCTCCCAGCTCGAGAGGATCCTCGAAGGTCAGCTTCGGTCCATCGACAACCTCGCGACGAAAACGAGCGTGATGCTCGGGTTCGTCCTCACGACCCTCGGAACCGTTGTCGGACTCGGGCGCGACACCTTCGCCCCGCACGGCGCCGCCGCGTCCGCCTCGGTTGCCTGCCTCCTCGTCGCCTCCATGCTTCTTGTCCGATCGTACCGGGTGACCGTTTTTGACAACCCGCCTGACCCTGCCTTGCTCCTGGCGCTCGTCGGAAGGCCTCGGCGCGACGTGCGACGCGAACTGCTCGCGGCCCTTGCACGAGGCATCGAACGGAACCAACGCGCCCTTACGCGCCGTTTCCGATGGGTCAATGTGGCCATGATCCAAGCGCTGGTCGGCGTGGTTATATACGCCGTGGGGGTTGGATTCACGTGATGACGATCCGCTCACGCCTCGTTTGGATTGGGGCCCGCCTCTTCGCGCGGCCTCCCAAGAAGGAACCTTGGGACCCTTATGAAATCCTCGGGATTCCGCGCGGCGAGCCGATGGACTTTTACATGGTCGACGACGAGCGCATCATCCGGGCGGCTTTTGGCGCCGATGCGGTCCCGCGCTCGGCGCGCCGGCCTTGACGGGCCAGTCCACTTGACGAGCATGGCTTCAGGATCGATGAGGGGTCGGAACGCTCTTCACGGCTGGTGCCGTGCCCTGCGGGAGGCTCGAGGCGTCAATGCCAGCCCGTTCGCGCAACAGCCGCCTCGAACTCCTCGGCCCCCTCACGACGCACTTCATCCGCCGGTCGGGGAAGACCTCGCACTACCGCGAGTTCCTCTTCTTCGATGACGGCGACCTCGCCATTGCGGGGTACGACGACATGCACGTGAGCCGCCCCTTCCGGGTGAACGGCGAGCTCGTGTTCGATAAGGCGTTCAAGGCGTTCCGCACGCAGCGCAAGGGCGCCACGCACACGACGATCTCGATCTACACCGTGGATGACCGGTTCCTCGGGACCTATTCGGACACAACGATGCCATGGGAGGGGATTGTCCGATCCTCAAAGGGCGAGGGCTTCGAGACAACGATCGACGACCTCTACCTCGACCACTTCATTTTTCCGGACGGGCGGCGGTTCGTGCTAGACCTCGGGGAGATGTACGAGGGCCTCGCGGCCGGCACGATCAGCGCGCTAGAGGCTGAGCTCGCCCTCGAGACACTCGCCTGGATCGACGAGTCCGCGGGGCGTGGCACCTATCCGCAGCCCAACGGGTTGGGGCATCGCCCCGACCCCGCGCTGCTGCGCGACCTGCCGCACGCACAGGAATAACGGGCCGGCCCGGTGGCCGCCGTCAGTCGCCTGCGGTGTGGTCCTCGTCCAGCTCGCCTTCCGGGGGCCCCGGGGGCTCGTCCTCCGGCTTCTCCTCGATCCTCGGTTTGGCCGCCGCGTCGGCCGCCGCCTGCTTGCGCCTCTCGACTTCCTTCAGCATCCGCTCGACCTCCCGCGCGTACCCCAGCCCTTCCGCTACCTTGATCGCGAGGTTCGTCGCCTCCTCGTCCTCCGGGTCACCGGCCCTGTACTTCTGGATGTACCCCCAGGCCGCGCGGTGGTTGAGCAGCTTCTCGTGGGCCCCGGCGATATTGAAGAGCGCCGTGGGCTCCGTCGGGTCGATCGCGAGCGCGCGTTCAAAGGACTCGATCGCGCGGGCCGATTCCCCCGATTTGGCCTGCATGAGCCCGAGGTTCACCTGGACCGCGGCGTTCTCCGGCTGCGCCTTGGCGGCCTCCTCGAGGACATCCTTCGCCTTGGCCGTGTCCCCCTTCTGCGCAAGCAGCGCGCCCTTCGAGGTCAGCGCCTCGATGTCGTGCGGGTTGATCTTCAGCGACGTGTTGAGGCAGATGAGCGCCGTCTCGAGCTTCTTCAGCGACGCGTACACGTTCCCTTTGTTCTTCCAGGCCTCGGCGTACTTCGGGTCGAGGTCGATCGCCTTCGTGAAACAGTTGAGCGCCAAATTCGACATGCCCCTCTTCGTGAGCGCGTAGCCCTTGTTGTTCCAGGCGGTTGCGCTCCGGGAATCAGCGGCGAGGGCCTCGTCGTAGAGGTCGATCGCGCGCTTGAAGTCGCCCTCGGCGGAGTAGACGTTCGCCTTGCCAAGCAGCGCCTGGAGGTTGCCCGGCGAAAGGGCGAGCGCGCGGTCGTACGCCTCGACGGCGTCCCCAAACTCCTGGAGGCGGAAGAGCGCGAACCCGAGCGCGAGCCAGGCCGCCAGCGCTCTTTCGTCGATCCCGATGGCCCTCTTGTAGGCGGCCACCGCCGGCTCGAAGTTTCCAAGCGCGGTTTCCGCGTTGCCGAGGTTCGACCAGACGCCCGCGTCCTTCTCGTCGAGGTTCACGGACTTCCGGAAGGAGCGCGCCGCGCTCACGAAGTCCGATAGGACGAATTGCACGTTCCCGAGGTTCGCCCACGCGCGCGCTCCCTGGGGCTCGAGCTTCACGGCCTTGTCGAAGCACGAGAGCGCGTGGCCGAAGTAGCGCATCTGGTAGAGGACGGAGCCGAGGTTGTTCCACGCCTCGTGGCGCTTGGGCTCCTCCGCGAGCGCCTTGCCGTAGGCCTCCATCGCCTCGCCGAATTCGCCTTTGAGCTGCATGGCGCGCCCCTTCAGTTGGAACCCCATCGCGTCGGGCTTCACCTCGAGCGCGCGGTTGGCAAGCTCGAGGGAGGCGTCGACGCTGCCAAGCTGCAGGAGCGCGTTGGCGCGGCCCACGAGCGCGCGCCGGTCGCGCGGGTCCTTGTCGAGGCGCAGCTGGTAGGACTCGGCAAGCGGCGCGTAGTCCTGGGTGTCCTCGAGCGCGATCTCCCGGTTCCGGCGAGCCGTCTCGTTTCCCGGCTCGATCTCGAGCGCCTTCTCGTAGGCGCCCACGGCTTTCTTGACCTGCCCCATCTTTGCGTAGAGGTTGCCCTTGTTGATGTAACCGAGCGGCCACTTCGGTCGGAACTCGAGCGCGCGGTCGAGCGCCTTCTCCGCGAGCGGGTAGAGCTGCATCTCCGCGTAGATGTTCCCCTCGACCGCCCAGATCTCCGGGTCATTCTCCATGGAGTCGAGCGCGTGCGCGAGCGACTGGAGCGCCTCCTCGAAGGCCTTCAGCGAGTACTGGAGGAGCCCCTTGGCGCGCCACGCCTCGTGGTTGTTGTCGTCGAGCGCGAGCGCCTTGTCGTAGCAAAGGAGCGCCCCCGCGTTGTCGCGCGCGACGAACTTGCAGTCGCCGAGGCAGCACCAGGCGTCGATGTTCGTGGGAGTCTCCCCGAGGACCTTCTCGAAGTAGGGCCGCGACTCAGGCAGGCGCTTGAGCTCGAAGAGCGAACGGGCTTTGATGTAGAGGACCTCGGGCGTGGATCCCACCGCGAGCGCGAGGGAAGCCCAGTCGATCGCGTCGTCGAACTTCCGCTCCCCGTACGTGAGGCGCGCCTTGGCCGCGAGGACCGCGTGGGAGTTGCCGCCAAGCGCGATCGCGCGGTCGACCGACCGGTGCGCCTCGTCGAACTTGCCGGCCTTCTCTTTCAGGAGCCCGTCGACGAACCAGACCACGTAGGAGTCGGGGTGGCGCGCCCGCGCCTCGTCGAAAAACCGGGTGGCCTCCCCCTGCCCCGAAACGATGAGCGGGATGAGCCCCGCCTCCGTCCAGGCCTCCTCGCGCGCGGGGTTCAGCATCACGGCTTTACGCAGCGCGAGCTGCGCGTCCTCCATCCGGCCAAGGCGCCTGAGGACCCCGTACTTGCGCATGAGTACGCTCTCGGAGGGCTTCCCCTGGTCCACCGCGCGCTCGACCCATTCGAGGGCCTTGCCCACGTCGCCTGCGTCCTCCGAAAGCTGCGCATGCTCGAGGAAGGCGAAAACGAAATACGGGTGGAACGAGAGCGCACGGTCGAGCATTGCGCCCGCTTCGCGCTTGCGCCCCAGGAGCCGCAGGAGAATGGCCTTGCGCGCAAGTGCGACGAAGTCCTTCGGCGAGGTGACGAGCGTCGCCTCGACCGTGTGGAGCTCTTTCGTGCGCTCCTCGTCGGGAAGGATCGCGTACCTGGCAAGGATGCGCTCCCAAGCGCCCACGGCATCGGGGTCGAGGCGCACGGCGGAGCTGTAGGCCCTCTGGGCGCCCTCGAAGTCGCCAACCTGCTCGAGCGTGAGGCCGAGGGGGAGGACGTAAGGCACCTGGGGCCCTGCCGCGTCGACGAGCTTCTGCCAGGTGGCGGCCGCCTCGCCGAACCGCTCGCGCGACTCGAGGACGCGCGCCTTGGCCTCGAGCGCGGGGGCGTACCTCCCGTTATACGCGAGCGCATTCTCGAGCATCTCGAGGGCCTGGGCGGTCTTGCCGGCGCCGCGCAGGATCTCGGCCTGGAGAGTGTAGGCCGCGGGGCTGCTCGGCTGGGCCTTGAAGAGCCGCTGGAGCCAGGAGACGGCGTCGTCGTCGCGCTTCAGCGCGTGGAGCGCGCGCGCGCCGCGCAGCAGCGCCTCGTCGTCCTCGGGGAAGGCCTTGAGGAACGACTCGAGGACCGCCACTTCACGGTCGAAGGCCCCTGCACGGCGCCAGACCTCCGCTTGGAGGAGCCCGGCCGCGCGGTCCTGCGGCTTGGCTTCGGAGGCCTTGGCGAAGGAGCGCGAGGCGTCCTCGAAGCGTCCGATCTCGAGCTCGCAGGCGCCTTTGCCGATCCACGCCTTCCAATTCGTGGGCGACTGCTCCGCCGCGAGGTCGAATTGCCCGAGCGCCTTCTCGAACTGCCCCTTCGAGGCAAGTTCCTCGCCGGCGTCGATAAACCGCTGGATCGACCCCGCCGGCGCCAGACGTCCACGCACCTTGGAGGGGCGCGCGCTGCGCAAGCCCACCCCGCCTGCAAAATCACGGGTCGCGGTAGTTAAGGGTTTGGAGCGCGGGGCCGAGCGCCCGGTCAGGCGACATCGAACTCGTTGCCCTCGGGGTCCAGGCACGTCACGAAGTAGTAGCCGTCCTCCTCGAAGGCCTGCTGGACGGTTGCGCCGAGCGCCACGAGGCGGGCCACTTCCGGGTCGACCGTCGCTTTCCGCTCCCCGACGGTCGCGCGCGGCGCGTTACCGACGTAGAGGTCGAGGTGCAGGCGGTTCTTGAGCGGTTTGGGCGTGTCCATCCTGTGGAACCAAATCCGCGGCCGCTTGCCCTCGGGGTCGAGGATCGCGGCGCCGTCGTCCCGTTCTTCCTCGGGAACGTTGTAGGCCTTGTAGTACTCGACCCAGGTCGCGAAGCCCGAGGGCACGCCCTGGTGTTCGTAGTGGAGGGCCTTGGCGTAGAACTCGGCAAGGCGCCGAGGGTCCGCGCAATCAAACGTGATTTGGATGCGGAACGTCACGCGCGCGCACGCCCGGCCAGTCAACGCGCCGCGGCCTAAGAACGTTTTCGCGGGCGGCGCAGGCTTGCGACGGGCGCGCTACACCGGCGGTCGGCTGCGGGGAGCTGCGGAGGATCTCCGGAGTGCGCCTGGCGCCCCCGGTCCCCGCGGGCCGGCGGGACGGCCGGGTGGCGATCGCGCGCCCCCGGCAAGGGAGCCGGCAAGCCCCAAGGCTGCGGCGAACACACTGACGACGAAGAGGCCCCGCGCGGCATCGAGCGACAGGAAGGGTCGCGCAAGCAGGAGCGCGGGCGGCGCCAAGCCGCCAGGCTCCACGAGTCGGTAGTCGAACGAGTAGTTCCCGCTCGAGGGGGCCTCGAACTCGAGGACCTGCGTGAGCGCGCGCCCGAAAGGCGGCAGCCTCGTGGGCGAGGGGCCGGCAAGCTCCACGGTTGCCTTCGCGACGATGCTACCCGTTGATTCTTCCCGCACCGCCAACTGTGCCAGCCCGTTTGCCAGGAGAAAACCCCCCTCGGACTCCACAAGGACGGCGTACCGCTCGCCCGCCCAGAGGGCGATGGGCCCCACGGTGCCCGTGTCCTTGAGCCGCTCGAAGCGCGCGATCGCGCGGGGCGCAGAGAACCCGATCGCGCCGACGGCGGCCAGCGTGAGGCCCGCAACCACGAGAATGGCCAGTCCCGAATGTAGCCGTCCCGCCACGGGACATTCTTTGACGCCCGCGGTTCATGTACCATTGTCCGCGCTTAACCGGCAGGCTAAACGCGAGGCAAACAGAAGGGGATCCCCGTGCCCGACCTTCCTGAGTCCTTCCTTCGCGCCGTGCAGGAGGGGCGCTTCCACGACGCGGCGACAGATGGGGCGCTGCACGCGCGGTGGACCGACAAGAAGGACGGCCTTGCCCGCGCGCTCCTCATCCTTGCCGCCGCCCACCACCACGCGAGCCAGGGGAACGCGGAGGGCGCCCGGATCAAGTTGGGCCGCGCCGTGCGGTATCTCGAACGGCTGCCGCTCGACCCCTTCGCCGCACTCCTCATCGAGCACGCGAGGGAGGCGCTTTCAGCGCTTGCCGAACGGCGTAAACTGCCGCCCTTGCCCATCGGCTTCCGCTAGCCGCCTCCCGGAAGTCACGCGGCGGCGCGGCGGAGTTCAGCCGCCCATCAAGTCGCGCCCCGCGGTCCGCAGGAACTCCCCGAAGCCGCCGGTCGGCGGCGGGATGTCCCCGCGGACGACCTCGCCCGTGGCCGCGTCGACGACTACGACCGCGTGCTTCCCCTTGTACACGTATTCGGAAAACCACAACGGGGCGTGGAGGAATTCCGCGTCGTCAAGGACGACCTCCGTCCTGGCGTCCTCGATGACGTCCACAAGGTCCTTGAGGAGCTCGCGCTCCCGCTTCTCGACCTCCCCCCGCGCGATCCCTGCGGCCTCGTCCTCGTCCATCTCCGCGTTCAGGAACTTCGAGTCCGGGAGCATCTCGCCCGTGCTGAACGGGACTTTTGCGCTCAGCGGAACCTTGTACTCGCGCACCGGGAAGTCCGTGGAGCGGCGCCCCAGGACCTTCCATAAGTAGTTCCGCGGGACCACGCCCGTCCGCCGCTCATTCGTCCCGGTTCGCGTGAGGAGCCCCGCGTAGGACGTCTTCGCCGCGACCTCGAACACATAGAAAGGGACGTAGACGCATTCGAGCGACACGACTTTTGCCGCCCGGGCAAAGCCCGCGGGCATCATGAAGCCGCCCTGCATCCAGCCTTCCACCGCGCCTTGCGCCCCCGCGCGGTCGACCCGGGCCGCCAGCATCGCGTGCTTCAGCAAGAACGGCCGCTCGCCCCCAAGGCGCGCCGGTGTCCCGCAATAGGGGCACGTAACTATGATCTCGCCCGGCCCCAAGCGCAAGGGGCCTCCGCATTGGCGGCACGTGACCGATTCGACGAGGTCTGGCATCGCTGCGCAAGCCTCATCCCCTCTGCGCTTATTTCGCTTTCCGTGGGCTCCCTTGCGGCCCTGCGCCGCGGTAGCTACGCAACCGTCGTCCTCGTGTTCGGGTTCCTGTCGCTCCTCCTCCTCCTTTTCCTGGCCATCATAGACGTCGCGTTGCAGGTCAGCGCCACGCCAGGCGCGCTCCTGATCCTCGCGTTCCTCGCACTCCTCTTCATCGTTGGGCAGTGGGCGATTTCACCGTCGATCGTGCGCAAGGCGGCGCGCGTCAAGGAGCCGGTCACCCCCGAGTCGAACGCGTGGCTCCTTTCTACCGTCAATGAGCTTGCCAAGCAGGCCGGCGTCCCGCCGCCGCGCCACATCTGGGTGAACGGGGACACGTTGCCGAACGCCTTTGTGTTCGGTCGGACGGTGGCAAGCGCCGAACTCGTCGTCACCGGGGGCCTCCTCGAGAAGCTCAACGCCGACGAGGTTCGCGCCGTGCTGGCCCACGAGATGGGCCACCTGCGCCACCGAGACGTTGTCGTGATGACCCTCGTGTCAGCCGTCCCGGTCCTCGCCTACGTCGTGGCGCGCGCCGGGTTCGAGTTCCTGCGCCACGGGCGCCCGAAGGGCAAGGGCGCCGGCCAGGCGATCCTCGTCGCGGCGATGGTCGCCATCGTGTCGTACCTCGTCTACGTCGTCACCCAGCTCCTCGTCCTCTACCTGTCTCGGACGCGCGAGTACTACGCCGATGCCTACAGCGGCGCCGCCACGCGCGACCCCCACCAGCTCGCCTCGGCCCTCACGAAAGTCGCCTACGGGCTCTCGCTCGCCCGCCGCACAGACGAGCCGTCCGGCCTGCGCGCGTTCATGATCGGCGACCCCGTCCGCGCCGCCGCCGACTACGCGACCCTCCAGGAAAAGATGGAGCGCTACGACCTCGACAAGGATGGGCAGCTCGACGTCTATGAGCTCGAGAAGGCCTTCGATGCGGAGTACAGCAGCCACTGGCGGCGCGCCAACGCGCTCCTGAGCACGCACCCCTCCACCTATGCCCGCATCCTGATGCTTGAGCTGCTGGAAGAGGAGATCAAGAGCGGAGGCCTGCCCGCCAACGTGTACGAATTCATCTAGCGAGGCGTTTTGTGGGCAGTCGGGCCGGCCTTGGGGGGCGCGGCTCCTCGATAACCGCCGCCAACCTTTTTCTCCCCCCCTGCTCTCGCGCGGGCCTTGCAGGAGTACCCAAGCGGCCAACGGGGGCAGACTCAAGATCTGTTGGCTCAGGCCTTCGCAGGTTCGAATCCTGCCTCCTGCACTCCCCCTCTCTCCGCCGTGAGAGGCCCACCCCAACGTTCATCTTGGCCGCGCGCCGCTCGCGGGGACATGGCTCTCACCCTCGAGTCCCTCCTCGTCACCCTCGGCGCCCTCGTCATCGCCGTCCTTGTCATGATGCTCGTCGCCCGCCTCATGCTCGGCACCTCGCAAGCCACCCAGCGGATCACGGCGGGCCGCTACCTCCTCACGGGGGTCGTCGCCCTCGTCCTCCTCTTCGTCGTCGGGCTCGTCGGGTGGCCCCGGGGGTTCGGCTCGCTGGGGACCGTCGCCGCGATCGTCGCGCTCGTCTATACCTTCAAGATCGTGCTGCTCCCCGACACGGCGCCCGCCGAGCAGTGGCCGCGCAGCCTCTGGATGGCCGTCATCACGTACGTCGTGTTCCTTTCCGTGAACCTCGCCGCGGACGCGGTCTTTGGAATCCCTCCCTTCTCCCTTTGACTTGCGCCACGGGGGCCTCGCGCAGGTCGATAGCGAGTGTATCAAGCCGCTGGGGTTGGGGACGAGGGCTTGGGCCCTGTGCCCGCGAATTGCCGATATCATCCGCCGATGCCCGCACGTCCTTTTGCGGAACGGAAGACATGGCAAAACGTCCATATACAATGTAAACATACATTCACATTGTATGTCTCCAGAAACAAAGGTGACGGAGGCGAACCAGACCCAGGTGCCGGCCGCGCTCCGGACCAAGTACGGCGTCGGCCCGGGCGACGTGCTCGTCTGGGAGGAAACGGCCGACGGCGAGGTCCGCGTCCGTTTCAGGCACCGGCACCGGCTCGAAGACCTCATCGGGCTCGTCAAGCGCAGCCGAGGTGGCGACGCCGTGCGCGACAAGAAGCGCGCTCAGCGCCGGGAGATGTGACGGTTGCCCTTCGTCGACGCCTCCTTCCTGGTGGCGCTCCTCGACGAGCGGGACCAGTGGCACGAAGCGGCCAAGCGGACGGCGCCCCGGCTCATGCGAAAGCAGCCGTGGCGCACCCACGCGCTCGCCCTTGGTGAGGTCATCGCCGTCATCGGTTCCCGGGCCGGCGGAAGGGCCGCGCGGGACGCATACGACACCATCAGGGACACCATGGACATCTGGGTTCCCACCTTGGCCGACCTCGATGCGGCCATGCCGCACGTCGTCCGGTTCGACGGCGCGCTCAGCCTCTCAGACGCGCTTTTCGTCCAGTCCGGGGCCGGCGAGGACGACGCTGCGATCCTCAGCTTCGACTCCGACTTTGACAAGGCCGGGCTGCGGCGACTCCCGTCCTCGGAGTGATCCGCGAAGGCCGTCGGCCCGACCGAAACGGCGGTCCAATCGGGAGCCGACCAACCCCCGGTGCAGGGGATTCCGGATGTCGAGATGGAGTGTAGCAAGCCGAGGGGACCGGGACAAACGCGCTGTGCCGGCTGGCGCCCGAGCATTGCGGGCAAGAATTGCCTCTTTCCACAAAGCCCGGAGGCGCTCTTCGGAATCCGACCGTTTTCTCTATAGCCTCGTGCGCCGATCTTGCGGCTATCAGAGGCCCGAAAATGGTGCGCCACCTCCTCTCCATGCTCGACATCGAGCGCGAGATCTGCGACATCCTCGACCGCGCCGACCGCATCAAGCGCGCCTTCAAGGC
>DATEUP010000014.1:0-18655 GCA_035283065.1 Thermoplasmatota archaeon | reverse complement strand
GCTCTCGGGGACCTCATCGCCTCCGGCGCGCGGGTCCTCGATTCCGCCTGCGGCCCCTGCATCGGCATGGGGCAGGCGCCCCCCACGGGCGCGGCTTCCTTGCGGACATTCAACCGGAACTTCGAAGGGCGCTCGGGCACTCCAAACGACCGCGTCTACCTGTGCTCCCCCGAGGTCGCGGCCGCCTCGGCGCTTGCCGGCGTGATTTCCGACCCGCGCAAGCTCGGCACGCCCCCTGCGAAGAAGCTGCCATCGAAGTTCTTCGTCGACGACGCCCTCATCCTCGCGCCGGCCGCCGACCCCGCCTCCGTGACCGTCGTGCGCGGGCCCAACATCCGGCCCGTCCCCACGGCCCGCGCGCCGGGCGACACGCTCGAAGGCCCGCTGCTCCTCAAGATGGGCGACAACATCACGACGGACCACATCCTGCCGGCCGGCGCGAAGGTCCTCCCCTTGCGCTCGAACATCCCGGCAATCTCTGAGTATACGCTCACGCGCGTCGACCCCGCCTTCGCCGAACGCGCGAAAGCCGCCGGCGGAGGCTTCCTCGTGGGCGGCGAGAACTACGGCCAGGGCTCGTCGCGCGAGCACGCAGCCATCGTCATGATGTACCTCGGGGTGCGGGCGGTGGTCGCCAAGAGCTTCGCGCGGATCCACTTCGCGAACCTGATCAACTTCGGCGTCCTGCCCCTCACGTTTGCCTCGGGCGCCGACTACGAGTCCCTCAAGCAGGGCGAGGGCCTTGCCCTCGAGCGCCTCCGCGAGTCCCTTGCCACGGGCGAGCTCGAGGTGCGGCGCAAGGCCTCCGGCGCCACCTTCAAAGTGAAGGCCGCGCTCACGGCGCGCCAGCGGGAGATCTACCTTTCAGGTGGCCTCCTCAACTACACGCGCGAGAGCGCGGGAAAGGCGCCCGTCGAAGCGGCCGTGCGCGCCTGATAGCGCGCCAAGCGCGCTCACGCCTTCTTGAACTCCGTGTGCCCGCAGTTGCCGCAGGACACCCGGTCCTTGTGCTGGGCCATGAAGATCCCCGGCCCGCACTTCGGGCACGCCTGGCGCGTGCGCACGACCTGCCCGTCCTTGATCTGGTAGAGCTTCTGGAGCCCGGCGCTGTGCCCCTTCTTCGGCGCCGCCTTCTTGTCCGCCACTTGCGTCAAGCCTCCCTCTCCAAAGGCGCCCCTACTTCTTCGGCGGGGGCGCCGCCGACTGCGAGGCGGGCGCGCCCGTCTCCTTGGCGGCCTTGACCTTCTTCTCGGCGAGCTTGTGGCGCACGAGGATGAAGTGCGACTCGAGCCGCCTCAGGTTCGCGCCGTCCTTGTAGACGCGGACCCACCCGCGCGTGGCGCCGCGCCCGAATTCCGGCGCCATGCGCCTTACGATTACGAGGTCGGCCTTCGCCGACTCGAGCTCCGCGACCTTTTTCTGGACTTCCTCGCGCTTCGGCGTGGCCTTCGCGTCGTGGCTGAACTTGAGCTCGAGCTCGACGCGGCCAAGGAGGACATTCTCCTTGCGTTTGGCCACCTCCACATCCATGAAGACCCTCCCCCTCAATGCGCCCGTTCCACGACAAATCTCTCAAGGAACTCGCGAGCCAGACGTCTTGATTCGTCATCGACTTTGACTGCAGTAACGCCGCGATCGGGCAACCCGTATAAGACCGTTGCGCCGGCCTCCATGTGGATGATCGCGGGCATCACCGCAAGGTCCTCCTCGCCTTCGACTTCGATCCGCGTGGTCGAACCGCGGCCCGCCGCCCTCGCGACCGCGTTGTAGAGCGCCGCCGTGATTGTCGCGGGCGCCGAGCGCACTCTTTCGACCTCGTCGCCGTAGGTGCGGACCGCGTCGTCCTGAGGCACCGGCCCCCGCTTCGTCTTGAAGTCCACGACGATGAACCTCGGCCGCACGCCCCGGCGCACCGCCTCGCCGGCCGTCACGTCGCCCACGGCGGCAACCGCGCGCGCGCCCTCGACGCGCGAGGCGATGTCCTTGCCTTCGAACACCTCGGCGAAGGGAAGCGCCAGGCGCTCGCGCCCGGCCTCAGGCAGGTGCAGGACCACACCTTCGGGCAGGAGCACTCCCTGCCCGAACGCCAGAGGAGGGGCTCGGCGGCCCATCTTGGCCTACCTCACTTTGAGGGCGTACGAGCCCGCCTTCGTGATGTTGAGCTTCTTGGCGATTTGGCTCTTCTCGGGGTCGAGCACGACCACGTACCCCTGCCACTCCTTCGAAAGCTCGCCGCCGCAGTTCGGGCAGCGCTCGGCCTCCGTGATCGTGAAGCAGCTCTTGCAGGCCATCATCGAGGATCACTCCGAGGGCGGCGCGGCGGCCGGCGCTTTCGGGGGGGCGGCGGCGGCGGGCGGGCGCTTCGGCTCGCGCCGCGGGGCTTCCGTCCCCTGCTCCTTGAGCTTGCGGTCCTCCTCGAGCCACTCCGACTTGCCAAGCCCCACCTGCCGCATCGTGAGCCCGATCTTCGACTCGCGGTAGTTGAGCTCGTTCATCGAGACCGTCACGATCCGCGCGCGCACGCGGTCGCCGACGCGCAGGAACCGCCTCGTGTCCTTGCCCACGAGCCGCTGGTTCTGCTCGTCGATGTCGATCCTGTCGTCCATCACCTGGGAGATGTGCAGGAGCCCGTCGAAGGGCCCGAAGCGCACGAATGCGCCGAAGCGCAGGATCTCGACGACCTTGCCCTCGACGATCTCGTTGAGCTCCGGCTTGAACGCGAGCGCCGTGAACGTGACCTTCTGGTAGACCGCGCCGTCCCCGTGGACGATCCGCCCGGGGCCCACGATCTCCACGTCCTTGGCCTGGATCGTGAGGTTGTCCTCGTCGTCGAGCCGCCCCTCGAAGAAGCGCTGGGCAAGCTCGACGGCGACGGTGTTCAAGTCCTCGCCGAGGCGGTCGGGCGGGACGCGCACGGTCTCCTCGCGCGGGATGAGTTTGTACAAGGCGGCACCGTCCGAAAGGGGGCGAGCCTCGCACGTCCAGCCAAGCGCCATGAAGGCTCAAGGCTTGCCAGAATCGTGCGGGTCAATCGGCGAAAGCCCTCTTCTTATTTAAGCGTATTCGGCGCGGGGATTAGCGTTTCTCTGCCCGAGCCAGAGGACTTCCCGCGCGCGGCGAAACCGGGCATTCGCAAGAGCCTCCACGCCTTCCAAGGGCCGCCCCCCACAGAGGTGGGGCGCGCGGCTCGCTCGCCCGCGGCCGCCGCACGCCCGCCCCAGATGCTGCGCGGTCGGTGCGCTCCCCGCCGCGCGCGACGCGCCCCCGCGAAAACGCGCGCCGCCCTTCGCACAACTCTTAAGTATCGTCGGCAAGATCGCGCGGACAAGGGTGTGGGTTTGGCAGGGCTCTCCGGCGACCTCCTCGTATTCCTCACGGACCTCCTCATCGCATTCGGCCTCTTCTCGCTTGCCGCGGGCGCGTTTACCGCGTACTTCGGCTCGGGCAAGAGCCGCAAGATCGGCGTGGCCCTCATCGTGCTCGGGCTCGTCATCGTCCTCCTCGTCGCCGTGATGTTCCTCCAGGACATCGGCGTCGACCCGAACGTCGAATTGTGGAAGCACATCGTCTATCCGGCCCTCGTCCACATCCTCGGGGCCGCCCTTGGCGCGGTCGCGGCGCTCGCGGTGTTCCTCATCGCGATCATGAAGAGCTGACCTTCGGCGCCCGCCCTTTGCCCTCCCACGTCGCCTGCGAGGTGCGCCCCTCTTGAAGGTCACTCTGGAACTTGGCCGCGCTTGCTCCAAGGAGGCCGGCCTCTCACGCCTTGAGCTCGAGATGCGGGCCGGCGCCTCGGCCGGGGACCTCCTCTTGGCGGCCGGCGCGGCTCTCCCCGCCCTCTCCTGCGTCGACCGGGCGAGCGGAGCGGTCGACCTTGCCGCGGCCAACCTCTCGGTCAACGGCCGGCCCGTCGACCCGCGAACCCCGGAGCGGACGGCGCTTCAGGACGGCGACCGCTGCTACCTCTACGGCGTGATGTCCGGCGGGTGAGCCGTGCGGCCCTTTTAGCCGCCCGAGAGCGTGCGCACCAACGCAACCCGGTCGCCGTCTTTGACAGGCGCTTGCGCCTCGCCCGAAAGGACCATCGCGCCGTTCACGACGAGGTTCACGGTAAGGTCCTCCAGGGCCTCGCGGGCCTCCGGGAGCTTGGCAAGCAGCGCCTCCCGCAGCTCCTTCAAGGTCCCCGGCCGCGAGTCCACCACGACCTCGCCCTCGGGCGCGCAAGGCGTGCCCGGCGGCACCTGCACGCGCACGGCGAATCCGGTCGCCGCGCGCGAGAGCGCCTCGTGCCAGGCCGCGCTCGGCACGCCCTCGCTGCTTAGCCCCGAGACCCGGTAGAAGGCCTGCTTCATCGCCTCGAACTTGAGCCGGTCCACGCGCTCGCCCTTGAAGGGGCCCGCCGTCGCCCCCTCGTCGAACCACCGGTCGGGGAGCGTGTCGTCCCGCCCGCGCAGCCCGAGCCGCCAGTTCAGCATCCGTTCGAGCCCCATGATGTTGCGCCCAACTTCGTCGAGCTGCTCCTCGCTAAAAGAAAGGCCCGCCGCGTTGCCAAGCTGCGCCACGAACTCCGGGTAGCCTGCGAGTGTCGGCGAGTTGAAGAGCTTCGTCGTGAAGCGGCACATCCCCACGGAGTCCCCGACCGCGTACGTGTTCTCGCAGCGGCGGACCGCGACCTCCTTTCCCCCGTAGGCGTTCGGCTCCAGCGAGACGTCCCCGCCGTAAAGGTCGCGCTTGAACGCGGGGTCGTCGTTCACGCGCGCGTTGATCTCGAGGGTCACGCGGTTGCGCAGGTGGTCCATCCCGCGCGTGGCGACCGCCAGCCCGAGCGCGAACGCTTTGAGGACCCTCGCGTCGTGCGGGTCGGACTGGAAAAGGCCCTTCACGGCCATGCGGTACTTCAGCGCCTCCTCCCTGTAGTGGCCGCGCTCGACGGCCCTCGAGCTGTCGGCGATCACGTTGCCGAACCCCTCGCGCGCGGCCGTGAGGAAAAGGAGCCGCTCCACGACGTCCGCGTCGCCCCAGGCCAGCTTGAGGCCGCCGGTCTCCCTCTCCGTAATCACCCCGCGCTCGAAGAGCTCCATCGCCCAGGCGATCGCCGACCCCGTCGAGGACGTGTCGAGGCCGAGGTCGTTGCAGATGTTGTTGAGCCGGAGCACGGACTCCACCCGCGAGACGCCGATCATGGGGCCGAACTTGCCAAGCGTCACATACTCGGGCCCGTCGCCCTTGTCGTACCGGTCGAACACCCCGTCGCCGCGGACGCCGCGGTAGGACTTCTGGAGCCGGTGGTGCGCGAGGCCGACCTGCGAGGCGTCGTAGCTCGCGTTTCCTGCAAGCCCGACCTGCGCGGCCGCGCCCCACCCCCCTTTGCCCTCGGGCGTCATGTCGTTCAGCGGGCGGCAGTTCACGGGGCACTTGAAGCACCCGTCCATCCCCGTGCGGTACGGGTCGATGTTGTCGGCGTCGAGAGCGTCCGTCCAGGTCGTCTCCTGGTTGTTCTTCGTCCCCATGGCCCCAAGGACGCGCGAGGGCCGGTACAGGAAGGGCGTCCCCGTCATTTTCAGCGCGTTCTTCACGACGCTCGTGCGCAGCGTGATCCTGGCGACCGCCTGGTTGTAGGCCTTGTAGTCCGAGGCGCCCTCGGGAGCCCTCCGCACGCCCCGGATCAAGATGGCCTTGAGGTTCATCGAGCCCATCTTCGCCCCGGGGCCTCCGCGCGCGAAGATCGCCTTCGGCCCCCCCATGACCCCCGAGCACAGGACGAGGTTCTCGCCGGCCCTTGTGATGCGCACGAAAGCCGCGTCGCGGCCCTCCTTCACACCGAAGTCGCGCTCGAGCGCCTCCGTGACGTCGATGTTGTCAAGCCCACGGTACTTCTCCGCGTCGAGAAACTCGACCTTGCCGTCCTCGATCGCGACCAACGTGAGCCGGGCCGCCCGCCCGTAGAGCACGATGTGGTCGTACCCGTGGAGCTTCATGTACGAAGGGAAGTAGTCCCCGCAGTTCGAGTCGAGGAAGGCCCGCGAGTCTGGCGAGCGGCTCGTGGCATTCCCGCGGGCGGCCGAGGGCATCATCCCCGTAAGGACGCCGGCCCCGAAGATCAGCGGCACGCTGGGGTCGAGCGGATCGAGGCGCTCGTCGAGCAGGTTGTAGAGGAGCCACATGTTGCCGCCGCGCCCGCCGAGGAACGCGCGCACCGCGGCCATCGGCAAGTACGCGCGCCGGGTCTCCCCCCGCTCGAGGTCGACGAAGAGCACACAACCCTGGGTCTTGTACTCGGGGGCCTTCGCCATCCGGGCCACAAGGCCCTCGACGCCAGCCCTCGCGCCCTCCCCCGCGCCCCCCAGGGCCTCGCCTCGCAGTCGACCGCCGCCCCGCAGGGGAAGCCCGCCTCCGCGGGCAAAAGGGTTATCCTTGCCATGGCAATGGTTCTGCGTGCGCCGCGTCGAGATCCGCGTCCACACGGCCTCGTGGCGGCGCAACTACGGGTACTTCGGGCTCTTCAAGGCAGCGGCAAGCGCCCGCGTCCTCCAGAACCTCACCCTCACGCAGCGCGAGTTCGTCGACCTCTGGGAGGTCCGCTTCCGGCCGGGCCGCTCGGCGCGCGACCTCAAGGGGGCCTTCGGGATCGTCTCGGCCTTCCCCGTCGCCTCCCGCGGCGCCCTCACCCTCGTCGTGGTCCGCGCGCCCTTCCACGGGTTCCTCAAGCGCCTGTACTTCGGGTACGGCGTGTCCTTCGAGCCCCCCCTCGAATTCACGCCAGAGACCGTCCGGGTCACCCTGGTCGGCTCGAACAGCGCGATGTCCCATGCGCTCGCCTACCTGCGCCGCTCGCACCTCCGGTTCGAGACCGTCTCGGCCGGGCTCTTCGCCGGGCCCCGCGCCGACCCCCTTTCGCGACTCACCGAGAGGCAGCGCGAGGTCCTCGAGGCGGCCTTCCGGCGCGGCTACTTCGACGTTCCCGCCCGAGTGAGCACCCGCGCGCTTGCCCGGGAGCTGGGGACGTCCCACCAGGCGGTCGTCGACGTCCTCCACCGCGCCGAACGCCGAGTCCTTTCCGCCTTCCTTTCGCGCGACGAGCCAGAGGCCGTCATCAAATAGAGGGACAGGGCTCCCGGCACCCCTCGCTCGGACCCGCCGTCTCCACGGGAAACATGGGTAAGGCTGGGGGGTTCCAAAAGGCGCGTTCGTCCCAAACGCCGCCGGGCCAGTTGCCTATAAGGTTTCTGGGAATATTTAAATATGGGACGCCCGTTGAACATCCTGTCGCATAAGCCTTTCGAATCCCCTAAATCCCCTCCCGAGGCGAACCCCCATGGCTAACGACAATACCCCCGCCATTGTTGAAGCGGAAAAGAAGGACAAGTGCCCCGAGTGCGGCTCGAGCCACCTCGAGCGCGACTACCAGCGCGGCGAACTGGTCTGCGCCGACTGCGGCCTCGTCATCGACGAGGAGTACATCGACCAGGGCCCCGAGTGGCGCGCCTTCGACGCCGAGCAAGGGCAAAAGCGCGCCCGCACAGGGGCGCCCATGACCTACACGATCCACGACAAGGGCCTTTCCACCACGATCGGCTGGAAGAACAAGGACTCGTACGGGAAGTCGATCCCCACGAAGAACCGTGCCCAGCTCTACCGGCTCCGGAAGTGGCAGCGGCGCATCCGCGTGTCGAACGCCACCGAGCGCAACCTCGCCTTCGCGCTCACGCAGCTCGACCGCATGGCCTCGAACATGGGGCTCCCTCGCAACATCCGCGAGACCGCCGCCATGATCTACAGGCGCGCGGTCCACAAGAACCTCATCCGCGGGCGCTCGATCGACGGCGTCGTGGCGGCCTCCCTCTACGCCGCCTGCCGCCAGTGCGAAGTCCCCCGGACGCTCGACGAGATTGCGAATGTCTCGCGCGTGGGCCGCAAGGAGATCGGGCGCACCTACCGTTTCATGATCCGCGAGCTGCGCCTCAAGCTCCTGCCTACGAAGCCCGAGGACTACATCTCGCGCTTCTGCTCCGAGCTCAAGCTCGACGGGACCGTGCAGGCCAAGGCCGCCGAGATCCTCGCCAAGGCCTCCAAGAACGAGCTCACCTCGGGCCGCGGGCCCACGGGGGTCGCGGCCGCGGCGATCTACATCGCGTCGATCCTTTGCAACTCGAGGCGAACGCAGCGCGAGGTCGCCGATGTCGCCGGCGTCACGGAAGTCACGATCCGCAACCGCTACAAGGAACTCACGGAGAAGCTCCAGATCGAAGTCGAGATCTGAGCGGTCCGCCCCTTTTCCCCGCGCGCAGAGGCCCCCGCGCCGCCACTTCGCCGTCTAAGCCTTGGCCCTCTGCGCCCCCGGCGGCCCCGCGCGGCCCGATTCTGCACGTGTCGTGCGGGCCCATTCGTGCTCTCCAGGCCGACTCCATAATCTTCAAATAGCGTCCTTCGGGTTAGCGCGCTGGCTCATACGGCCCCGTCCAGTCGCTCTGGAAGGAGCCCGTTGTGCAACGCTGAGGGTTGCCATTGTCCTCCGGGGGATCCCTGCGCTCGCCGCGTTCCTTGCGCGGCCTCGTCTTGCTCACGGCCCTCCTCTTCCTGCCCCTGCCCGCCCTACCCGTCGGGGCGATCAACGCGAACACGACCCTCACGCAGTTTTTCAACTGCACGAACACGATCCTTTGGCAAAACTGCCCCACGGGCAACTTCTCGGACTCCTTCAACGTGACCAAGACCGGAATCACAACGAACGAGGAGGCCACGGGCTACGGCTTCCGGATGCCCGCCCAGGGTGTTGCGGCGAGCGCGGAATTCGACCTCGAGGCCCTCCACGGCTACAGGTGGCGCAACCAACTCCACCAGAGCCAGGGCGCGTGGGGCCTCAACAGCGTCTTCAACAACACAACCGCGCAGTTCGGGCTGCGCACGGACCTCGACGGGTCGTCTCCCTTCTTCGCCCCCCGCACCTCGGACCTCAACGTCTCGTTCAACACGGCCCTCACGAACTACGACACGGTCGCCGGCGACTTCGACGGGGACGGCGGCGACGAGCTTGCCGTCCTCGTCGGGCCCTCGCCGAACTCGGCCGTCCAGATCCGCAAGTTCTCGGGCGGCAACTGGCTGAACTATTCGAGTTACCCGCTCTCGCTCGGGACGCCGTTCCAAGTCAAGGCCGCCGACCTCAACCTCGACGGCAAACTCGACCTCCTCGCGATCGCCTACACGGCCTCGCCCTACCTCTACCCGCTCATCCAGCTCCCCGGGGGGGTTTTCCGCCCCGAGGGGCCGATCCAACTTGCAGGCGGGGTCCCGAACGACTTCGCCGTCGGCGACCTCTCGGGCGACGGCTACCCCGACGCCGCCGTCGTCTATGGGAACCGCTCGGCCTACTGGTTCAACGAATACACCGGCAGGAACCTCGACCTCTGGGGCGCCAACGACTACTCGATAAAGGCCCAGAGCGGACTCTTCCCGAACCGCGCGACCTCCTTGCTCATCTCGCCCTTCGCCTGCACGGGGATGAACCTCGTGGCCCAGGCGAATTTCAACAACTACGTCTACATCCAGAACCAGACCACCCTCGCGACGGTCGCGACCCTGACCGCGCACACCGGGGTCGTGAACGGGATCGCCTGGTCGCCAAATTGCGCGTACTTCGCCTCCGCCTCGACCGACCGGACCGTCCTTGTCTGGTACACGGCCAACTGGACGGTCGCCGCGAACCTCACGGAGCACTCGAACTCCGTCTACGCCGTCGCCTTCTCGCCCGACAGCTCGCTTATCGCGACGGGCGGCGCCGACGCGAACCTTCGCGTGTGGAACCTCACGGCCTTCCCGCCGGCCCTCGACTGGAACGTGAGCGACTCGAACGGCACGATCTACGCGCTCGCCTTCTCGCCGAACGGCTCCGTGCTTGCCGGCGGCACTGGTAGCCGGACTGTGCGTATGCGCTCGACCGCCGACTACTCCCTGATCGGCAACCTGAGCAACCATTCGCTCGCCGTCCGCACGCTCGCGTACTCGCCGGACGGGATCTCCCTCGTCTCGGGCTCCGACGACGACCGGATGGTCGTCTGGGACGCCGCGAACCTGACGAAGAGCCTCGAACGCACGCCGTTTACGGCCGACGTCGCGCGCGTCGGTTTCTCCCCGAACGGCTCCATGCTCATTGCCGCGAGCCTCGACGGCCGGGTGCGCACGTTCCTCGTGAGCGACTGGTCCCTCTACGACGACGTCGTCGAGGGCTCGCAGTTCGTCTACGGCGCGGACTTCGACCGCACGGGCCAGTTCCTGATCACTGGCGGCACCGACGCCCGAATCCGCGTCTGGAACAAGGCCGTCCTCACGTCCTTGAGCCGCATGCGAACGCCCCAGGAGTTCTCCGTCATGGGAGTCGCCTTCTCGACCGGCGGGCTCCTGGCGAGCGCCTCCGAAGACGGGACGGTCTACGTGCAGCTGGCCCAGACAGGCGCGGCCGTGACCACGCTTTCGGCCCACCAGGGCAGCGCAAACGCCGTCGCCTTCTCGCCGGAGGGCGGGTCCCTGGCCACCGCGGGCTCCGACGGGCAGGTCCGCGTGTGGAACACGTCGACCTGGGCCTACACGAACCTCACGGACACGGGCAACGTGACGTCCGTGGATTTCTCCCCCTCCGGGCTCTACCTCGCTGCGTCGAACGCCTCCGGCGGGATCATCGTTTGGCTCACGTCGAACCTCTCGTTCGTCCAGAACATGACGGCCCCGGCCGCGGTCTTTTCCGTCGCCTTCGACCCCACGGGCCTCTACCTCGTGTCGGGCGGGGCCGACAACATCGTACGCATTTGGGAGAGCCTCACCGGGTGGAACTTCCAGAACCTCACGACGGGCGTGTCCGGCCCTACAATCCGCGCGGTCGACTGGTCGCCCGACGGCAACCAGGTCGCCGCAGGCGGCACGGAGCGGCGCCTGCGCCTCTGGTGGACGAGCAACTGGACGCTCATGGCAAACGTCCTCCAGCACACGAACGACATCATGGGCGTGGGCTACTCGCCCGACTCGGTCAAGGTGGCCTCCGCAGGGCGCGACGCCCGCATCTACACGTACACGCAGGGCGGCACCCTGCTCCAGAACTACTCGGCGCCGGGCGCGGGCTTCACGCAGATCCTCACGATCGGATGGTCGAAGGACGGGCGGCGCATCGCCGCAGGCTGGTACGACTCGAGGTACCCCACCTTCAACTTCGCTCTGTGCACCTGCGGCAGCCTCACAACGCTTGGAATCGCAATCGGGCCGGCCGACAACACCGCGGGCAACGACATCGTGATCGTCGGCCGCTCGGGTACGTCGTCGTCGGGCGCCTGGCGCCTGCCCTTCTCCGGCGGGTCGGGGACGGTCTTCACGACGATGCTGGGCGGCGTGAACCCCGTCCAGGGCGCCGTCCGCGTCGCCTTCGGCGACCTGTCCGGCGACGGCCGCCCGGACCTCGCGGTCGCCGCCGAGACGCAGCCCACCGGCGCGACGTACCTCATCTGGTGGAACACGAGCTCGAACAACTGGGACGGTCAGTCCGGCAACGTCGTAAGCATCCCCTCCGGCGGCTCCGTGAACGAGATCCTCATCGCGGACGTCACCGACGACGGCCACAATGATGTCATCACAGCCGCGGGCAGCAGCACGAACCAGGTCGACGTCCTCTACTACGAGGAGTACGCCCGCCAGACCGGGGCCTTCCGGATGTCGAACGTCTCGCGCGCGGCGGCCGCAAACATCGGCGACACGCCGATGGGGATTGCGGTCGGCCGCTTCAACAACGACTCGCTCACGGACGTGGCGGCCGCCAACGGGCCCAACCTCACGGTCCAGATCTACCTCCAGAAGGACGAACTCTACGCCACCTACATCAGCGGCCCGATCCAGGACGCCCAGCTTGGCGGCAACCCCGTCGTGGCGGCAAGCCTCTACTGGGACGACTGGAACGTGGTCGCGAACCTCACGGACCTTTCTGCGTACCTCACAATCGACGGGGGCTTCACCTGGCACCCCGTCGTCGAGAACCAGACGGTCAACTTCACGGGGCCCCCGAGCGCGTACCTCCAGTACCGGGTCGACTTCCACGCCACGCGCGCCGCGATCACGGCGTGGATCCTCGCGATCTGGATCGACTACCTCCTCGAGACGACGCCGATCAACATCAGCCTCGACGTCGGGCGCGACTTCTCGCCTGCAAACGGCGACTGCTACTACCCGGGCCCGACCCTCGGGCTCCAGCACTGCGCGTTTTCGCCCGACGTGGTGAACGGCTACGTCCAGAACAACCTGAACCAGCAGGACGCGAACCGCACGGTCTACATCCCGATCCGCATGAAGTGGGAGCGGCCCGCGACTCTTCGGCTCACGAACCTCAGCATCCGCTACAACTCCTGGCCCGCGCCGCCCCAGCTCTTCGAGCCGGCCGCCGGGTCCTTCTCGGACGCCACCCCCACGTACAACATGTCGAGCCTGGATGTCGACCAGGACAACCTCCGCTACCAGGTCCAGGTGTCCGGCGACGCCTCGTTCACCTCGGTCGCCCACGAGTACGACCAGAACACGTCCTCCTCGTGCTGGGGGCTCCCGGTCTATGTCGCGGGCGAATACGCCCTGTGCACGACCCCGGACTCCGAGCGGCTCCTGAACGGCCAGCGCTACTACTGGCGCGCCCGCGCCTTCGACGGGCTCCAGTGGAGCCTGTGGACCGCCCCCGCCAACTTCACGGTCGACGACCTCGCACCCGAGGGCTTCGCGACCTCGGCCCGGTACTCCACGACCGACAACTTCCTCGTGAGCTGGTCCGCCCAGGACCCGCCCGGGGGCTCCGGGCTCGACCTCCTGCCCTACGAGGTCCAGGTCAAGGACGGGCTCGACGGGGCGTGGAACGACTGGATCCCGGCCACGAGCGAGACCTCGGCGCGGTATTTCGGGCAGAACGGCCACACGTACTGCTTCCGAATGCGGGCGCGCGATTCGGCGGGCAACCTGCAGATCTACAACTCCGGCACGGCGGGCGACACCTGCGCCTCGATCGACACGGACCGCCCCACGGCGACGATCGCGGGGCTGCCGCCCTTTGAGCAGTCCCGCACCTTCGACGTCCGGTGGGCGGGCGACGATGGCCCGTCGGGGTCGGGGGTCGCAAGCTACGACGTCGAGGTCAGGGAGGAGGGCGGCGCCTTCGTGCCGTGGCTCTCAAGCTACCCGGGCGACCACTCGACCTACCAGGCGGCCGAAGACCGCAGCCTTTGCTTCCGCGCCGCCGCGCGCGACCGGGCCGGCAACGTCGGCGACCCCTCGGGCGAGGCGTGCACGCGCATTGACACGACCCCGCCTGCCTGCACCGTGACCGTGCCCGCCCTCAGCACACTCTCGCGCGAGACCTTCCCCTGGACGGTCGCCTGCACGGACGCAGAGACCGGCGTGGATGCCTACGAGTACTCCCTGGGGACAAGCCCCGGCCTTGCCGACGTCCTGCTCCCGGTCCGCGCCACGCGGCCCCCCGCCGTGGTCACGGGCCTCAACCTCACGAACGGGGCCACGTACTACGGGAACGTGCGGGCCCTGAACGCCGCCGGCGCCTGGTCCAAGTGGGCCGCCTCGCAGGGCGTCCGCGTCGCGATCCCCGGGCCCGACGCCCACATCGACTACCCGGCGGGCGTGGGGACCTCAACAAACGTGACTCTCGAATTCGGCGCGACCGACGCGCTCGGCTACGCGATCGTATCGGGCGAGCTCCAGTACCACCGGGCGGCCTACCGCGGCGGCACTCTCCAGACCTGGGAGGACTGGCTCACCGCGGCCCTCGACCCCACGACGACCTCGTTCTTCTACGACGAACTCGTCCGGGGCTACGCCTACGAGTTCCGCTACCGCGCGCGCAATGTCGTCGGCAGCTGGGGCGAGTACGCGCTCGGCGCCACGCTCTTCGTGAACCACCCGCCGCTTGCCGCCGCCGGCCAGGACCGCGTGGCCAACCTCTCGGAGCCCGTCAGCCTCGACGCGAGCCAGAGCATCGACTACGACGGGGACCGCGACGCCCTCACCTTCAACTGGGAGGTCGACGACGGGCGCAACTTCACGGGCCCGCTGTTGACGATCGCTTTCGACAGCGCGGGCACGCACACGGTCACCCTGACGGTCTCCGACGGCCACGAGGCGTCCACCTCGACGGTCACGGTCTACGTCCCCCCCGAGCCGCCCAAGCAAGTCCTCCCGGGCTTCGAAGGCGTCCTCGTGCTCGCGGGCCTCATCGCGGCCGCCGCGCTTTATGCCGGGCGCCGCCGCCCTCCGGCCCTTTGAAACGCCGGCCGTCGCCCTTCGGGGAGCCCCCCGGAAAGGTTTTGAAGGCGCGAGCCTGAGCGGGGCCCCTGCACCCCCCTATGACCCGCGCTCCCTTCGACATCCTGAGGGCCTCCCACATCCTCCTGCCTGGCGTCGGGCCCCTCACGGAGAGGCGGCTTTGGGAGCGCGAGGTCCTGTCGCTCGACGAATTCATGGGCGAGCGGCGGCTTGCCGGGTTCTCGGAGTTGCGCAAGCGCGCGCTCGACCGTGAAGCCGCCCGGACCCTCGCGCTCCTCGAGGAGGGGTCGGCCGGCGAGCTCGCTTGCCGCCTTCCGCACCGGGAGGCCTGGCGGCTCTTCGAGCGGTTCGCCGCGGAGGCCGCCTTCCTCGACATCGAGACCGACGGCCTCTCGCGCCTTAGCGCCGTCACGGTGGTCGGGGTCTTTAGGCCGCAGAAAGGGTTCACCGCGCTCGTGCGCGGCGCCGGCCTTTCCGCCGCCGCCCTTACGGAGGCGCTCGCGGGCGCGCGCCTCCTCGTCACGTTCAACGGGGCGTCCTTCGACCTGCCCTTCGTCCGCGCGGCCTTCCCCGCGGCGCGGTTGCCGCGCGCGCACCTCGACCTCCTCTCCTGCGCGCGGCGCCTCGGCTGGCGCGGAGGCCTCAAGGCGATCGAGCGCGACCTCGGAGTCCTTCGCGACCTCGAGACGCGCGTCCTTGCGGGCCGCGACGCCGTGCGCCTCTGGCACGCCCACCAGCGCTCGGGGTCGACGAACGCCCTGAGGCTCCTCGTATCCTACAACCGCGCGGACTGCGAGAACCTCCTGCCTGTCGCCCGCGCCCTTACCAGCGCCATGCTCGAGCGCACCCGGCCCGCCGCCCCGAGGGGCCCGCGCCAGGCCGCCCTGCCCGGCGCTTGACGATGCGCCCAGCCTTGCCGCCTTCGGAACTTGCCGTGCGAAGCCTTTATGCTGAGAGCCCGCCTGCAAAACAAGGGCGCGCCTCCGCCGCCCAGGAGAAGCCCCTTCTGCCCGCGTTCGGTGAGACCGAGGCGCGCGCGGCGGTCGAGTACGAGCCCCGGCCCGTCAAGGACCTCCTCATCGAGATGAAGGACATCGCGGAGCTCATCGTCGACCTCGCCTACAGCGCGCTCATCTTCGACTCCGAGGAGATCGCCGAGGAGGTCCACCGCCTCGAGGCCCGGATGTACCGGCTGCGCTACCTCCTGCGCCTCCAGGTCATGCTCTCGACCCGGACGCTTGCCGACGCCCAGATGATGCTCGGGATCCTCCAGGTGGCCGGCGCCGGCGGGGCGATCGCCAACGCCGCAGGCGACATCGCCAAGGTCCTCTCCAGCGAGCTCGAGTACCGGCCGCTTGCGCCCTTCATCCTGAAGGGCTCGGGCGAGCGGATCCGGCTCGTGAGCGTCGCCGAGGCCTCGCCGCTTACAGGGAACACGCTTGCCGAGCTCAAGCTCGGGACGCGGCTTGGCACGCGCGTGATTGCCGTGCGGCGGGGGAAGCGCTGGAGCTACGACGTGCACGAGGACGTCGTCTTCAAGGACGGCGACCAGGCCATCGTAACGGGCACCGAGGAGGGTATCGAGCAGCTGCGCGCGATCGCCTCGGGCAAGCAGTCCTTCGACGAGGCCGCGCGCGCGCAGCCCTCTGCCGCCCCCCTGCCCCAACCGCCCGCCCAGCCCGGCACGAAGAGCGAGACCGAGGCGTGGTTCATCGAGATCAAGGACACCTCGGACCTCATGGTCGACCTCGCCTACAGCGCGATCCTCTACAACTCGCGGGAGATCGCCGAGGAGGTCGAGACCCTCGAGGAGGAGGTCGACGAGCTCGTCGTGAAGCTCCAGCGCCGCGTCCTCGAGGAGGCCATCGAGTCGAAGAACGTGGACAAGGCGCTCATCCTCTTCCACCTCTCCGCCGCCATGGAACAGATCGCCGACGCCGCGCGCGAGATCGCCGACGCGGCGCTGCGCGACATCCAGGTGCACCCCGTGCTCGTCGAGAGCGTGCGCGAGTCCGACGTCACGGTCGCGCGGGCCCAGGTCTCGGAGGCCTCGACGCTTGGGGGCAAGACGCTCCGCCAGCTCCAGATGGCCACGAAGACGGGGATGCGCGTGATCGCAATCCGGCGCGGCAAGAAGTGGATCGTCGGCCCCGGGCCTGAGGACCGGCTCGAGGCGGCCGACGTCCTCTTCATGCGCGGGCCGCCCGCGGCCGAGGAACGCCTGCGCGACCTTTGCAGCGGGAAGCGCAAGCGGCTCTGAATGCCGCCGGGGTCAGCCGATCCCGAGGAGCCGGCCGGCCCCGAGGAGGACCGTGACGCCGATCACGTCGACGACGGAGTTCGTCACGGGGATCACGACGTTGTCGGGGTCGGCGCCGAGGCGGAAGGCGATCAGTGTCGTGTAGTACGTGAGCGGGAGCACGACGGCGGTAACCGCCGCGCCGGCAAGGAGCGAGAGGAGGATCATCCGGCCCGGCTCGGGGTGGGGCACGCCGAGCAGGACGGAGAGCGCGAACACGGAGAGCCCGATCAAGGGGTACGTGACCATCGCGACCACCCCCATGTCGCGGATGTCCGCGCGCGCAAAGGCGTCGGGCCGCCTCCCAACGCGCGCGATGCCGAGGTGCACGGCCGACGAGAGCCTCGAGGAGGTGATCGACGCGAGGTTGCCCGATTCGCCGATGAAGGGGGGGATGAGCACGAGGAGCGCGGGGACCCCGACGAGCGAGGCGAGGCTCCCCTCGAGAGTGAGCCCCACGACGAGCTCGAGCGCGACGGTGGCGACGAGGATCGCAAGGCTCTGGCGGAAGATCTGCCGCGCGATCGGCCGGTTGAGGCTCCAGGTCCGCCCGAGCAGGACGGCCGTGGCAAAAAGCGCGGCGGCGTCGACGGGGAGGACGAGCAGCGGGGAGAAGCTCACGTTGAGCAGCAGGGCTCCGAGCCCGACAATGAGGAGCACGGAGAGGAGGTCGCCGCCCGCGGTGATGAGCGGCGCGTTGAGGTTGTCGGGGTCGAAGCCCCGCCGGAACGCCACGCTCGACAGCGCGAAGGCCGCCACGCTAAGGACAAGGCCGGCGGCGACCGCCGAGAGGACGGCGACGAAGAGGAGGTTCTCGAGGCCCACGACCGTGAGGCCGAGCGAGGCGAGGAGCGCCCAGGAGAGGCCCGAGAGCAGCAAGGCCATGACGAGGGACTGCGTCGTGGAGGCCAGGACGTTCTGGTCGAGGACCCGCGAGCGCTCGAAGCGTGGGCGCACGAGGCCCGTGTGGAGGTACGTGCCCAGGCGCGAGCCAAGCGGTGCGTAGATGTTCCCGCGGAGCGCGTTGGAGGCGGGCAGGAGCGTGATGAGGCCCGGGACGAGCGTTAGCACGTCTGCCGCGTGGGCAAGGACGAGCCCCGAGCCGAGGAACCCGAAGAGCCCGACCATGAGCGAGAGGGTCGCCTGCCGCACGGTCGGCGTGTTCTTGAGGATCGGCGGCCAAATGCGGCGGATCTCCGCGTACGAGAGCCTGCGGGCGACGATCGCACGACGCGGCGTCCCGCGCTGCGTGCAAAGGCCTCCCCTTGGGGCGGATCCACCTTCCTGCGCGACTTCAAGGGGGGAAATGCGCTGGGGCTTTCCGCCGCGGCGCTCTGAGCGAGCCTCACCCTATTTAAGGCCGCCGGGGCCGCGCTACGTTTATCCGCGCGGGCCCGTTTTGCGCGGCCGGGGATGGCTCTTGCGCCAAGGGAATCTCGGGGAGTTCAAGGGGGCGGGCGCGGGGCCCGCCGAGGCCAGCCTTCCGGAGGTTTCCCGGAGCATCGCGCGCGCCTTCGGGCTTGCGCCCGGCGAAGTCGACGTCTCCTACCGCCGGTACACGACGCTCAAGAGCACGGCGAGGCGCGGCGCCGACGGGCGCGTCGCTGTGCGCCTTTCGGAGGACATTGCGCTGGAGCCCGCGCCCGCGCAGGCGGCCATCGCCCACGTGCTTGCCGCGCGCGTCCTCAAGCGCCGGGCTCCGGAGTGGGCCGCAGCGGCGTACTTAGCCTGGCTTTCCGACCCGAAGACGCGCGACCTCTCGCTTGCGCTGCGGCGCACGCGCGCCTCGAGGCGCACGCGCGGCCCGGCGGGTGCGCACCACGACCTTGCGCCGCTCCTGGAGCAGGTTGCCGCGTCCCTCTTCGACCCCCCCCTTGGCCCGCCGGCGGTGGGGTGGACCCATGCGCGGGGTCGGGCGGTCCTCGCCTCCTTCGACGAGGCGCACGAGGCGATCACGGTCTCGCGGCTCCTCGACCACCCGCGGGTCCGGCAGGACACGCTGCGCTACCTCCTCTACCACGAGATGCTGCACTTCGAGGACTACCGCGAGGAGGGGGCGCTTGAGGG
>DATEUP010000013.1:0-3857 GCA_035283065.1 Thermoplasmatota archaeon | reverse complement strand
GGGGTCGTGGCGGCCTACCCGATCACGCCGCAGACGACGATCATCGAGAAGATCGCCGAGTTCATGGCGAAGGGCGAGCTTAACGCGCAGTACATCAAGGTCGAGTCGGAGCACAGCGCGCTCCAGGCGTGCATCTCGGCTTCGGGGGTCGGCGCAAGGACTTACACGGCGACCTCGAGCCAGGGGCTGCTCCTGATGCACGAGCTCCTCCACTGGGCGTCCGGTGCGCGCGCCCCGGTCGTGATGGGGGTCGCGAACCGGGCGGTCGCGCCGCCCTGGAACATCAGCGCGGACCACACGGACACGGTGGCCCAGCGCGACACGGGCTGGATCCAGTTCTACGCGGAGAGCAACCAGGAGGTGCTCGACACCGTGCTGCAGGCCTTCCGGCTCGCGGAGGACGGCGAGGTGAGCCTGCCGGCGATGGTCTCGGAGGACGCCTTCTTCCTCACGCACACGGTGGAGCCGGTCGACGTGCCGGCGCAGGCGGAGGTCGACGCGTTCCTGCCGCCGCGCCATGCGCGGTACACGCTTCGCGCGGGAACGGCGATGCGCATCGGGTCGTACCTCGCGGCTGACAACTACCAAGAGTACCGCCGGAAGCTGGGGCTTGCGATGGAGCGCGTGCCGCAGGTCTTCGAGGAGGTGGAGCGCGAGTACGAGAGAGCGACGGGCCGCAACCACGGCGGGCTCTTGCCGCTCTACAAGACCGAGGGGGCCGACGCGGTGCTTATCACGATGGGGACGGCGGGCACGACGGCGCGCGCGGTCGTCGACCGGATGCGTGAGGAGGGCAAGCGCGTGGGGCTTGCGAAGCTGCGCGCGTTCCGCCCGTTCCCCGCGCGTGAGGTCCTCGAGCTTGGCAAGGAGGTCGCCAAGGTCGGCGTGCTCGACAGGTCGTTCACCTTCGCGCCCCAGGGCGCGGCGGCGACGGAAGTCCAGGCGGCGCTCTACAAGGCGCCCCACCGGCCGCAGTTTGCCGGGTTCATCGGCGGGCTCGGGGGGCGCGATGTGACGCCCGACGCGATCGAAGGGATGTACCGGAAGCTCCTTTCGGGCAGCGCGCCCGAAACGAGCTGGGTGGGGCTTGTCCCCCCGAGGGAGGTGCACGCGGGTGCCTAAGCTCTCGATCCCCGAAGGGGAACTCATGTTCTCCGGCCACGCGGCCTGCCCCGGGTGCGGTGCGGCGCTGGCGATGCGCTACCTCCTGAAGGGCCTCGGGCCCGAGACGATCATGGCGATGCCGGCCTGCTGCTGGGCGGTGATCGGCGGGGCGATGCCCTCGACGGCGCTCAACATCGCTCTCCAGGACTGCGCCTTCGAGGCGACGGGCGCGGCGGTCTCGGGGATCCGTGCGGGGCTCGACGCGCAGGGCCTCAAGGGGGTCACGGTCGTGGGCTTTGCAGGCGACGGGGGCACGGCGGACATCGGGCTCCAGGCGCTCTCCGGGATGCTCGAGCGGCGCACGGACGCGATCTACGTGATGTACGACAACGAGGCGTACATGAACACGGGGATCCAGCGGTCGGGCGCGACACCGAAGGGCGCGTGGACGACGACGACCCCCACGGGGGCGGGGATGCGGGGCAAGGAAGAGCAGAAGAAGGACATCCTCGCGATCGTGATGGCCCACGAGCCGTCGTACGCCGCGACCGCGAATGTCGCCTTCCCGGAGGACTTTGTCAAGAAGGCGAAGCGCGCCGCGGCCATCGAGGGCCCGCGGTTCCTCCATGTGCTCGCGCCCTGTCCCCCCGGGTGGCGCTTCGACGCTGAGCGCACGGTCGAGATCGGGCGGCTCGCTACGGACGCAAACATCTTCCCGCTCCTTGAGTACGCGGGAGGCGAGATGCGCCTCACGCGCAAGCCGTCGGTGAGGACCCCGGTCGAGGCGTACCTGAAGGCGCAGGGGCGCTTCGGGCACATGAACGCCGACGAGGTGCGCGCGGTCCAGGAAGCGACCGACCGCAAGTGGGCCAAGCTGCTGCTTGAGGACGCGGAGGCCGCGAAGCGCGCGAAGGCGGCCAAGGCGGTCCCCGTGGCGCCTTGAAGGGGCAGGGCTCCCTAACCGGGCCCCAGCAAGAAGAGGAATGTCGGCGCGGAAAGCAGGCGGGGCCGTTCGGATAGCCGCGACGCCGCCCGCGTTGCCTTGAGTCCCCCGCTAGCGTTGGGGGTGGGTTCTGCGCTCCGATGAGGGGTGCGTGACGCCGGTCTTTCGCTTCGGCGGGGCCCTCCGGCGCGCGCGGGCGAGTGCGGAGGCAAGTTGCTGGACCCCTCGCCGTTCGGCGGCCGTGAGACTCCGCGAGGAGGAGCCGAAGTCCGGCTGGAGGCCCACGACGAGCGTGGGGATCTTCACGATGGCGTCGAGGTATTCGACGACCACGGAGAGCGGCAGCGAGTGCGTCGAGACCGATGTGGACTCGATCTGCGCCGCCTCGAGGACCCGGAGGCTGCCGGGCGCGGCCTTCCAATCGGCGGCGTCGAACATCAGGATGCGGTCGGGTCTCGACTGGCGCAGGGGGCCCGTGTACGACTCGGGTGTCACGCCCGCAAGGAAGACCGTGACGCCCTCAAGGCGCAGCGCGTCCACCTTGCGCGCGGCCTCCATCCCGAGGCGGTCGCGGGGCTTTTCTTCGTCGCCGACGCCGACGACGGCAAGCCGGCGGCTCCCGAGGAGGCGCTCGGTAAGGTCGCGCTCGAAGTCGTTGTCCTGCCGCGCCCTGGGGCTCACCTAACGACTTCCTCCCGGCTCGCCGAGGATCCGGCGAACTTCGTGCTGAGGTAAATGGCCTTCGGGTCCGTGGGGCACGCGTCCTCGCAGAGGCCGCAGCGGATGCAGTCAAAGAGGCGCACCTCGGGCCTCTTCTTGCGCGTGATCGTCTTGCCGCCGGCGGTCTCAACCTCGCGCTCGTCGGGGACCATCGTGATGCAGAAGGTCGCGCAGACGATCGCGCACTTCGAGCACCCGATGCAGTGCTCGGAGTTGACGGTAATCCGGCCGCGGAAGCCCTCAGGGACGGCGACCTTCTCGAAGGGGTAGCGGACGGTCGCCGGGCCGACCTGGAGGGTGCGCAGCGCCTCGGTCGCGACGCGCCTTTTGACTTTCACGGCCAGCCACCTCCCACGGTCACGAGGACGACAAAGACCTGGAGGACGGCGGCGGGCGCAAGGACGCGCCAGCCAAACGAGCTGAACTGGTCGACGCGCAGCCGCCCGAAGGCGGCGCGCACGACAATGAGGACCAGCGCCACGAGGAAGGCCTTGAGGAGCACGACGGCGACGGCGACGAGCCAGTAGGGGTGGGGGTCGCCAGGCAGCGCGCCGCCACCGAGGAAGAGGAGGGCCACAAGCACGCAACCGGCGACGAGCGCCGCGTCGAAGGAGAGCCGCATGACGGCAAGCCGGCGCCCCGTGAGCTCAGTCCAAGGCCCGGCGATGAGCTCGGTCTCGGCCTCGGCGATGTCGAAGGGCGCGCGCTCGAGCTTGGCCTGGAGCCCGATAAGGGCGACGGCAAGCGCGAGCGGCTGGCTGAGGACAAGGAGGCCGTTTCCGGACTGCCATTCGACGATCGCCCCCATCGACCACGACCCCGCGGCGATGGCGGGCGCAAGGAGCGCGAGGTAGAACGGGACTTCGTAGATGAAGAGCAGCGTGACCGCGCGCGCGCCGCCGAGCGACGTGTACGCGCTCTTGCTCGCAAACCCGACGACGAGCATGATGACGGTGGGCAGCGTGAGGAGGTAGAGTGCCACCGGCAGGTCGCCGGCAAAGCCGAGCGGGGAGGGGCCGGAGACCGGCATGAGGAGGAACGCGGCAAAGACGGCGGCAAGCGCGAGCGGCTGGCTGAGGACAAGGAGGCC
>DATEUP010000012.1:0-12921 GCA_035283065.1 Thermoplasmatota archaeon | reverse complement strand
CCTCGACTCGGATCACGTTTGCGCCCTCGAGCAAGGGCACGCCCGCCGCGCTGAAGGTCCCGTCAACGGGGTTGACGATGGCGGCGACCCCGTTGGCCTGCACGCTCGCCGAGGATTCCGTACGTCCGGCGACCCGGATTGCGGTTTGGTTGGTCACCACGCCGTTGACTGGCACGTCAACCTGCAGGAAGGGGGCGTAGCGGTCGAACGTGACGGTGCGGGTGACAACGAAGTTGTTGCGGGCCCGGTCGGTGGCAGTGAAGCGGAGGACATTGACGCCGTCGGCGAGCGAGTAATTGTTGGAGAAGTTTCCGTCGGGGTCGACGGGGAGAAGGAATCCGTTGAGCGCCACCGTCGCGGGCTCCGAGACCGACCCCCGCACCGCAAGGACGGAGCGGTTCGTGACGGTGGAGACCTCGAGCGGCGAATCGAGGAGGATCCCCGGCGGGACGGTGTCGAGCATGACCTCGAACGACCGCCTGGAGGTCTCGTTCATCGCGTCTGACGCCTCGAGCGTAAAACTGTTGGAGCCCTCGGTGAGGGAGAGTACCTGCTCGATGAAACCCGTGGCGTTCGCGGTGACTGGGGTGGCGTTTAGGGTGACGGTGGCGTTCGGGGGGTCGACGGAGGCCAGGAGCGTTAGACTCGACGAGGAAGTGTAGTACGGCGAGCCGGGCGGCGAAAGGACAATGAGAGTGGGCGCAGCGGACGTCGGCAGGGCAGCAACAGCCGCAGCGCTCACGCCGAGGAGCAGCAGGAAAGGGACGAGGGAGCGCCGCAGCCGTTTCCCGAAGCCGCAGGCCGACACCTGGCTCGCCCCTCCTACTTGCCCCGCCTGCGCGTGAGGAACCAGCCGGCCGCGACGACCGCAAGGCCTCCGCCAACAGCCGCCGCGGCGACGACAGGCCCCAAGTCGCCACCCGGGGCGGGTGGGTTCGGCGATGCGGCCGGGGCCGTCACCGTCACCTGCGCCTCGAGGAACTTCGTTTCGACGCCGTTTGTGGCCTCCGCGCGGATCGTGTGCGGCCCGGGCGTGAACGTCACCTGGAGGCTGCGGCCGCGCCCGACCTCGAGCCCGTCGATGAGCCACCGGATCTCCACATCGAAGGAAAACGGCGAGGCGGCGCCAAGCGTGAGGGTGACGGGGACGTTTGCGGCCACTTCGGATGTGACGGCGCCGTTGAGGGCGATCGCCGTGAGCGTGGGCAGCGGCTGTGGCGGGGGCAAGACCGCGAAGCGGATGTGCAGGGTGCCCGTGCGGCCAAACCCGTCGCGGACGGTGATGTCTACCGTGTGGTTGCCGACGGCGAGCGCCTGGGGGACAAGGAACGCGAAGGCGCCTCCCGTGACGGGCGCCGTGTAGCTAAGGACGAGGTCTACGACGATCGTTGCCGTGAGGGGTGAGGCGCCCGGCGGCTGCGACCAGGGCCGCGCCGTGCCGTTCACCCACGCGGTCCCCGCTCGGTCGGCGAGCGCTTCGGCCGTGACCTCAGGCAGCCGCGCGGGCTCAAACACCGCGACGGTAAGCGTGAGGGTCCCCGTCCCGCCCCAGCCGTCGTCGACGACGACTTGGAGGGCCGCCGTCAAGTTCGTGTCGAGGGAGTTGTGGACAAGTTGCAGGGCGCCGGTCGAGGGATTCACGGACGCGACCAATCCGGCGGGCGCGCCGCTCACGCGGTAGGCGACAGCGTCGCCGTCGAGGTCCGCCGCCGTGAGCGGCACCGCGAGCGATGCGGAGGCCTCAAGGAGCACGAGGCCGGGGCCCGAGAGCGTTGGCGCGCGGTTGCCAGGCTTCGCGGTCACGTGGAGGTTGAAGGGCCCGGTAAGCAGGGTCGCGCCGCGCAGGTCGGTGACAAGGATGCGGAACGTGAGGTCGCCAGGGGGCGTGGGCCCCGTGAACGTGACGGTGAGCAGGCCACCTTGTGCGGCGAGGTCGACGCTCGCCCAGAGCGAGCCTTGGGCCTCCTGGGGCTCGAAGACGAGGCGGTGCGCGTACCTGTCGTCCGTGAAGTACTCCGAGAGGTTTAGAAGGACGGTGCCGGAGGCGCCGGAGGCCACCGTCAGGTCCGGCAGCGGCGCCACGACCGTCGGCGGTGCGTTGGGCGGCGCGCTCACCGTGAGGCAGAGGACGTTCGACTCCACGGGGCTGCCCACGGCATCCGTCGCGCGGATCGAGAAGCACACGTCGCCCGTCCACCCCTCCGTGTCGACGCTTGCGACTTCGAGGCGCGTGCCGTTAAACGCGAGGCCGAGCCATAGCCATCCTTCCGATGTGTCTGCGGGGAGGACTTCGAACTCGAACGGCAGGCCCTCGGGGTCCGTGAAGTAGAGGGACGCGTCGAGGGGGGGAGCCATCGATGTCCCGGCGACCATCGAGAGGTCGGCGATGGGCCCGGCAAAGGACGGCGGCCGGTCGGCCGCGACGACGTGGACGGTCACCACGTTGCTGAAGGTCTGGTCGAACTTTGAGTCGCGGGCGTAGAACTGCAACTCGAGCGTGCCGACCCACGAGGCGTTGAGGGAGCGCACGTTGACTTTCGTCCCGTTCAGCGTGACGGTGAGGTACGCCCACTCGGGCAGGCTGAGGTTGAGCCGCTGGATCCCGTAGGTGAGGGGGTCGCCGTCGGGGTCGGAGAACTTCGAGGAGAGGCTGAAGATCCCGAGCCGGTCGGTGCCCTGGACGATGTAGATGTCCGCTATCTGCGCGGTCTGGACGGGCGCGCGGTTCGGGGGCGCCACGACGGACACGCGGAAGTCGCTGCCGTCGACGCAGCGGTACGTGGGGTCGCACGCGAGGACGAAGTACACCGCGCTGCCGGTCCAGGACGTGTCGTCCGACCCGATGTCGAGTGAGGTGCCGTTGACATTGATCCAGATGGGGTTGTAGGCCATCGAGGTCATGTTTGAGCTGTTGTTTCCGCCTCCTCCGCCCCCGCTGTGGTAGATGGGGTCGAGGACCGTGTAGTTGAGGGCATCGCCGTCGAGGTCGCGGAAGTAGCGCGTGAGGTCGACGGCGCTGTAGTTGGCGGTCCCGCGCCAGATCGTCTGCGAGGGGATCGAGGCAAAGGCCTCCGGAAAGCTGTGGACGACAATGCGGAACTCATTCGACTGCGCCGCGGCCCCGCCCGGGTCGGAGGCCTCGAGGCGCAGGGAGACGTTGCCGGCCCACGCGCCCGTGTGGGACACGAGGAAGTAGCCGTAGGAGACGTTGCCGCCGCCGGTGTCGACGGTGAGGTGGGACCACCCCGTGGCATTGGGGTCGCTGCGCACGACGGTGATGCGGAGGTCGTCGCGGTCGGGGTCCTCGAAGTAGCCGGAGACCCAGACGTACGTGCTCCCGTACATCTCGAGCTCGATGTCGGAGAAGTTGTACATGAGGCGGGGGGCGCCGTTGGCGGCGACGGTGAGCGTCGCGTTGTTCGAGGTGACGGAGAGGCCGCCGTCGTCCGTGGCCCTGACGCGGAAGGTGAGGTTGCCCGTCCACCCGTTGCGGGACGCGCCGTAGAGGTAGCCGAAGGACACGGTGAGGTTCACGTTCGACCAGCCAGTGTCCGAGGCGTTGGCCTTGACCACCGCGAACGTGAGGCTGGAATTGCCGGAGCCGTCGGGGTCGTAGAAGTAAGACGGCAGGTAGTGGAGGTAGTTCGAAGTGTTCACGCGGAGGTAGGTGTCGGAGAGGTTGTTGTTAAGGACGGGCGCCTGGTTGCCCACGACGGAGAGCACGATCGCGTTCGACGAGGCAGACTGGTTCGCGGGGTCGGTGGCGTTGACCTTGAAGGTGAGGTTGCCGGTCCAGCCGCCCGTGGCGTTGTACATGAGGTAGTCGCTCGCGAAGGAAAGCGAGAGGTTCGTCCAGCCGGGGTCGGAGGCGTTCACCTTCACGATGGACCAGTTCAGCGTGTCGCCGTCGTCGTCCGTGAAGTACCAGGGCATGTACTCGTAGGTGTTGCCTGAGGTGTTCGAACGCAGCGTCAGGTCACTGATCGGCCCGGAGAAAGCGGGGGCGCTCCTGTTCGACGAGACGTTGAGGGTGTACTGGATGTAGACGTTGTAGAACAGGAGGTCCCAGCCGCCGGCGGGCGGGCAGGACTCGACGAGGAACGGCACGGTCACGTTGCCCGAAGACGCGTTCGCGGCGCCGAGGTAGCGGTTGAAGCCCGCGGCGGTGAGGTTGAGGGAGTCCGAGTAGCCGAGCGTCGTGTTGGCCTCGGTCGAACCGTCGGCGCCGACGTCGGCCGAGACCCAACCGCTGCTCGTGTTCGTGTAGTTGGCCCAGTAGACGTCGACCCATGCGTTCGTCACGTTGGCGTCCCAGGGGAGCGTGAAGCTCGTGGAGTTGTCCGAGGACGTGCAGGAGCCGAAGGAGAGGGTCGTGTAGTTGGAGCCGCCGGTGAACTGGTAGAGCGTGCGGTACGACGTGCCGGCAAGCGCGGGGGGTGCGCTGGCGGCAAGGAGTGCGATGAGCAGCAGGAAAAGGACTGCGATGGCAGATGGCGTTCGCGTGTTCTTGCATCGCTGTAGCGTCAAGGGAATCAAGTGGCCACCCCGCTCTTGTGCGGGGCGCCCTTGGGCGGCCGGCCTATAAAGGTTACCGGGATGGATGCGGTGGAGTTTCGCAGGGCGGGGGCTCCTGTGGCCGAAGCCGGCACATCCATTCACGGGTGTTCGTCTTGCCAGCCGCCGCCCGCGCTATCCCCTTCGATCACGGCGCCGGGCCGCGGGTAGACGCTGACGTAGCGCCCCTTCTGTTCCGTGGTCACGTACCCGAGGTTGTTGAGGCGGGACACGGAGCGGCTGACAGCGCTGGGGGAGCGGCCGAGGCGGCTGGAAAGCTCGCCCTGCGTGATGCCCGGGTCCTCGGCCACGACGCTGAGGACCGCGCGGTCGCCGTCGGTGATCCCGTAGGCCTCGTGCTCGAAGGGCTGGTCGGTCGTGTGGAACCGCGTGACGGTGCCGGACGGCTCCGCGCGGATGTACCCGCCCTTCTCGAGGATGTGGAGGTGGTGGATCGCCGTGCCGTGGGCGGTGTGCGTGCGCCGGCGCAATTCGGCGAGGTGGATCCCCGGTTCGTCGGAGATGACTTGGTAGAGGCGCCCACGGATGAAGTGGTCGAGGAGCGACTCGCGCTTGAGGCGCGCGAAGATCGAGCCGATGAGCCCCGCAAACAGGAGGTACTGCCCGCGCTGGGTGAGCCCGAAAGCGAGGCCGACCACGAGCGTCGCGAGAACCGCGACGGTTAGGACCGGCGGGAAGGCGGGCGCGGCGGTCTCGACGGGCGTTTGCGAGGGCGCGCGGACGGTGAAGCTCGCGGAGACGGTCCGCGTTACCTCGCCGTTGCTCGCCCGCGCCTCGAGCGTGTGGCTGCCTGGCGCAGCCGAGAGCCCCGTCAGCGTGGCGCCCTCGCCGACCTTGTTGCCGTCGAGGAACCACTCGACGGTGACGCCCGAAGGGACGGAGGTCGAGGCAAGGAGGTTGAGCGAGAAGGTCGACCCGGGGTCGATCTCGCCGGGGGGTGCGCCGTTGAGGAGGATTCCAAGGAGCACGGGCACGGGGGGCAGGGGGTCTGGAACTGTGAGCAGCGCGTTTTCCGTCCCGACCCGCCCGTAGCCGTCGGTGACCGTCACGGTCACGGAGTGGAGGCCGGCGGGCAGGCCTTGCGGCCATGCGAGGGCGAATCGCCCATCGACAACGGGCGCACGCAGCGGCGGGCCGCCGACCGAGGTGATGGATACGGTGGCAAAGATTGCTGTGGAGGCAGAGGGCTGCACGCCCAGCGTGACGGTCCCGTTCATCCAGGCGTTGCCTGCGCGGTCAGCGGACAACGAGAGGGCGATGGTCGGAAGGCGCGACGGGTTCCAAACGACGACCGGAACCCGCAGCTCCGCGGTGGCGCCCCACGAGTCGGTGACCCACACGACGGCCTCGTACGGCAGCCGCTCGTCAAGGCCTGAGGCCGAGAGCGTGAGAGTCTCGGTGAGGGGGTCGAGGATCACCGACAGGCCCGGGGCCGAGCTTACCGCGGTCCAGGTGAGCGCGTCGCCGTCCTCGTCGAAGGCCGGCACCGCGACGCTCACGGAGGTGCCAAGGGAGAGGGTGAGGGAGCCGGGCCCGGCGATTTGCGGGGGCCGGTTCGAGGGGTTTGGAGCCACCTCGAGGCGCACCGGGGGGGACGTGTAGCTTGCGCCCCACGCGTCGGTCACGACGATGTAGAGCGTCAGGTTCGTGGGGGCCACGGGCCCGTCAAAGGTGACCGTAAGGGCCGTGCCCGAGACCGACGCATTCACCTCGGACCAGGCAGGCTCGCTGCCCTTGATGATGTCGAATGTGAGCTCGTTGGCGAACTGGTCGTCGGAGAAGAACTGCGACAGGTCGACCAGGACCTCGCCGCTGGAGCCGGCTTCGACGCGCAGGGCCGGAAGGGGTTGGCTCGGCGCCGGCGGCGCGTTTGAGGGCGCGACGACCCGAACGCACACCTCATTCGACGAAATGGTTGAGCCGTTCACGTCGGTCGCGCGGACGTCGAAGCACAGGGTGCCGGTCCACGACGAGCTCCCGTCATTCGAGGCGGTGAGGCGCGAGCCGTTCCAAGAGAGGCTTGTGTAGTTCCAGCCCTCGGAGGACGAGGCATTCACGGCAGCGTAGGTGAGGGGCAGGCCGTTGGGGTCGGTGAAGTAGTCGTCCGCGTCGAGCGCATCCGAGAGTCTGCCCCCGACCTGCAGCGTCAAGTTGTCGATGGGGCCCGTGAACGTGGGGCGCAGGTCGCGCGCGAGGACGTGGATGGTGAAGTTGTTGCTCCATGCGTAAAGCGAAGAGGGGTCGCGCGCGGACACAGCCAAGTCGACGGTCCCTGCCCAGCTGGTCGAGCTCGAGCGGACGCCAACTCGGCTTCCGTTCCATACGATGGAAAGGTAGAGCCAGCCGGTCGCGTTCGCGTCGACCCTGGCGACGCCAAAGAGGAGGCTGTCGCCATCTGCGTCGGAGAAGGAGGGGCCCACGTCGTAGGCAGAGAGGTTCGACTGCCCCTGGATGACGTTGATGTCGGACAGAGAGCCGGTGAAGACGGGCGCGCGGTTGGGCTGGACGATGACGTCCACCGTGAAGACGTTGCTGTAAGCGCACCGGCTGAAGGCGTCGCACGCCACGACATAGAACGAGTCGGTGCCGGTCCAGGTGGCATGGGACGACCCGATATCGAGATAGGAGCCGTTGATGGCCAGTACGACTGGTGTCGTGGTGTTGTTCCCCGTATAATAGTGGTAGGCGAGGAAGGTGAGCGCGTCGCCTTCGGCGTCATCGAAATAGAGCGACAGGTTGACGGCGCCATAGGAGGTCGTCCCGCGGACGATCGTTTGGTCGGGGATGGATCCGTTTGTCGTCGGCCTCGCGTTGACGATGATGTCGAATTCGTTGCCGTCGGTCGAAAGCCCGGAGGTGTCGGTCGCGCGCAGGGACCCGGAGAGCGTGCCGGACCATCCGGCGGACGCATAGACAAAGAAGAAGCCGGCCGAGAGGTTTTGCGAACCGTTAAACCCCGTTACGGTGACGTTGGCCCAGCCGCTCGCGTTGGGGGCGCTCTTCACGAATGTGATGGTCATGGGCTCGCTGTCGGGCTCCGTAAAGTAGGATGAGGACGCGGACGTGGAGCCGTTGATGGCGACGACCACGTCGGGCGTCAAGCCGGCGAAGACGGGCGCCTCGTTGGCGCGCACCGTGAGGGTCACGTTGTTGCTCTCGGCCCACGCGCCGCCGCTGTCGGTCGCGCGCACGCGGAAGCTGAGGTCGCCCATCCAGCCGTTCGAGGACGAGAAGACGAAGTACCCGAGGCTAACGTTGACCGTCACGTTCGCCCACCCCGGGTCCGAGGCATTGACGCGGACGACCGAGAAGCTGAAAGTCTCGTTGTAGTCGGGGTCCACGAAGTAGCTCCAGAGGTTCGCGTACGCGGTCCTCGTGAGGTTTACCGTAACGGTATAGTCGGAGAGCGTCCCGTTGAAGGAAGGCGGGCGGTTTTGGTAGACTTCAAGGGTGATGTTGTTGGACGAGGCGGTCTGGTTGGCGGGGTCCGTAGCGTCGACGTGGAAGGAGAGGTTTCCCGTCCAGCTGTTGGAGGCCGCAAAGCCGAGGTACGAACCGTTGAAGGAGGCGGTCACGTTGGACCAGCCGGGGTCCGAGGCGTTGGCCTGGACGAGCGAGTAGTTCAAGGCGTCCCCGTCTGCGTCGTAGAAGTAGTTGGGCAGGTAGACGAGGTTGGCGTTCGTGCGGTTCTGTTGGAGGCTAAGGTCGGGGATCGGCCCCGAGAAGGAGGGAGCGCTCGTGTTGGAAGATGTGGGATGGCTGTAGGTGACCGCGAGGCTTGAGAGTGTGATGTTCCACCCGCCAGAGGGGGGGCACGAGGTCACAAGGAGCGGCACAGAGACGTTCCCGATGGAGAGATTCTGCAGGGCGACGTAATCGTTCCATGAAGCGGACGTGAGGTTCGTATTCTGGCTTGAAGTGTTGCTGTCGAGGGTCGCGTTGTCCTCGACGGAGCCGTCGTTTCCGACGTCGACCCGCACCCATCCGTTCTTGCTGTCGAGGTTGTCGGGGCTTGAGATCGTGAGGTAGGCAAGCGAGACGTTCGCATCGAAGGGCACCTTCACGGTCGTCGAGTTCGACGCGGACTGGCAGGAGCCGAAATAGAGGGAGGTCGTGTTGCCACCCGAGCCGAACCGCGCCACGGTAACGGTCTCGGTGCCGGCCGAGGCGGGGGTGGGCAACGAAGCGGCAAGGACGACGAGGACAAGGGCGCACGGAAGCCAGCGCGAAGCGGCTCGCACCTTCATTCGGTCAGGCCTCTTTCCGCCTGGGACTTTGCTGCCTTGCAAGAACTGCACCCGGATGCTTCTTGCCGGGGCTCCTATAAAGCCAACCTGGACGGTGGGCGGCAGCGGCGTTTGAACATTGCGGATGGCCCGGCGCTGATCCCCCTTCAGCCCGCCGCGCGGCAGAGCCGCTTGAAGCCGTTCACTTGAGCTCGAGCACGCGGTGCCCCCTCGACAGGAGCTCGACGAGGTCGTCCTCCCCGACGTCAAGCGCGACGACCTTGCGGCCCGCAGGCCGCTTGGCAAAGAGCACCTCCCCGTAGGCGGCAAGCGCGCCCTCGAGCACGAGGTCGTCAAGGAGCCCCTCGACGAGCGGCAGGGACGCGGCCGGTACCGCACACTCCCGGGCGGCCGAAAGGACCGCCTCGTCGCGGGAGGCGCCGGGCTCGCAGGCGCGAAGGAGCGCGTCGCGGATCGCTTCGTCCGGGCGGTGGGAGGGGCGGGGCGGGCCCGCATCGCTGATGTAGATCGACTTGAGGCGGGAGGCGGCCCTGAGGTCGAACTCGACGACCTCGCGCGCGTGGGCCTCCGCGCCCTCTTCGAGGGCGAGCTGCCGGCTGGCGCGCGGAGAGGGTTTCGGCCGCTTGCGGGCCTCGTCGCGCGCGCGCCGTGCGGCGGCAAGGGCAAGGTCGGGCGCGTAGGCCTCGAGGGAAGACTGGGGGCGGGGCCGCGCGGGCCGCTGCCAGTCGACGACAAGGGTGGGGTGAGGGGGCACGGCGCGCCACGCTCCGTCTCCCCCAAGAAGTGCCCGAGCGATAAAGGCGTTTGGAAGGCGGTTGCCACGGGAAGGCGACGCTCGCCGCTCTGAGCGGCGGCGGCAAGCCTTTATGACCCACGGCGGGAAGGCGCGCTCGTGGCCACGGAGCCGTGGTTCCTGCTCTTTCCCGCGGTGGGCGCGATCACCTTCGGCGTTCTTGGAAGCCGGCTCGTGAAGAAGCGCGCGAGCCTTTCGGGGCTTGGCGCCGACTGGGGCGCGGCCTTCGGCTTCGGCGCGCTTGCGATGGCGGGCGTGCTGGCGGCGGGGGCCAAGGACTGGTCGGGGCCCTCGCAGTTCACCGCGTCGTTTACCGGCGCGGCCGCGGGGCTTGCGCTCGCTGCCGCCCTCTCCGGCATTTACAATCGGCAAACTCGAGGGGGGGTCGGGAGCGTGAACTTCCGCTGGGCGGCCTACGCCGCCGCGCTCGGGCTCGAGGGGCTCGCCTGGGGCGCGCTTCTCGCTTCGCCGGACGTGGGTGGTGTGGGCTCTACCGCCGGGTGGGCCGCAGTCCCGCCCGCGGGCGGCGCCGCAGCGGTCGTCGTAATGGGGGCGCTCGTCGCCCGGCAGGTCCTGCCGAGGGCGGGCCCGTCGAACACACTGCAACTCATCCTGGGGGCGGCGCTCGCAGTCTCGGGGTTCACGTGGGGCGCGGTCGGCGACCCGCTGCTCGGGCCCTCGCTTGCAATGGCCGGCGCGGGCTTCCTGCAGGCGGGGGCACTCACGGTCTCCTCGCTTGCGCCTTCCGCGGTGCCGCGCGCAGTGCGCCCAAAAGTCGAAAAGCCGCCGCGCGAGCGCCCGCCGAAGGCCGCTGGTGTGAAGGTGCGGGTCCCGAAGGGCGGCGCGCAGCGCGTGACCTCCTTCCGCGACGTCGAGCCCCCTGAGGGCGGCCGACCGTAGAGCCCTGCTAACCGCGGCCTCGAGGCGACGCGGGTGCGTCTTCCCCTCCCAAAGGGAGGGCGGGGGACGCCGCAATTGGCAAGGGGACGCGCGGGGGGCCCCCCATGTACTCGGGTACCCGCCCCGCCCGCGCGACCTCCACGATGACGAAGACGTAGCGGATCGCGTTCACGGCGCCGACGGCAAGCATGACGTAAAACGCGAGCAGGACGAAGACCGGGAACGCAGTCCCCTCGGTCATCGCCGCTGTGATATTGATGTAGTCGTTGAGGAAGTGGACGGCAATGGCAGCGGCAAGGCCAAAGCGCAGGAAAAGGACGCCAGCCGCCAGGCCGAAAACCGCGGCGGTGGGGACCTTCAGGAGGTCCCAGCCCGTGAAGTGCGCGAACCCGAAGACGGCCGCTTGGAAGACCAGGAAGGCGACGGCGGGGCCGTCGAGGGCAAAGCCGCCGCCGAGGACGTACGAGTGCCCGGGGCGCTCGAGCCGGCCGCGGCCAGCCAAGTGCACGAGGAAGAGGGGCACCCCGAGGAGGAGGACCCGCGTGATGAGCTCTTCCCACACCGAGGCATGGGCGAGCGAGACAAGGCGCTCGCCGAGGGGCGCCTCTACCAGGGCTTGGGGGACGGAAGGCGGCGAGCCTGCGGCGGCCGCAAGCTCGTTGGCGGCGACGGCGATAAAGAGGGCCGCGGAGAAGAGCCGCGCGAGCGCGAAGAACGCGTTCGGGTCGGAGAGTGTTGGAGTGCCCTCGCCGCGCAGGGCGACGGTGACCTTGGCCCATGCGTCCTTGCCGTATCGCCGGACAAGCTCGCCCACGGAAAGGAGGATCGCTGCGACGAGCACCATGTAGAAGGTGACGGCCGCGCCACCCGTGAGCGCCACGAGCGCGTAGGGGAAGGGGAAGGCGATGAAGAGGACAAGGAAAGGCTCGGGGGCAGTGAGCGCGTAGTCCACTCCCGTCGGCGTGCCGGCGATGAGTGCAGCAAGTTCCGCGCCGAGGAGGAAGGCGACGAGGAAGGCGCCGCCGAGCGTGGCTGAGCGGGCGACGCGGCGCACGATGTGGGGCGGCGGCGGCGGGAGGAACGTGCCGGTCTCGATCGTGTGCCCGGCGGGCACGGAGTAGGGGGCCGCAGGCGCGCCCGGTGCAGCGGCGGGCGCGGGCGCCGCTCCGCGCACCGGCGTCATCCGCTTGCAGGCGGGGCAAAGGACGAGATCGAAGGCGCCGGTGGCCGGCACGACAGCGCGGCAGAATACGCAGAGGATGTCGGGAACGGTAGGAGCCCCGGCGCGGCGAGGCAAGGAGGGCGAGATAAACCATGGGCGCGCGGTCGCGCGCGTTTGCCGCACCCCACTTCGACTTTAAATAGGGCCATCTGGATCGAGAAGGGCGCGAGTGCAGGCGTTTGCAAGCGCTCCTCTCTTCGAGGTGGAAACGTGGCGCCGCAGAAACGGGGCACGCGGCTCGACCAGTTCCAGTCGGGGGCCAAGCCGCAAGGGGAGGAAGGATCCGACCCGCCCGCGGAGGGCGGCGGGCAGGCGCGCCGGGCGCCGCAAGGTCCCTCGTTCGTGACGGTCTCCGAGCTCACGGACCTCATTGAGGAGGACCTCCAGCAAGACGAGCGGCTTGCGTCGGTGTGGGTCAAGGGCGAGGTCTCCGGGATCCGCGAGTACCCGAAAGCCTGGTACTTCACGCTGAAGGACGCGCAAGCCCAGATCAACTGCGTGTGCTGGAACTACGGCGCGTCGCGCGAGGTCGGCCCCTCGCTGAAGGAGGGCGCGGAGGTCCTCGCGCGGGGCGACGTGACCGTCTACAAGCAGCGCGGGCAGTACCAGCTTCGCGTCGCAGAGGTCCAGTCGACGGACAAGCGGGGCGCGCTCTTCCTGAAGTTCGAGCAGACGAAGAAGAAGCTCGAGGCGGAGGGCCTCTTCGACGAGTCGAAGAAGCGCCCGCTGCCGCGCTTCCCCGCGACCGTCGGGGTGGTGACCTCGACCGAGGGCGCGGTGCTGCGCGACATCATCAACGTGATCTCGAGGCGCTTCCCCCACGTGCGCATCCTTGTCGCGCCTTCGAAGGTGCAGGGCGAGGGCGCGGAGCACGAGGTGATCCGGGGGCTCAAGGCGCTCGCGGATTTCGGCGGGGTCGATGTGGTCATCGTGGCGAGGGGAGGCGGCTCGATCGAGGACCTTTGGCCTTTCAACGAGGAGGCGCTGGCCCGGGCGGTGCGGGCAAGCCCGATCCCCGTGGTATCGGCGGTGGGCCACCAGACCGATTTCACGATCTGCGACTTTGCTGCGGACCTGCGGGCGCCCACGCCCTCGGCGGCGGCGGAAATCGTCGTCCCGAACGCGGAGGACGTGTTCGCAGAATTCCAGGCCCACGAGGGCCGCCTGCGGCGCGCGCTCCTGCA
>DATEUP010000011.1:0-2820 GCA_035283065.1 Thermoplasmatota archaeon | reverse complement strand
CCTTTGCCGCGCCCTTCAACATAAGCACCTCGGGGTGGGCGGAGGGCGTGTACCGGGTCTGGGTGAACGGCTCGGACGCGACGGGGGCCGCCGACAGCCAGTTCTTCGTCTTCGCGATTGACACGACAGCCCCCTCGATCTCGGCCGCCAGCCCGGCGCCGGGGGGCCTCTACGCCACGGGCACGCAGCTGAACTTCACGATCACCGACGAGCACCTTTCGACAAACGCGACGTGGGATGCGGGCTTCGGCCAAGTGCCCTTCCCGAGCCCGTGGAATGTCTCCACGGTCGGTTGGGCCGACGGCTGGTGGAACGTCACCGTGCACGCGTGGGACACGGCAGGCAACGGGGCCTCGGGCACGTTCAACTACGCCCTTGACGGCAACGCGCCGACCATCGCGCTCAACAGCCCGTCGAACAACTCGGTCATCGCGTCGGGGACTACGATCGATCTCTCGATCGCGGACGCTTTCTTTAACAATACGAGTTGGAGCACAGGCGGGCCGTGGACCGGGTTCACTTCGCCTTTTGACGTCTCAACAACCGGATGGGGGGACGGCCTGACGACGCTCGTCGTGGCGGCCTTTGACCAGCTTGGCCGGCAGACGGTCCGCTCGTACGTGTTCACGCTCGATTCGACGGCGCCCTCGATCACGCTGAACACCCCTTCGAACGGGTCGATCATCCAGGCCGGCACCTCGTTGGACTTCAGCGTAGGCGACGCGAACTTCCAGAACTCGAGCTGGTCGAACGGAGGCCCGTGGTTTTCGTTCAATTCGCCCTTTGACATCAACACGGGCGGCTGGGCGGACGGCGCCGTGACCGTGACGGTGCGCGCCTTCGACCAGGCGGGCAACAGCCGGACCTCGACCTTCGACTTTTCGGTCGACACGACTGCGCCCTCGATCACGCTTGGGTCCCCCGTGAACAACTCACTCATCGCCGCCGGGTCCACGATCGACTTCGCCATCAGCGACGCGCACACCTTCTCGGCGAGTTGGAACAACGGGAACGGCTCGACGCCCTTCTCCTCGCCCTTTGATGTCGTCACGACGGGATGGGCGGACGGCGTCGTGACGGTCGTCGTGACGGCGACCGACAGCGCCGGGAACGGGCGGACGGCGTCGTTTTCCTTCGATGTCGACGGGACGCTACCGGCAATCACCCTGAATACGCCCGCCAACAACTCCTACGTTTCCGCAGGCCGGTCGCTCGACCTCAGCGTTGCGGAGGCCCACCCGGGAACCGTTACGTGGAACAACGGCAGCGGGGCCGTCGGGCTCTCGTCGCCCTATGACGTGCCGACGACGGGCTGGGCGGACGGCTCCGTGAACGTCACGGTCGTCGCGACCGATGCGGTGGGAAACGCGCGCACCGTGGTCTTCCACTTCACCATGGACTCGACGCTCCCCGCTGTCGCGCTGCTTGCCCCCGCCAACAACCCCGTGTCGCCCTCGGGCACCCTGATCGACCTCGCGGTTACCGACACGAACCTCAACACCGTCACGTGGAACAACGGATCGGGGAACCTCACGCTGGGCAGCCCCTTTGACATCAACACGACGGGCTGGCTCGACGGCATCTTTGCCGTGACCGTCACGGCAACCGACCTTGCAGGCAACGTGCGGGTCTTCGTGGTTGGGATTACGCTCGACAACATCGCCCCCTCCATCGGCCTCAACCAGCCGACGAACAGCTCGACATTCGGGGCCGGTACGCTTATCGACCTCTCGATCACGGATCTCCACTCGCTTTCGGCCACCTGGGACAACGGCTCGGGCACGAACAACCTCTCGGCGCCCTTCGACATCGACACGACGGGCTGGACGGACGGCGCTTACACCGTCGCCATCGTCGCGACAGACGTCGCGGGGAACAGCGCTACCGCCTCCTTCGACTTCACGATCGACAACGCGTTCCCGGCGGTAATCCTCAACACGCCCTCGAACAACTCGGTGATCCCCTCGGGGACCGTCCTCGACTTCGACGTGGTCGACGCGGACCTCAACACGGTCACCTACGACACGGGCTCGGGGTCCCTGAACTTCAGCGCGCCCTACGACCTCGACACGACGGGCTTCAGCGAAGGCCCCCTGAACGTCACGGTGCGGGCCGACGACAACTCGAGCCACATCGTCATTGTCGTGTTCCGCTTCACGATCGACGACACGGACCCCCTGCTTTCCCTCACGGGGCCCGCGAACAATTCCGTGCTGTCGGCCGGGTCGACAATCGACCTTTCCGTCACCGAGGTCAACCTGGACTACGCCGCCTATGACAATGGAAATGGGACACAGCTGCTCCCCGCGCCATTCGACATCGACACGAGCGGGTGGAGCGACGGTGGCGTCGACGTTTCGGTCACCGTGTACGACCTCGCCGGCCACAGCGCCGCGGCGACCTTCCACTTCACGATGGACTCGACGGCCCCCGCGATCTCCATGGGTTCGCCTTCCAACAACTCCGTGCTCTCGCCGGGCGCCACCCTCGACTTTTCGATCACGGATGTGCACTCGTTCAACGCGACTTGGGGAAACGGCTCCGGGCCGTTTTCCTTTTCGTCGCCTTTCGACGTGGCTACGAGCGGCTGGGCGGACGGGGCGGTGACCGTGACCGTCAGCGCAACGGACATTGCCGGGAACCTCCGGGTCGCGAGCTTCGCTTTCACGATCGACTCGGTCGCGCCGTCAATCGCCCTCACCGCGCCCTCGAACGCGAGCGTGATCCCTGCCGGGACGACTCTCGACTTCGCGCTTTCGGACGTCCACACCTTCAACGCCACCTGGTCGAACGGGTCGGGCGGGCCCTTCGCCCTCGCTT
>DATEUP010000010.1:0-27860 GCA_035283065.1 Thermoplasmatota archaeon | reverse complement strand
AAAGCTCCCGGAGAAACTGATGCTCCCGTCCTCGTCACCCGAATAGGGGCCCATGGCGTCCGGGACCGGCACCACTGCGGAAGCGGTCCCCACGACCGCGAGCGCGACCAACATGCATCCGAAAACTGTCCACTGAACCTTGGTTCCAATCCTCACAAGATCAACCCCGCGTAAGTTGCCTCGCGTATCGTGGGCGATCTGAGATAAACTGTTCGCAAGGGTAGACCCTAATTGTCGGAGATTTGGTAAACGGGTCGAGATACTTGAGAAGCGAGCGAGTTTCTCGGTGTGTTGCCACCGCACAAACGCTTCGCAGCAATCTGGATCGCGAAAACGTAAACATGCGCAAACTGCCCAGTACGACGCCCCAATCAAAGCAGTTGGCTCGCGCTGAATCAACGAACGCCCGGGATCGGTGGTGTATCACAGATAAATTGATTGCAAATTTGTGAAAATTATTCTCAACAACATTATTAGGGAATGAAAAACAATAGAATTGTTCTAACAGATCGAATGGCCGCGGCGGTCAAGAATCGTACGGCGAGGATACCGAGCGGTGAACGCCCGGCCACAACCTTTCTTAATGTGGGGCCAACCCCCACCGGGGGCAAACCTACGTCAAGTGTTGCACATCGCTCGGGCGGAACAGGCGCATTGCAGGCCGACCACGCGTTTCTTGACCACGGACACAGAAAGGCCCTTCTCAGCAAGCGCCACTCGTACAAACGCCGGCCCATCACGGAACCCGCCTTGATGCAATCGGTGCTCGACGCCGCGCGGCGCCTTTCGCCCGAACACTGGGAAGTGGTCATGATCCTCTACATGACCGGCATCGAGGTCCGCGCGCTCTCCAAGGTCACTTGGCGCGACTACATGGGCGGCTGGCTCCTCTGGAAGCGGCCGAAGCGCAACGAGACGCTGAAGATCCCCCTCCACGACCGCGAACTCGAGCGTGCGGTGCGGGGCTACACGAGCCGCCCGCGCAAGACCCCCGACAAGATCGACCGGATGGTCCGCGAGGTCCGCAAGGAGGCGGGCCTTGACCAGATACCCGACTTTTCGCCCATGACGCTGCGTGTGACTCGCGCGTGGCTCATGCTCCAGGAGGGCCTCACGGCCGAGGCCGTCTCGCGCTACCTCTCGCTCTCCCCTGCGGTTGTGCGAGAAGTTGGGGCGTTCCCAAGCGCGGTCCATGAGGCGCCGCCGCCGGCCCTTACGTCGGCACTTGAGTTGGCCGGCGAGTAGGCCTTTGGCCTTCGACGGCCCTTCAAGGGACGCCTGTTCACGTCATGATAGTACGTAGTACACGGAGCTAAGGCCCTACCCGTCAGGCCTACGGCTGCGCGACGCCCCAAGCGGGCCGGGCCCCCGCTCGTGCTTTGACCGCCCGCCCTCCCGCACGCGGAACCGCCCGCGCAAGGTGGACTGGACTTCGATAGGGATCCCGTCGGGGTCCTCGTAGAAGGTGAGGAGCGACGAGCCCTCACGGAACGTGGGGATTGTCACGCGAGCGCCGTGCGCCGTGAGCCTCGAGTTCGTGTCCTTGAGGTCGCCCGTCTTGAACCCCAGGTGGTCAAGTTCGTCGCCTTTGCGGAACGGGAACGCGCCCGGGTACCAGTTGAGTTCGAGCTTCTGCTTGCCGCCCGGCGAGACGAGGTAGGCGACCCGGCCGCCCGTTTCCTTGATCCTGAACTTGAACTGGAGCTCCATCCCGAGCGCGCCCCTGTAGAACGCGATCGAGCGGTCGAGGTCGCGCACACGGAGCCCCGTGTACACGAGCCGGGGAACGGCGAGTTTTCCCATGGCCCCGCCGCACCTTCAAAGGCCCTCCGCCCGCCTTGAGCCTTGCCCCGCCGATCGGCGGGCGCCCATAAGGAGGGGGGGGAGTGGGTCCGTCCAGATTTGAACTGGAGTCGCGTGCACCCCAAGCACGTAGGATACCAAGCTACCCCACGGACCCACGGCGGGTGTCGGCGGGCAAGAGGGAGGGGGGTATTTCAGGGTTGCCGGGTGCCGGTTCTTCCCCTTCCGCCCTCAAAACGGCGCGACGTCGTCGATGAGGCTCACGTGCCCCACGAGGATCCGGCGGCAGCAGTAGCGGCGAAGTCCCAGGTTGTCCAGCACTTCCCGCGGGTTCGCGCCCTCCTCGACCTGCTTGCGGTAGGGCTCGTAGAGCGAGCCGATCACCTTGCCGCAAGAGAAGCAGCGCACGGGCATCATCATAGGTTGTCCACTCCCCCTAACGGTACGACTTCTGGCGCCGCTTCCTCGCGCCGCGCCCCTGCGGGTGCTTGGGCTCCTTCTGCCTTGAGTCTGAAGCGATGATCGAGCGGTCGACGCGCTTGTACGCGCGGGCGAGTTCGTCGTCGCGGAAGAAGCGCACGAGGCCGCGGGCAATCGCGGTCCTTGCGGCGTCCGCCTGGCCCATGACACCGCCCCCCCTGATCTGCACGTCGATGTCGACGCCCTGCGCGCGCTCGCCCGCGATCACGAGCGGCTCCTGGATCTTCAGCCTGGCAAGCTCCGGCATCCAGATCTCGAGCGGTCGCCGGTTCACCCGCACGATTCCGTTTCCCCTCGAAACGACCGCCCGCGCGACGGCCATCTTGCGCTTTCCGGCGACGACAATGGGGCCCTGTTCCTTCGCCATGGTTTGTCCTCCTTTCGCCCCGTCGCTCAGGCCCCGATGGCCTTCGAGATCTCGCCGAGCGTCACAAAGCGGGCGGTGCGCAGGTCGTGGGCGCCCTCGATCTTGCCGGCCTTCCCCTTGTAGACGGCGGGGACGCCGTGGAAGCACTTGAGTCGCTTGAGGGCCTCGCGGCCCGTCTCGCGCTGGTACGGAAGCATTCCCCGCACGGTCCGCTTGAAAATCCGGTCGGCCCGCCTCGGGTAGAAGGGCCCCTTGCGCTCCTTACCCCTTGCGCGCCGCTCCCGGTAGCGCTGGAAGGTGTACACGCGCGAGCCCGTGACGACGGCTTTGTCCGCGTTTACCACGACGACCTGGAGCTCCTTGTCGTGGAGCAGCTCCTTGGCGATGCGGGTGGCGGCGCGGCCGAGGACCGCGTGGTCGGCGTCGTAGACGACGAGCTTGGGCTTTGCCTGTGCCTTTTCCGCCATCGACCCTCGACCCCCCTCAGCCGACGATCTTCACATTCGAGCCCTTCGGGGACTTCTCGATGAGCTGCCCAATCGAGAGCGCCTTGCCGCCGGACGCTTCGATCTTTGCGCGCGCCGACCCGGAGAACTGGAATGCCGCCACAGTGACCGCGTGCGGGATCGCCCCCGCGCCCAGCACCTTGCCGGGGACGACGACGAGGGACCCTGGGGGAGCCACGCGCGCGATGCGTGAAAGGTTGACCTCCGCGCGGTTGCGGAGGGGCCCCGAGAGCCGGGTCGCCACCGCGCTCCAAAGCGGGGCGGCTTCGCGGGCTCCCGCCTTGCGGAGAGCGGTAAGGACGGCGACGAGCTCGTCGTTGGACTTTGCATACGAGCGAGCCATCTGAATCATCCCAACCCGCGCCGACGGGCGCGGGAAGTGCGCATAAAAGCCCTTATTTATAAGCGTTTCCGGCGCGCGGTATGGGTCGCTGGCCAAGCCAGTCGAGACCATTGCGAACTTTGGGCTTTGGCGAAGCGCCCTTCATCGCCGGGCCCGGGCAAGTGCGCCGGCAACGGCGCTCTTGCCGGAGAGCGCCGCCTGCAACGCCCGGACCTCCTCAGCGGAGGGCTCCAAGATGATGTGGGCAGACACCTCGCGGACAGCGGTAAGGGGCACGGCGAGCGGGGTGTCCTCCGCGCTCCGGAGGACGATGAGCGCCTCGAAGCCCCCGTCGGCCGAGCGCACGACTTCGGTGACAGGGCCGAGGTCGATCCCGTCGATCGTGGTCACGCCCTTGCCGAGGAACACGCTGTCCCCCCTCCCCTTGACCCGCACGCGGCCGAGACCCCCGGCCCCTTCGAAGTGGAAACGGGCGATGCGCACGGAGGAGGCGCCCTCGAGGACGACCTCGATGTGGTCGGGAGTCTCGAAATCGAGCGCGCCAAAGGGGCGCCCGTCAGCATCCAACACGGGGATGCGGCCGCGGGCCACCTCGTCCGCCTCGGGAAGGCATCGGCACCCCGCCATATCAAACCCGCCGCGGACCGGCGTCCCCTTGCGCCCGGCCGGGCAAGCGTTATCATCGAGGTCTCGCGTGGGCCCAGCGATGGCCCCCGCCCGACATGCGGCCGCTGCAGGGCTCGCGCTGTGCGTCCTCCTGGCTGGCCTTGCCCCTTCGGCCGCAGGCGCCGACCCGACGCTCAAGGAGCGCTTTGCCGCGCCGGTCCCCACGGCGAACGTCACGGTCAACGTCTCGGTGGTCCTCGCGGGCCTGAACCTCAGCGCTTCCGAGAAGGCCGCGGTCATCGACAACGTCAACTCGACATGGTGGCCCTCGGTGAGCTCCGTGAGCCTCCCGCTCGGCGTCAACGACTCCGTGCGCGTCCGCTTTGTCGACGCGTCGGGCGCGTTTGTCGAAGCGCTTGGAGCGGCGTTAAGGAGCTCCTTTGGCAACGACACCCTGTCGAGGGTGGTCGGCAACTACGTCGGCCTTTTCGAAAACGTCTCGCCGTACTTCGCCTCGTGGGGCCCCTCGACACCCGTGGCCCACGCCGACGCGTCGGAAACGGCCGCGTGGCTTGCGGCGTCCTCCAGCTCCTTCCCGGAGGTCGCGCCGGTCGCGGGAGAGGCGCGGCTCTTCTTCCTCAACCCCTACACGGTCGAGGGCCCGTATTACTACAAGGTCGCCTCGCGCGAAGTTGACCGCGGGGTCAATTTCACCTACGAGACGGCCAACGCCTGGGGCGACGGGGACGGCCTCTTCTTCCAGGACCTTCGCGCGGCGCCAAGCCACCTCGGCGAAGGCTCCGGGCAGGGGCGCCCGGCGAACTTCGCCGGCGCGCCGCCCCTCTGGTCCTACGGCAGCTCGGCCTCCGAGCGCGCGCGCCTTGCCCGCGACCTCGCCGGGTACGTCGACGCGTCCGTGCGAATTCTCCTCGCCCCGTCGTTCGGCGTCACGCCCTTTGTGCCGTCCTCCTTCACCCTCAACGTCACCCTCTTCGACGGGACGGCCGCCCAGAGCGCCTTCGACGCGGGCGGCGTGGGCGCGCCCCACGGGATCCGACGCCCCTTGGACATCCTGGACACGGCCCGCGCGGCGGCGGCGCTTGGCGCGCTCCTGCCCTTGAGCCCCGTCGAGGTCCGCCTCACGGTCGCGAACCGGTCGACGGATCCGGAGGTCGCGGCGTCGCTGGACGCCCGCGCGGTCGCTGCCGGCGGCCTGCGCGTCGTGGACCCCTTCGGGGTCAATCAGGACCTCAAGGGGCGCTTCGCCGTCCCGACCTTGCCGATCGAGCCCGGAGAGGAAGTCACCGTGCCGGCCCTGCTGGCAGTGTTCGACGGCTCCTCGTGGGTCGACGCGGAAAACGTCCGGGGTGTCACCCTCCAGCGAAGCGACGGGCGGGCGGCGTCGGTCATCATCAGCGCGGGCCTCGACCAGCTCGAGACGCTCGGGTTCACGGAGACCCTGATCCACGAAGGCGGCCACGCGCTCGGCCTCGGCCACCCCCACGAGGTCGGGTGGCTCGCGCCGAACGGCACGGCGTTCCTCGAAACGACCTGGCTGCGGACGTCCTCCTCGACGCCGATGACCTACCTTCCAAACTACGTGGACTCGTCCTTTGACTCCTTCGACCGGCAGGCGCTGCACTTCGGGGCCGCGGCCGCAACGCTCGGCGAGGCCTTCCAACTCCGGCAGGCGGCCTTTGACCGCTTCGACCGCCTCGGCTACTCCCTTGCGACCGTGCCCGCCGCGGCCCTCTCCCACAACGGGGCCTTTGAGGCCGCGGCAAACGAGACCCTTGCCGTGCTGGCGCGCGGCCCCGCCTTCGGCGCGGGCCCCTCCGGCGCGCTCGAAGCGGCCGCGCTTTCGGCCAAGCGGGCGTTCGAAGAGGCCCGCGAGATCAGCGTGCTGTCGCTCGTGAGCGCACCCTGCTGCGGCCCGCGGCGACCGGGGTTCCTGCCCGGCGCCGAGGCCCCGGCGGTCGCGCTTGGCCTTGCGGCCGCGGCGCTCCTTGCCCGGGCGCAGCCGGCCGCTCAGCGGCGCAGGGGGACCTCGTCGAAGGCCGAGTACCGCGCCTTGAGCCGGATCGGCGAGGGCCGCAACTGCCGGACGGCGGACTCGACCTGCTCGGACTCGGCCGAGCGGGCCGCCTCGAGCTTGCCCCGGGCGTCCTCGCAGGCCCCCTCGAGCGCCGATTCGACAAGGTTGAGGTAGTCTTCCGCCTCCTCGAGCGCCGCCTGGGCCTCGACGGGGGCCCTGCCCGCCTGGAGGTCGTCGAAGAGCGCGCCGAGGAAGGCCTCCATCGCGAAGTACGGGTGCCGCACGGCGACCGTGAGGCCCTTCACGCCGCGAAGCTCGTCGGCGGTGAAGCCGAGCCGCAGCGTGGCCTGCTCGACCCTGCGCTTCACCTCCCGGAGGCGGAAGTGCCGCGTCCCCTCCGGGATGATGTCGGCCACAACCGCGAGGTCGTCCTTCTCGAGCGTCCCTTCCTTTTCAAGGTCTGCCGCGGCCTTCGCGAGGTCTGCGCGCGCGCGGGCGGCCACGCTCTGAGCCTCCTCGATCACGCGCAAGTCCTCGGCCCGCGAAGCCACCTCGACGGAGGCCGAGACGCGCTCGAGCGACTGTTCGGCCGCCGTGAATCGCCCGGGGCCGAGGCTCATGAGGATCTCGTCGCGCCACTCGACGAGCATCCGGTGTCGGACCTCCCCGCCCTTGAGGCGGCGCGCCTGCGCCTCGAGGTCGTTGAGCTCCTCGTCAAGCGCGCCAAGCTCGTGCTCGAGCACGAGGTACATCCCGGCCGCCACGAACCCCGCCTTCTGCCCGGGCTCGAGGAAGGCCTCCTGGCGCCGGCGGTGGAGGGCAAAGTGGAAGAGCCGCGGGGAGCGCTCGATCTCCTCCTCGACGCCCTGCACGCGCTCCGTCGCTGCGTCCATGCGCTCGCGGACCTCGTCGGCGGTCTCGAGGATCGCCTCGCGGCGGCGCAGGAGGCGCGCGAGTGCCTCGACCTCCACGGAAGAGGCCGCAAGCCTCACGTTGATGTCGTGAAGGCGGGCTTCGAGCGCTCCCATCCTCGTCGGCGCGAGGGAACCCCGCGCGCCCCTCTAAGCCTTTCCACCGCGCTTGGGGTCAGCGCGCGCGCAACGCGCGACCGCAGTTCGTGCAGGGCGGCCAGCGGGGGTGCCTCCGTCGTGTGCGCCCCCCACCTACTCGTCCTCCCCGGCGGGCGGGCGCTCCTTTTCGTCCCTCCACTCAATCTGGTCAAGCATGTGGAGGCGCATCTCCTTGCGCTTGCGCTCGAGGAACCCGTAGACCGTCGAGTGCTCGGACCCCGAGAGCAGCATATCGATCGCGCGCTTGGCGGCCTCGAGCCCCTGCGCCTCGCCGATGAGCCCGACCGTGTTCCCCTGCACGGCGACGCGGCACCCCGCGAGCTCCTCGATCATCCGGCGCGTGCGCCCCTTTTCTCCGATCACGCGGCCGCGCACCTGGCGCTGCCGGCTCTCGCGGTGCCCCACGTAGTCGCGGATGTCGATCACCGCGAGGTACATGTCCTCGCGGAAGAGCGCCTGCGCGTTCTCCGGCGAGAAGCCCCGCCCGATCGCGCGGACGACTTCCTCGGCTTGGAGCGCCTTCAGCGGGTTCGTCTTGGCGCTCTCGACAATCCCGACCTCCCCCGAGTCCGAGTCCACATCGAGGCGGACTTTGGCGCGCCGCTCGATCATCGCCTTCACGTCGCCGCCGGGCCCGATGAGGGCGCCCAGCCGGTCCTGCGGCAGGCGCACGACCCGGGTCATTCCTCCTCGCCTCCGGCGCGCCCGCGCCCGCGCCTGCGCTCGAAGCTCACGCCGTGCGACCAGAACTCGTAGAGGTCGGCGGCGCCCTCCCCGACCTTGAGCCGGCCGAAAAACCGCGCGACATTCTCCGCGTCGCGCCGCAAGAATTCCTTCGCCCGCGGGTGGTCGAGCACCACGGCCTGGCCGACGTCGATGATGTGGGGCCGGCCTTCCGCGAGCAGGACATTGTACTCCGAGAGGTCGCCGTGGACGAGCCGGGCTTTCGCGACCATCCTGCGCACGTCCTTCCGGAGGGCCTCGTACACGGCCGGCGCGTCGAACCCGCGCGCGCCCTTCAAACTCGGAGCGGGTTCGTGGCCGTCGCCCACGAACAGGTATTCCATGACAAGCACGTTCTCCAGGTGCGCGACGGGGCTTGGCACCGTGACGCCGGCCTCATGCATGCGCAGGAGGTTCTTGTATTCCTTGACCGCCCATGCGAAGATCACGCTCCGGCGGTCGCGCCCCACCGCCTTGAAGCGCGGGTCGTCCTGGATGTACCGGCGGATCGAGTTGAACGTGGCGTTGCCGACCCGGTAGACCTTGACCGCGACCTCGTCGGCCTTCTTCGTGAGCCCCACGAACACCGTGGCTTCCTTTCCCGTCGCCACGGGGAAGTCGAGCGTCTGGAGGATGCCCGCATTCATGAGTTTGTGGAGCGCCTTGAGGGTCCTCTCGTCGAAGACCTCGTCGAGGATCTTGCGCTTGTCGCCCGTCCCCGAGCGCTTCCACATCCCCTCGCCCTCGAGGAGGTCCATCGCCTCGACGAGGCGCTCGCGCTTCAACGGACCCCTTCCCCCTTCAGCGCAAGGCGCTTCTTACGCCGGCCCCGACCGCCCCGCCTTCAGAAGATGTCGACGGTCTTCGGCAGCAAGCGCTTGCGGGAGAGCGCGACGGCCTGCGTCTTCGTGTAGCGCCACCTTATGTCGGACTTGTCGTCCTGGAACTCCCACGGGGCGATGATGAGCAGGTCCCCCTCGCGGATCCACATGCGCTTTCGAAGCTTGCCCGGGATCCGGCCCATCCGCACCTTCCCGTCCTCGCAGACGACCTCGATCCTGGAGGCCCCGAGCAGCTTGTTCGCGATCGCGTAGACCTCCCCGACGCGGCGGTCGGGCTGGCGCACCCTCACGTTCGCCAGGTTTTCCGGGGTCAGCTGGCTCTCGTCGATCTCTTCGTCCTTGAACCGCATAGGGGGGTTGCCGCTTCCTGCAATTTCCCTCGATGCTGGATGGCCTAATTAAGCGTTCCCCGGGACGCGATTTCCCCCTCGTGGCCTCAGGGGCAGCCGCCCAAGCGGGGCGCCGAGCCGGGCTCGGTAACTACATAATCAAAGGTTCATATGATAAGCCGATCCCGTGGCCAAGCCCCAAGCCCCGCTGGTGGAGCTGTCGGCCGTCTTGCGGGTCCTCTCCTCGCCCACGCGCCGCGAGATCCTCGCGCGCCTCGCCTCCGAGACCCACTACCCCCTCCAGCTTTCCAAGGAGCTCGGGGTCTCCCAGCAGGCGATCATGAAGCACATCCGCGTTCTCCAGGAGGCGGGGCTCGTCGAAGGCATCGAGGAGCCCTCGGACCAGGGCGGGCCGCCTCGCACCGCGTACAAGCTCACCGCGTCGCTCTCGATCGCCATCGACCTTGGGCCCGCGCTCTTCTCCACGCGCCTCGAGGTTTTCGAGGCGCAGGAGCGCGCCGAGGCGCGGCGCCTCCCGCAGGAGCCCTTGGCCCCCCGCGAGGCCCTTTCGATGCGGCTCTCCGACCTCTCGAAGCAGGCGGGGGACATCGCGCGCGAGATCGACCACCTCGAGCGTCGCCGCGACGAGCTTGTCGCGCGCCGCATGCGCGTCCTTGCCGAGGCGCACAACCTCATCGCGCGCCTCAGCGACGCCTACCTCTCCCGCCGGGTCCTCTATTGGATCACGGAGGCCGACGACTTTTCCCTGCCGCGCCTTTCCGAGCACTTCGACCTGCGCGAGCGCGTCGCGCAGGACATCTACCGGGAGCTCCTGCGCGAGCACCTCGTGCCCGAGTACAAGATCCGAAGGCTGCGGTGAGCGCCCTCGAGGGCTTGCCATGGCGTGCCCACCAGGGCCGCCCCGCCGGAGAGGCCACCCACCGGTTGGTATATATACGAACGCTTGCATAGGTTTGACTTACCTGCGGGGCGCTCCAAGCACCCCCTGAGAGTGAGAACCATGCTACCAGCCGGAACCCAGATTCTTGTTTTGAAGGAAGGCACCGAACGCTCGACGGGCAAGGGCGCCCAGGCGAACAACATCCAGGCCGCCATCGCAATCGCGGACACCGTCCGCTCGACGCTTGGCCCCCGCGGGATGGACAAGATGCTCGTCGACTCGATGGGCGATGTCACGATCACGAACGACGGCGTCACGATCCTCAAGGAAATCGACGTGGGCCACCCGGCCGCCAAGATGATCGTCGAGGTCGCCAAGGTCCAGGACGACGAGTGCGGCGACGGCACGACGACCTCGGTCATCCTCGCCGGCGAGCTCCTCAAGAAGGCCCTAGACCTCCTCGAGAACAACGTCCACGCCTCGGTCATCACGGAGGGCTACCGCCTCGCGGCGGCCAAGGCGCAGGAGGTCCTCGAAGAGATCTCGACGCCGATCAAGCCCACGGACGACAAGGTCCTGCGCAGCGTTTCGATCACGTCGCTGGCCTCGAAGCTCGCCTCGTCGAGCGACGAGTTCCTCTCGGAGATCTGCGTGAAGGCGATCCGCGCCGTGAGCGAAACCCGCGACGGCAAGACGCGGGCCGATGTCGACAACGTGCTCGTGGTCAAGAAGACCGGCGGAGCGATCACGGACACGGAGCTCGTCGAGGGGATCATCCTCGACAAGGAGCCCGTGCACCCCGGGATGCCGAAGTCCATCGACAACGCGAAGGTCGCGATCGTGGACAGCGCGCTCGAGATCAAGAAGACCGAGGTCGACGCCAAGATCGAGATCCACGACCCGGGCTCCCTCTCCGCCTTCCTCGCGGAGGAGGAAGGGACGCTCAAGAAGATGGTCGAGAAAGTCAAGGCCTCGGGGGCCAACGTCCTCGTCTGCCAGAAGGGGATCGACGACCTCGCGCAGCACTACCTCGCCAAGGCGGGGATCTATGCGCTCCGCCGCGTCAAGAAGAGCGACATGGAGAAGCTCGCGAAGGCCGCGGGCGGGCGCATCATCACGAAGCTCGACGACCTCACGAAGGACGCGCTCGGCCACGCGGGCCACGTCGAGGCGCGCAAGATCGCGGGCGACGAGCTCACGTTCATCACGGGGTGCAAGGGGCCGAAGTCGGTCTCGATCCTCGTGCGCGGCGGCACGGAGCACGTGGTCGACGAGATCGAGCGCTCGATGCACGACGCGCTCTCCGTGGTCTCGGACACCGTCGAAGACGGCCGCATCGTCACGGGCGGCGGCTCGACGGCCATGGAACTTGCCAAGCGGCTCAGGGAGTACGCGGCCACGGTCGGCGGGCGCGAACAGCTCGCGATCCAGGCGTTTGCGGAGGCCTTTGAGGTCATCCCGCGGGCGCTTGCTGAGAACGCGGGCCTCGACTCGATCGACGTGCTCATCAACATCCGGAAGGCCCACGCGGACGGCAAGACGGGCTTCGGGCTCAACGTCTACACGGGCAAGATCGTCGACATGGGCAAGGAGAACGTCGTCGAGCCGATCCGGGTCGGGCGCCAGGCGATCACCTCGGCCGTTGAGGCCGCGATCATGATCCTGCGCATCGACGATGTCATCGCGTCGAAGGCCCCCGCGGGCGGGGAAGGCGGCGGCGGTGGCGGCGGCGGGCACGGCGGGATGCCCCCGGGAATGGGCGGCATGGGTGGAATGGGCGGCATGGGCGGCATGATGTAAGGGCCGCAGACGTTCGATCAACAAGAGAAAACACAAGGGAGGAAAACACAATGTTCGGAGGACAGACACCGATTTTGGTCTTGAAGGAAGGGACTTCGCGGGAGAAGGGGAAGGGCGCGCAGCACAACAACATCGCGGCGGCCAAGGCGATCGCCGAGGCCGTCAGGTCCACGCTTGGACCCCGCGGGATGGACAAGATGCTCGTGGACTCGCTTGGAGACGTGGTCATCACGAACGACGGCGTCACGATCCTCAAAGAGATCGACGTCGAGCACCCGGCGGCCAAGATGCTCGTCGAGGTGGCGAAGACCCAGGACGAGGAGGCCGGCGACGGCACCACGACCTCGGTGATCTTCACCGGCGAGCTCCTCAAGAAGGCCGAGGACCTCATCGAGGCCCAAGTCCACCCGACCGTGATCTCCGCAGGCTTCAAGCTCGCGGCCAAGAAGGCCGTCGAAGTCATGGAGCGGGTCGCCGAGGACATCGACATCAAGGATACGAAGATCCTGCGCAACATCGCGATCACCTCGATGCGCTCGAAGGTCGCCGCGCACGCGGGCGACGCGATGGCGGACATCGCGGTAAAGGCCGTGACCGAGATCGCCGAGCCGAAGGCCTCTGGCAAGGGCTACAATGCCGACCTCGACAACATCCAGGTCATCAAGAAGCAGGGCGGGTCCATGAACGACACGGAGCTCATCCAGGGAATCATCCTCGACAAGGAGCCCGTGCACCCGAACATGCCCAAGGTCGTCGATGGCGCGAAGATCGCGCTCGTCGACGCGGCGCTCGAGATCAAGAAGACCGAGGTCGAGGCGAAGATCCAAATCACGTCCCCGAACCAGGTCCAGCAGTTCCTCGACGAGGAGGAGAAGACCCTCAAGGCGATGGTCGACAAGGTGAAGGCGTCGGGCGCGAACGTGCTCGTCTGCCAGAAGGGGATCGACGACCTCGCGCAGCACTACCTCGCGAAGGCGGGGATCTACGCCGTGCGCCGCGCGAAGAAGTCGGACCTCGAGAAGCTCGCGAAGGCCACGGGCGGGCGCATCGCTTCGCGCATCGACGACCTTTCGAAGGACGACCTCGGGTTTGCCAAGCGCGTCGAGCTGCGCAAGATCGGCGACGAGGAGATGAGCTTCATCACGGGCTGCAAGAACCCGAAGGCCGTCTCGATCCTCGTGCGCGGCGGCACGGAGCACGTCGTCGACGAGCTCGAGCGGTCGCTCCACGACGCCCTCTCGGTCGTCGCCGACGCCGTGAAGGACGGCAAGTACATCACGGGCGGCGGGTCGACGGCGATGGAGATCGCCACGAAGCTGCGCGAGTGGGCCCCATCGGTCGGCGGCCGCGAGCAGCTCGCGATCGAGGCCTTTGCCGACGCGATCGAAGTCGTCCCGAAGACCCTCGCGGAGAACGCGGGGATCGACCCCGTCGACACGCTCCTTGCGCTTCGCAAGGCGCACAAGGAAGGCAAGAAGACGGTCGGACTCAACGTGTTCACGGGCAAGCCCGATGACATGGCGAAGCTGAACGTCCTCGAGCCGATCCGCGTGGGCGTGCAGGCGATCACCTCCGCGGCCGACGCCGCGGTGATGATCCTGCGCATCGACGATGTGATCGCGTCGAAGTCGAGCAAGGGCGGCGGCGGCGGGCCCGGCGGCGGCCACGGTGGCGGCGGCGACGACGACGGCGGCGGCGACTTCGACTGAGGCGCTTCGCGCCGATTCAACTCTTCCCCCGGGGCCCAAAGCGCCCCGGGGCCCTTTCATTTCCGTTCTGGTGGGCGCTTTTCAAGAAGGTAGACACCCCAGCCGAGGACCGCCCGCTCGCAGGTTTGGTGGGCCTGCCATGAATGGCGGGCCCTTGCAAGCACCTCGGCCGCGTCGGGGTCCTGCGGGTGTTCGCGCGCAAACGCCCGCGCGCGCTGCCACTGCGGCCGCATGTAGCCGTCCCATTCGGCGAGGCTCGAGCGCGCGACCCGGAGCACAGTTAGACCCGCCGCCCGCGCAAGCCGCTGGTTCCCTTCGTGTGTCGCGAAGGCGTCGGCCCGCTCGCCGAGCACGGCAAGGTTCGCGCGGGTCGGGCGGCGAATCCAAAAAGGCTCGCCGACGAGGACCCGGCCGCCCGGAGCCGTGAGCCGCAGGAGGCCTCTAAGGGTCCCTACGTAGCCCCCCCAAATCCAGGAGGCGCCCAGGCACAACGCGATGTCGAACCGCTTCGAGGCGGGCGGCCGGTACGCGGCACCGTCCCCGAGGACAAACCGCAGGCCGCGTCCCGGCACGCGGGCGCGGGCCCGGCGCCGCGCCTTCCGGACAAAGGGGGGCGAGATGTCGACGCCCACGCCCCTTGCGCCGTGGCGCTCCGCGAGCCGTATGAGCGCCTCGCCCTTGCCGCAGCCCATGTCCACGACGGTCGGGCGAGGGCGGCCCGAGGCCGCGAGGTCAAGCAAAACATCGAGCTTGCGGGACCCCAGGGGATTCAGGATGTCGAGGCCCTCGTGCGTGATGTCGTAGTAGCGCCAGCGGTCCATCGTCCACGCGGGTGCCCCGGCGGCCGCCATCAGTACCCCTCCGCGCCAACGAGCGGCACGAACACACAGCCGCCGAGGGACCGCTTGCGCACCCGGCCCCCGCCGCGCTCGACTTCGGTGAGATCCTGGACGGAGAGGGGGCCTACGGGCACGAGGAGCTTCCCCCCCTCGGGCCGCAACTGGTCGACAAGGGCCTGCGGGATGCTGGGCGCCGCGGCCGCCACGGAAATCCGGTCGAACGGCGCCTCGGCGGGGAACCCGACCGAGCCGTCCGCGACCACGACGGTGACGGCGTCTGCAAAACCGGCGCGCTCCAGGTTTTTGCGCGCGGCTTCAGCGAGCGGAGCGATCCTCTCCACCGAGATCACGCGCCCTCCCGGTCGGACGAGGGAGGCGATCACCGCCGCATGCCAACCGCTGCCGCCGCCGACCTCGAGGACTTTCATCCCCGCGCGCGCGTCGAGCGCTTCGACCATGATCGCGACCATGTGGGGCGCGGAAATCGTCTGCTCGTGCCCGATCGAAAGCGGCGCGTCTTCGTAGGCCGAACCGGCTTCCGAAGGCGGAACGAACAGGACGCGGTCCGCCGAAAGGAGCGCGCGCTCGACTTCGGGGCGCCGGACGAGGCCCTCCTCTTTGAGGTCCCGCACGAGCGAAGCCATGTCCGGCGCGCCGGAGGCGCGGCGCCAGCGAGCCACGCCGCGCAAAGACGCGGGCGCCGGGAAAGCGTTTGCGAGGCCGCGCGCAGCCCTGCCAACTGGCTCGTCCATCGAATCCACAACCCTTATAACGCTTCAACCGGTTGAAAGGCGAGGCTTTTCAGGCCATGTTTCCCGGTGTGCCAGTTATGCGGGGTTCTCGGGCGGCTGTCTTTGCGTTGGGCGCGGCGGCCTTCACCCTCACGGTCCTCGCATTTTCCGCGCTCGCGGACGTGAGCGAGACCCAGCGGGTCGACCCGGGCCCTCCGATCCAGGCCCGCGTGAACGAACCCTTCGATGTGGCCCCCGGAGGCGTCTGGGAGAACGCGACGATCGACGCCGTGCAGTTCTGGTGGGACCTCGACAACCGCACGGACTCCGGGCCCGTCGAGGGGAACCCCCTGAACGACCAGGACACCTTCAACCTCACATTCGTGCACCCGGGGCTCCCCTCGGTCCAGACGCGCGCGTTCACGTTGTGGGTCAACTACTCCGACGGCCGGCTCATCAACGCCTCGCGGGTCGTGACGATCGTGCGGAACCTCCCGCCCGTGATCGACCAGCCCTCGCCGCCCTCCGGCATCGTCGACGAGCCGATCGCCTTCATCGTCACGGTGAACGACCCGGACTCCGTCGAGTCGACCCTCCAGTACATTTGGGACTTCGACATCGGAACGGATTCGGGGACCGACGCCGTGCTGGACAACGACGTGGACTCGACGGCGAAGACGAACATTTCAAACGCCTACCACTCCGAGGGAACCTACACCGCGAAGCTCACCGTGCGCGACGACTTCGGCGCTTCGGCCGAGGCGTTCATCACGGTCGTGGTCTCTCGGCCTCCAGGCGTCTGCGAGGTCGAGAAGGGCGACCTCGGGCAGTACTTTACGCAGAATGTCACGATCCGGAAGCAGTGCTGGGTCTCCTACCGGTTCCACGTGACGGCGGGGCGGCTCTACCAGTACGACGTGGCGGTCTCGAACAACGCGCCGGTCTACGTGATGGTCCAGGCCGACAAGGCGCAGTTTGACACCTACAAGCTGAAGTCGTCACAGACGGCGTATGTGTCCGAGTGGTCGGTGGTCAACGCACCGGCGACGAGCATCCATATGCAATTCCGCCCGACCCAAGATGGGGAAATCTACGTGACGGTGGACAACGGGTACCTCTTTGGCCTCGGGTCGGGCAGGCAAGCCGACGCCGTGGTGACCGTCCAGGATGTCGACAGGAACAACATCCTCGCGAACATCCCTGTTTGGGTATGGATCGTCGCGGCGGCGGTCGGGATCGGCGTTGCCGGGGTTTTCGCGGGCCGCGCGTACATCGCGGGCGCCGACGTCCGCCGCGCGGAGCGCGAGAAGCAAGCGATCGACCACCAGGAGAAGGTGTCGGCCAAAAGCGAACTCGACCAGTTCCTGGCGAACCCGGAAGCCGCTTTGCAGCGCAAGATGGCGCCTCCGCCCTCGCCCGTGCCGCCGCCGGGCGCCCCGCCGAGCGCGAGGATGGGACCTGCGCCCGCACCGGGCCAACCGGGGCCCCGCGCCGCGCCGCGGCCGGCCGGCCCTCAGCCTCCGCCGGGATATGTCGCACCGCCCCCACCGCCGCCGCGGCCGACGCCCCCGTCTGCCACGGGGCCCCAACCTCCGCCGCAAGCGGACATCCAGGCGCCCACGCCGATGGCGTGTCCAGCCTGCGGAATGCCCTCCGAGGCGGGCTGGACCTCCTGCCCGAACTGCGGCGGGCCGCTTTGACCCGCCTCAAGGCGGAACGCGCCTCGACCTGGCCCCTTGCCGAACATCGACGGCAACGCCCGAGCCAAACGAGTTGATCTCGCCGGGCGCGAGGCGCATTCGGCCGACCGCCACGATCGCGCCCGCCTCGTCCGCGACAAGCGCCTCGTCGCCGGGCCGCAGGTCCGGGTCGCAGGACTTCACAAACGGGGCGAAGACGTTTTTTCCCTGCGCGTTGAAAGGGGCGGTGTCGTCGACCACGGCCACCCGGTGGCGGGGGGCCGGCACGGCCTTGGCGAGGAGCCCGCCGCCCTCAAACGTCAAGGAGAAGAGCCCATCGTGGGCGCGAAGCGACAGCACGTGGCGGCCGTCTAGCCAGACAGTCCGGACCTTGCCCGTGCGCGGCGAACGCTCGATGGTCGCCGCGCGCCCGCGCAGGAGCGAGGCCGCTCCGGCGCCGAACTGGTACGCGAGCGTCGCCTCGACTTGGGCGAGGGCCCTGGCGCTTTGCGTAAGGGGGGGAGCGCGGAAGGCCCCGCGGAGCGCGCCAAGCTCCGCCTCCTCGAAGCGCCGCAGGCGCCCCTGTGGCCACCTCCGGGCGTAGCTTTCCGTTGCGCGCGCCACGCGCGAGGCGGACTCCGCGTCGAGCGTCTGGGGCGCGATATGCTGGGCAAACGGGTAGACCTCCTCGAGGGCCTCCGGCACCGGGCCGAAAAGCGTTTCGAAAAAGAGCGGGACGTGGGCGTCACGCCGCAGTTTGGCAAGTCCCTGCGGAAGGCGCTTGGAGAAGGGCGTGCCCCGTGCGGCGACGAGGACGGCCTCCTCGCCTTCCCCGAGCGGCGCCCTCTCGAGCAGGCGGCGCCTTGCAAGCTCGACGGTAGGGAGCACGCCCGAAGTCGCGTCGAAATAGCGGAGCGCACGCGTGCGCGATGCGGGCTCGACCTCCTCGAGCAGGTCCGCGTGGAGCGCCACGCGGCGCACGGCCTCCAGGAGGCGGGGGTTCGCGCGAGCGCGCGACTCGACGAGTTCGAAGACCGACCCCTCGCGGATCGCCTGGCGCGCCTTGCGCATCTCGGCCGACAGGACGTGGAGGTTGTGGCGCGCAAGCGCGAGGTAGCGCTCCGGCGGGGGTAGGGCGCGCAGGTCGGCGGGCGTGTGCCTTGCGCACACGGGGCAGGGGCACGGGTTCTCCTCGAGGTCGGCAAGCGCGCGCGTGCCGTCGGGGTAGAGGAGCCGGCCATCGTGCGCGTACTTCGCGTAGCTCGAGGAGTCGAAGAGGTCGCACCCGAGCCAGACGGCGAGCGGGATCACGAGCGGGTGGCCCGCGCCGAAGAGGTGGACGGGCCGGCCTCGAGGCAGCGCGGCCTTGGCAGTCGCGATCACGTCGGCAAGGAGGCTGTACCGCTCGCCCTCCATGATCGGAACCACGCCCCCGATCGGGTGCACGGCGGCTGGAAGGGCGGAAAGGTCGCCGGCGGCGCGGCGGCGGACGGCGAGGTGCGAGCCTCCTTGGACTGTGAGGGCCAAAAGGGCTCCCTTGGGGTTCGGGAGCGCGAGGGCCTCAAGGTAGCGGCCAAGCGTCTCGGCCCAGTCCGATTCCGCCTTGCCCAAAGGCTCGCCTGGCTCCGTGAAGAGGTCGAGCGGCGTGGCGATGTCCGAGCCCGCGGCCAGCTGGAAGGAGACGATCTCAGCGTTCGTCACCTCCGCGTCGCGGTACATCCGCATTTGGAAGGTGCCAGAGTCCGTCATGATGGGCCCGTCGAAGCCGAGGAGGCGGTGCACCCCTTCCTTCAGGGCACGTTCGGCGAGCCCCTCGGACCTGCGGATGATGTAGGCATTCGTGATCACGGCGCGGAAGCCGAACTCGTCCCGGAGCGCCGCGGGCGAGACCTCGGAGAGGTTCGGGTTGACGACGGGCAGGAGAGCCGGGGTCTCGAGCTTGCCGTGGGGCGTCGTGAGCTCGCAGCGGCGGGCGAGCCCGTCGCGGTCCTTGAGTTCGAAGCGCAAGGGGAGGGGCCTCCGGGGCCTTAGGGCTGCGGGGACGCCCAGGCCATGAGCTCGGGGCGCTCGTCAAAACGCCGGCGAACGGGCGCGGTGAGGTCGGCGATCCGCCGCGCCGCCTCGGCCTTGAGGTCGCCCGCGTGGACCTTTCCCTCGAGGTACGAGGCCTCGAGCTCCTTGTAGTCGGCATACGACACGTCGCCGCCGAATTTTCCCTCGCGGTGGACGGTGAGCGGGCCGCCTGAAAGCGGCTCGAAGAGCAGGTAGCGGTAGACCTCGAGCACGGGGTTCCCTTCCGCCGCCTTCGGGCAGAAGGCCTTCTGGAGCTTGCGCTCGATCTCCGGCAGCGCGTCGTGGAGGGTGACGGCGGCCGAAGGGTCGCTCTTCGACATCTTGGCCTCCACGGGGTCCATGCGCTCGCCGCCCTTCAGGGAACCGAGCAGCGGCGTGTGGACCGCGACGGGCTTTGCCCAGCCCGTCTTGTCGCAGACGTCCCTGGCGAGCATGTGGGCCTTGCGCTGGTCCATGCCGCCCGCGGCGATGTCAAGCTCCATGTGGAAGATGTCCGCGACCTGCATGGCCGGGTAGAGGATCTTCGAGGCGTCGACCTCGGCGTCGTCCTCCTTTCGCCCCATGATCGTGAGCGCGCGCTTCACGCGGCTCAGCGACGAGGCCTTCGCAGCGCGCACCACGCGCTCCCAGTATCGCGCGTCGCCGGCAAAGTCCGATGCCCACCTAAACTCCGTGTTGGCCGGGTCGAGCCCGAGCGCGAGGAAGGCCTCCTTCTGGGCCTCCCCGCACGCGCGGATGCGCGCGAGGTCCCCGCCGAACTTGTCGTTGATGAGGGCGTGCCAGTCGGCCAGGAACACGGTCGTGTGGCAGCCGGCCGCCTGGAGGCGCCTTAGGAGGTTTGCCGTGATCACGTTCCCGATGTGGAGGCGTCCGGAGGGCTCGAAGCCGATGTACGCGCGAGGGTGGGCCTTGCGGGCAAAGAGGTCCTTGAGCTCCTCGACGGTGACGACTTCGGCGGCGTAGTCGGTGACGAGGCGGACGCGGGATTCCAAGTCCAGGAAAAGGCCCCCTTCGGACTTGGCATGGAGGGGAGCGGCGCTTTTCAACATTGCGCGCCAGACGGGTGGGGCGGGCGCCTCCAAGCCTTCTTATGGCGCGCGCCGTTTGACCTCGCGGGGTGTAAGGCCTGGCCGAGAAGGTCCGCAGCGTAGAGATCCGCAAGGTCCTGGATTCGCGGGGCAACGCGACGGTGGAGGTCGAGGTCTCGACCCGCGGGGCCCGCGCGCGGGTCGCTGCGCCCTCGGGGGCCTCGACGGGCGCCACGGAGGTCAAGGCGTTCCCGGAAGGCGGAGCGGGCGCCGCCCTTTCGGTTTTCCGGCGAAAGGCCGTGCCCAAGCTCCTGGGCCGGGACGTCGAGGACCAGGAAGGCTTCGACGAGGCCCTCGAGCGTGCCGACGGGACGGACAGCTTCGCGGGCATCGGCGGCAACCCCGCCGTGGCGGCGTCGCTTGCCTGCGCGCGCTGCGCGGCGCAGGCGCTCGGCCTTCCGCTTTGGGCCTACCTCTCCCACCGCCGGAAGCCCGAGCGCTGGCCGGGGCCCCAGGGGAACCTGATCGGGGGCGGCGCCCACGCGGTCGGGGGCACGGACATCCAGGAGTACCTGGCATTTACCCGGGGCGCCCCGCCTTCGAAGTCCGTTTTTGCAAACGCTGTGGCCCACCGCCTCGTCAAGGAGGACCTCAAAGCCATGTTCCCGGGCGCCCCGCTCGGCCGCGGAGACGAGGGGGCGTGGATCGCACCGACCACGAACGACCGCGCGATGCAGGTGCTCACGCGCTGCCTAAAGAAAGCCTCCGAGGAGACCGGGCTCGACGTGGCTCCGGCGCTCGACTTTGCCGCCTCGGAGTTTTTCCGCAACGAAAAGTACCACTACAAGGACCGGTCGCTCACGCCCGCCGAGCAGGTCGACTACGTCGAGATGCTCGTGGAGGCCCACGGGATCGTGAGCGTCGAGGACCCGTTCGCCCAGGATGACTTCGGCTCCTTCGCGGAGCTCACCCGCAGGGTGGGCGCCCGTTGCATGGTCGTGGGGGACGACATCTTCACGACGAACGCCCTGCGGCTCGAGCGCGGCATCAGGGAGGGCGCCGGAAACGCCGTTCTCATCAAGCCGAACCAGATCGGCACGCTCACGGGGACGCGGCGCGCGGTCGACCTTGCGCGAAGCCACGGCTGGGCGACGGTCACAAGCCACAGGTCCGGGGAGACCACCGACGACACGATCGCGCACCTCGCGGTGGCCTTCGGGTCCGTCGGGATCAAGACGGGCGCCGTCGGGGGGGAGCGCGTGGCCAAGCTCAACGAGCTCATCCGCATCGAGGAGGGGCTCGCGAAGGGCGCTCCCCGCAAGGGGCGCTCCTGAACGGGCGCCAAGGCTTATGTCTCGCGCGGCCCTCAAAGGGCGCGTGGCCGACCCCGCGCCCCACCCGCCGCCGCCTGGCGCGCACCAAGCATCGGCCCCGCCGGCCGAGGCTGAGACGTCGGAGCGGATTTTTCGGCAAAGGCTTCTCAAGGCATTCCTGTCCTTCAACCTCCGCGACCTGCGCGCGATGTGGCGCGAGGAGCTGCTCGAGCCCCACATGCACCTCTTCGTGCTCCTGGTGGCCGCCTTCGGCGTCGGGATCCTGATCTGGGTCGCGGAGCCCTTGGTCCTTTGAAGGCGCCTCACTTGCGCGCGCGCGCTTCGGAAAGCACGTTCTTGACGATCTGCTCCGCGCTGCCGATGTAGTGCATGGGGTCGAGCACGGCGTCCAGGTCGGCCGCCTGGAGGCGCTTCGATACCTCACCGTCGCGCGCGAGGGCCTCCTTCAGCGTGAGGCCCTCGGACTCGGCGGCCATGGAGCAACGCCGCACGAGCTCGTGGGCTTCCTGGCGCCCCATCCCGCGGTCGACGAGCGCGAGCATGGCGGGCTCCGCCATGATGAGCCCGCGGGTCGCTTCGAGGTTTCGCCGCATCGCCTCGGGGAAAACCTCGAGCGCGCGGAAGACCTCCGAGGTCGAGCGCACGCACTCGTCGGTGAGCAGGAACGTGTGGGGAAGGATGAACCGCTCGGCCGAGGAGTTCGTAAGGTCCCGCTCGTGCCAGAGGACCGCCGACTCCATCATGGGGTAGAGGTTTGCGCGCGCGACCCGCGCAAGGCCGCAGACCTTCTCCGAGACCACGGGGTTGCGCTTGTGCGCCATCGTCGAGGAGCCCACCTGCTTCTCCGCGTCGAAGGCCTCCGCGACCTCCGCGATCTCCGGCCGCTGGAGGTTGCGCACCTCGGTCGCGAACTTCTCCATGGAGGTCGCGATGTTCGAAAGCGCCGCGACAAGCTCGACATGGCGGTCGCGCTGGATGATCTGCGTCGTCGCGGTGGGGGATGCAAGCCCGAGGTCCATCATGACGAAGGCCTGGAGCTGGAGCGCCTTGGGCCCGAGCCCCGCGCCGGTCCCCACCGCCCCGGTCATCTTGCCCACGCACACGCGGTCGCGCATCTCATCAAGGCGCTTGAGGTGCCGCTGGACCTCGCTTGCAAACACCGCGACCTTGAGGCCAAAGGTCGTCGGCACGGCCCACTGGCCGTGCGTGCGGCCCACCTGGACCGTGCGGGCGTGGCGCTCCGCAAGCGCGCAGAGGACGTCGAGGAGCTCCTCGAGGCCCTGGGCAAGGACGCCTATCGCCTCCCGCGCCTGGATCCCGTTTGCCGTGTCGATGATGTCGTTCGAGGTCGCCCCGAGGTGGACGAAGCGGCCCGCCGGCCCCGAAGCCTCCGTAAGGGCACGGGCGACCGCCATGATGTCGTGCTTGATCTCCTCCTCGATTGCGCGCACGCGCTCCAGCGTCACGAGGCCGCCCTGAGCGGCCTTTGTGATCGCCTCCGCGTCGGCTTTCGGGATGTTTCCGGCTCGGGCGTGCGCCCGAGCGAGCGCGGCCTCCACCTCGAGGAGCTTGCGCAGCTTCGACTCCTCGCTGAAGATCTCGCGCATCTGCGCGCGGCCGTACCGGAAATCCAAGGGACAAACGGACATGATGCAGAGAGGGAGAGACCGAGGCCGGGGGCAAAAAGCCTTCCTGGGGCGCCGACGCCCAGAAGGTGGCCGGGGTTGGGGCGCTCGCGCCGAGGCCGCCGGGGCGCATCCACCGAGCCCCACCCTCCTCGTCGATTGTGCGATCTGGACGCCACTTCCAAACCTTTTATAGCGGGCGCCCGGATCGGCGGCCGCTTGGCCAGACATGGGCGTTTTGTGGGGCTCCTCGCGGCGCTTTGCGCCCTTGGCCTGGCGGCTCCAACCCTGCCCCTCGGGGCGGCGTCGGCCTCCGCCGAGCCGCTTTCGACAATCCCGCCCTTCGCCCTGCCCTTGCTCGAAGGCGCTCAAGCGAAGGTCGAGATCGGCACGGGTGCGCCCAGCGGGAACGCGTCGTCCTTTGTCGGGAACCAGCCCGCGTTCGTGAATTTCTCCATCTGGTGGTGGGACACGGCGCCCCCCACGAGCGCGCGCGTCGTGCTCGACGGGTTTTCATTCGCCATGGCGCCCGCGCCCGGCGGGGACGGGGACGACACGAACGGCACGCTCTACCTCGCCAAAGTCAACGGGTCGGGCCTCACATTGGGCGACCACGCGTGGCACTTTGACTTCCAGGGACAGACCGGCTCCGCGCGCCTGCCGGCAAGCGGCGACTTCCCCCCGCTGCGGCTCGACCGCGCGGACCGGTTCCTGTCGGAGGCCCTCAACAACACCGTGCGCCAGGTTGCCAACCAGAGGCAGACGGGCACGCTCCCGACGCTCCGCGAGGTCGTGAACCGCACCGTCTTCCTCCTCAACACGACGATGGGGACGGACTGGGACCCCGTCGAGGGCTACAACTACACGGACCCGAACCGCCACATCATCCAGCCCTCGGGCGCCACGGCCGACAACAAAGAGGCGTTCGTGGGGCCCAATGGGGCGACCCGCGCGCGCTACACGGACGGGCCGACGCACAGCCAGAACAGCCAGCCGGCGATCAAGCAGGCCCTCGTGCTCCAAGGGGTGCTACTGGCGACGGGAATCTTCAACGAGTCCGACATCGAGATTTGGATGGAGCCGGTGATGGTGAACACGACGCTCTATGGGCACCCGTTCCTGCGAATCGCGCTCAACGACCTGTCGGAGGCCCCCGGCGACGGGCCCATCGACGGCGACCAGAAGATGGACGCGGACATCTGGGGTTACGGGCTCCCGAGCCCCGTGCCCCTGGGCTCGCACTTCGGCGAGGACTTCGACTCCTTAAACGACGCGCTTTACGACGGGCGCGTCGGATGGCCGCAGGTCGCGGACCTGTACTCGGCCTTCGTGATCGCGCCCTACGCGAGCAGCTTCACCGCGACCTCCCCCGACGGGACTGTCACGACCTTCTACAAGTACGACTCGCGCCCCAACGCGGCATTCACGAACCCCCAGGCGTTCGGGACCTCGTGGACCGACGAGCCCGTCGTCTTTGACGGCCTGTCGGCGAACCACTCGGCGGGCATCGACCTCGCCTACGAATGGGTGGTCGAGGGCACGGTCTGGTCGGGCTTTGGCCCCGTGTGGATCCAGCCGATCCAGGCCGTGGGCCTCTACGCCGCGACGCTCACGGTGCGCGACGCGTTCGGCCAGCTCGATTCCGTCACCGTGTCGTTCTACGTGCACGGCAAGACGGCTCTGCGCACGCCGGTCCCCGCCCAGGACTTCGTCGAGGATCGGCGCCGGCAGATGAACCTGCAGGCGTACTTCGCGGACGACGACGGCTTTTCGACGATCAGCTTCGAGTTTACGATGACGCCCTCCGACAAGCTCTTCGTCACGCGGGTCCCGCTCCTTGGCCCCAACATCAACATCACGGCGGCGCCCGACTGGTGCGGCGCAGGCAGCGGGCTCATCAACGCCTCGGACGGGGTCTCCGCGCCGGTCCTGGTTCAATTCGACATCACGGTCACCTGCGAAAACGACGCTCCGGCGATCGTGAACGTCCCCGCGTGGGCTAACTTCACCGAGGACGGCGTCTACGTGCTCGACGCCATGGCGGGCCGCGCGTCGGACGTCGATGGCCCCTCCCTGGCGTGGTCGTTCGGCGGTTCGCTTGTCGTTAGCGGCTCCTACGAGCCCTCGAACGATTCCTTCCTCTTTGGGGCGCCCGCGGACTGGAACGGGAACGACAGCGGGAACCTCTGCGTGAGCGACGGGACGGCCCCGGTGTGCCAGAAGGTCTCCTTCAGCGTGGCGCGTGCAAACGACGCCCCGCAACTCGTCCTGGCGATCCCGCAGGCCGACCTTTTCGAGGACCAGGCCGAGCAGAGCTTCCTCCTCACGACGTACTTCCGCGACCCCGACGGCGATGCCGTGTCGGCGGTCGTCACGCCGGCAAGCGGGCTCGACGCGGGCTACACGGCCTCGCTGCGGCAGGTCTGGTTCCGCCCGCTTGCGAACTTCTCGGGGACGACCTCGCTTGCCGTGCGCGTTTGCGACACCTCGCAGGCCTGCCTCAATGCGACCGTGACCGTGGTCGTGGCGGCGGTCAACGACCCGCCCACGATCCTCAGCGCGGTTCCCTCCGGCTACGCCACGGCCTTTGAAGGCGAGCGAATCGCCTTCAGCGTCACGGCGGCCGACTCCGACAGCCCGACGCTGACGTACACGTACTGGGTCGACGGCGTGGACCAGGGCGCGGCCTTCCAGGGGGACTTCGAGTGGCTCACGACCTATTCGTCGGCCGGGCGCCACGAGGTCAACGTCACGGTGACCGACGGCGCGGGTGGCGTGGCCACCCACCGGTGGCTTGCGCAGGTCAACGACAGGAACCGCGCCCCGGCCGTGGCGATCTTGAGTGCCGGCGGGGTCGAGTTCAGGACCGGCGTGCCCATACACCTCGTTGCCGATGGAGCCGACGCCGACGGCGATGCGCTCAACTTCACGTGGTCCTTCGGCGGCGCCCTCCAGACGATGTACGGCCCGGAGGTCGACATCCGGCTCACGAGCGAGGGGAATGTCACGGTCCGGGTCACGGCAAGCGACGGCTTCGTGACCACGACCGCCACACTCGTGCTCAAGATCGTCTACGAGGCGCCCGTCGAGCCGCCCGATAACAACACGACGGAGCCGCCAATCACAACGCAACCGGGCTTCCTGCCGGGAGCCGGCGCCCTGGCTGTGCTCGGCGCGATGGCCGCGGTCGGCGCCCTTGCCGCAGCACGAGCCGCCCGCCGCCGGAGGTGACCCTTGGAAGCCCCCGCAGCGGGCGTGCGCCTGGAAGTCGAGGCGAAGGCGGCGGCAAGGGACCTTGCGGCCGTCGAAGGGAGGCTCACGGCGCTTGGCGCCGTCCTGGAGGCCAACAAGGTCGAGCGTGACGAGTACTGGGCGCACCCGTCGCGCGACTTCGGGGAAACCGACGAGGCCCTGCGCCTGCGGGTCACGACGGCCGACGACGGCGGAGGTTGGACGAAGGCCGACCTGACGTTCAAGGGCGCGAAGGTCGACGCATTGACCAAGACGCGCCCCGAGGAGACCCTAACCGTCGCAGTCGACGAGCGGGAATCCCTGCGCAAGATCCTCACAGCCCTCGGCTTCCGCCCCTTCGCGGAGGTCGTGAAGGAACGCCGCGAGTTCGTCCTCGAAGGCGCAAGCGTGTGCCTCGACAGAGTCGAGGGGGTCGGAAGCTTCGTCGAGGTCGAGGTCATTGCCGACGAGCTTGAGGGTGCGCGCGCGAAGGTCCTTGAAATCTTCAAGCGCCTCAACCTCGACCCCTCGGAGCGGCGCTCGTACCTCGAGCTACTCATGGCCAAGAAGAAAGCCCTTTAAGCGCGTCGCCGCTTGCCGGGGAAAGGTGTCGAAATGGCCGCCGAACCCCCGCAAGGAACCGCCCAGCCGCTCTACACGGGGAAGGCGAAGTCGCTCTTCCCCCACGACGACCGCCACTTCCGGATGGTGTTCCGGGACGACCTCACGGCCTTCGACGCCGTGAAGAAAGCGACGATGAAGGGGAAGGGATACTACAACTGCCAGATCGCAGCGACGCTCCTGCCGATGGTCGAGCGCTCCGGCGTGCCTACGCACTTCGTCAAGCTCCTCTCCGACACCGAGCACCTCGTGAAGAAGGTCAAGATCGTGAAGCTCGAAGTCCTGTGCCGGAACCTCGCGGCGGGCTCGATCGTCAAGAATTACGGGTTCGTCGAGGGCACGGAGTTCAAGAAACCCATCGTGATGTTCGACCTCAAGGAGGACAAGTTCCACGACCCGCTGCTCAACGAGGACATCGCGGAGGCCCTCGGGGTCGCCACTGCGGCGGAATTCGCGAGAATGCGGGAGATGACGCTCAAGGTCAATGCGGTGCTCCGCGGCTACCTGGAGCCGCGGGGCCTCCTGCTGCCGGACTTCAAGCTGGAGTTTGGCTACGACTTGGAAGGTGGGTTGATCCTGGCCGACGAGATCTCGGCCGATACGTGCAGGTTCTGGGACGCGAAGACAAGGCGGTCCATCGACAAGGACGTGTTCCGGTTCGACAAGGGCGACGTGCTCGCGACGTACAAGGAAGCGTACGAGCGGATAACGGGGAAGACCGCGGGCTGAACGTCCCTTAGCGGCTCCACGGCGCTTCCTCGAAGCTGAGAAGAACTGAGAGGGCCCCCAAAAGTAGGAAGGAACCTGGCAGCGCCACGCCGACGCTCAGCCAGGTCGGGGCGCCTCCGGGGCGGAAATGCAGGTACGGCGAAGCGATCATCAGGCCCGCTCCGAGACCCCCGAGTCCGAGGGCCTTGATGCGGAGCTGCCGTGCCTCCCTGGCACTCACGGTTGGTGGCACACGGCGGAGCGAATCGGCAATGTACCTCAGGCCCGTGGTTGAAACCACGCGTGGGCCTCCGAGGCGAGGGCCCTACTTCGCCACTTCCTTCGCCTTGCCCCTCTCCTTGTACGTCGTGACGACCATCAGCGTCACGGTGTCCTTGATCCCCACGAGGTTGGCAAGGTCGGTCACGACGAAGTCCTTGAGCATCCGGTAGTCCCTGAATTGCGCCTTGACGACGA
>DATEUP010000009.1:0-6507 GCA_035283065.1 Thermoplasmatota archaeon | reverse complement strand
GCGCGCCCACTGGTGGCGGCGGTCGAGGGTGGAGAGGCTCCAGGTGTCGAAAAGGCGGCCGCCGGAGAGGAGGAGCGTGGGGACGCCGCGGTCCCCGGCGGCGACCAGCTCGCAGTGGACGCCGTAGCTGATGGTCCCCTGCCGCGGGAAGAAGACGAGGGCGGAGGACTTGGCGATCTCGGCGCGGTAGTTGGCAAGCCATGCCTCGCTCGACCTGAAGGAGCCCGACGCGTCGAGGACGCGCGCGCCGGGGAAGAGGCACGAAAGTGTCCGGCGCGCGCCCGCGGCCGTCGCCGAGCCGTGGGCGGGCTTGGGGTGGGAGAGGTAGATGCGCGGGCCCTTCGAACTGGAAGCCATCAGCGCGCGAAGGGGCTGCGGGGAATTGAGCGTGTTCCCGGCAGCCCCGCGTGGCCCGCCTGGCCGTGACCGTCTCACCACCTCCCCCCATCGAATCCAAATAGGCCGCGCGCCACTCGGACGCGGTTATCGCCATGCGCGCCACCCACGTTCATGAGAATCGCCCTCACCCCGCAAACCGCGACGAGACCCTCCGCCGCCTGCTTTCCGACATCATGCCCCTCCCCCTCCTTTTCGCGGCCCTTGCCGCCGCGTTTCCCCTTGCGTTGGGGTGGCCCGTCCCGTGGTGGGTCCTCGCCGGGTTCCTCTGGTACGCGGGGTTCGCCGCCCTGGCGGCGTGGGGGTGGGCGGAGGGGAGGTGAGGGGGCCGGGCCACGCGGCTCGGGCCGTGGGCCTTGCCATTTCCAGATCCGGGAGGGCGTGGGGCGGGCAAAGGGGAGAACGCGGTCCGTAGCAATACCCGCGGGGAGGGTGCGCGGGGAGTAGCCAGGGCGGGGGTCTAGAAGCCTTCTTTCTGTCCAGGCTGACGTGGTCTCGGGAGACGGAGACGCCCCCCGCGGGAATTCCGAAGGTTAGAAGCCCGAAGGCCCATTCCCTGTCGAAAGCAATGACCGCCTTCTACTGGATGCAGTTCTACGTGGATCCTTCGGCGGTGCCGATGGATGATGTGGTAAAGGGGGCGACGGATGCGCTCGTCAGCGTCGGCGCCAAGTTTCGGGACACTACAAAGCACAAGGCCATCGACGAGTCGGTGCCGACGATTCAAAGCCGCTGGTCGCACACGGTAGGTACACCCTCCTTCTCTGAAGCCATCGGCGAGGCGACCCGGGATCTGAAGGGTCGGCCGGTTGGGTCGCGGGCCCAATTTGAAACCTATGATCTCGGCTTCGAGATGCCATTTGAGTTTGATCAGGAGGTGATCCAGATGTTAAGGGCTCATCCCGAAGTGAGGGACGAGAACGTTGCAAGGAAGACGAAACTCGATTTCATCCTCGATTCGGACCCCGCGCTCAAGGAAAAGATCGTTGTGGACTTCCGGGCGTGGGATGAGTATGTCCACATGTACGGGAATCCAGCCACGCACCACCGCAACAAGAAGTTGATTCTGATGCTCGCTGAAGCACTGTACACCCGGATTCACCCATTTTACGGCTGGGCTGATGATGAGACGAACTCCTCGGACATGTCCTACGATTCATTGTTGGCGGGGAAGCCGCCCGTCGAGAACGAGTTTACCTTTGCCGGGCCTACCCTACGGGGCAAGATTGGGATGGCCGTGGACCTCGGGGCGGGCATAGAGACCAAGTCACTCACGGATGGTGGGCTGATCTTGCACAACTACGGAAGATACCCCAATGAGCAACCTCGGTTCTTTGAATAATGAGGTTCAGCGGGAACCCCGAGGGAAGGGAAGGGCCCGCCCCCCATCCTCATGAGGGGCGGGCAAAAGGGACAGCGGGGCCCGCAGCAATACGCGGGGGGAAGGTGAGGGGGGAGCAGCCAGGGCGGGGGGCGAGCAGATCCCTTTCTGTCCGGTCCACTTCCCCTCATCGCGGTCAAATATCGTAACCGTGGCCCCGTTCCCAGATTTCCGTGACGAGGACTTCGTCCCCTTCGACAGCGTACACGGCGCGGAATTTGCCCATTCGAAGGCGGTACAGGTCCTGACGGCCTCGCACACCGTGCAGCCGCTTGATGTCGGCGCCGGAACGCGCCGTGAACGGGTCGTCCTCGAGAGCGCGCAGGGCAGCTACGATCCGCTCGCGCTGCGGCCGCTGAACGCGCTCGAGGAACTTTCGGGCATCCCGATGGAGGGAAATTCGGAACGTCACGCGATCTCATCCAAGGGCGTGAAATCCCTCCGCTTGGCAAGGCGCCGATACTGGGCTTCCATGAACTCCTCGTAGTCAACGCGGTTCATCAGCGCCACGAGGACATCGGCGTAGGACTGGCCTTTGAGGCCGTGGCGCTTGAGGCGGTCGCGGACCTTCGGGGGGAGCTGGATCGTGGTGATCCTGGGGGTTGCCATATGGGGTCTATGTGAGGCCTATAGGAGTTAAGGGTTTGGTTTTTGGCGGCTCGCGCGGCGCTGGTCGAAGGGCGGGCAAAAGGGCCAGCGGGGCCCGTAGCAATACCCACGGGGAGGGCTTGCGGGGAGCAGCCAGGCCGGGGGGGCGAGCAGACTTCATTCTGTCCATGCGGTCACGATGAGGGGCTTTGCCTGGATTCGCGCCTTCGCCTAAGGAAGACCATCCCTTGGTCGGCGCAAGACTAAAGCGGGACGCCCGGGGCAGGACGAAAGGGGAGCTTGGGCGAGTGCCAAAGGCCGGACCGTCGGAACTCCCTATGATATTCTTCGGGTGCCCTCTGCACGAATTCCCGTCGGGGATTTCCGTTGAAGGAGGCGTGAAACCCGTGAAGAATTTCGTGTACCTGTACATCGGTGGGGAAATGCCAAAGAACGCCGCAGAGGGCAAGAAGGTCATGGCGGCCTGGGAGGCATGGTTCCGCGAAATCGGCGACAGCGTGGTCGATATGGGCGCCCCATTTGGCGAGAGGAAGTCGATTGGCGCCCCGGGCGCCTCCAAGGCGACCGGCTATACTGTTGTCAAGGCGGCGGACCTCAAGGCCGCCGTCGCCCTGGCCCAGAACTGCCCCGTGGGAAACGGGACGCTCGAGGTCCTCGAGACCATGCCGCAGATGTAACCGGAAGTCTCGCGCGCCAGGGGGCGCCAGGGAACCACCGCCCGTAAGCGCGAGCCCCCCTTGCGGAGCGAGCCCTCATATCCGCGCCATGGCCTGCTCCGGGCCGTGGGAACAGCGGCCGCGCCGACCACCTTCGGCGCGCCCCTCCCCCCCGGCGTCCACGAGCATTTCATCGACGCGGGCGGTGTGAAGTTCCGCTACCTCAAAGGAGGCGCGCACGAACATGGCAAGCCTCCGGTCCTGCTGATCCACGGCTGGCCCTCGTGGGCCGAGGTCTGGCTGCCGGTCGCCGAGGCGCTCGGTGCCACGCACCCGTGGATCGCCGTCGATCTGCCCGGCCACGGCAAGTCAACCCCGCTGCCGGGCAAGGACGGGTCGCTCACCGCCCTTCGCGGCGCGGTCGGCGCGTTCGTGGACGGCCTCGAGCTCAAGCGCTTCTCGGTCGTCGGCTGCTCGATCGGCGGCACGCTTGCGGTGATGCTCGCCCTCGACCGGCCTCAGGCCGTCGAGAGGATCGTCCCCATTGACGCGGCCGGGTTCGCGCCGAAACTCCCCGGCAAGACAGTCCGGATGTACCTCCCCTTCTTCCTGCGCGCCTCTCTAGGGGCGCCCGGTGCGGGCGGCGTCCGCAAGCTGCTCAACAAGGCCGTCTTCGTCGACCCGGCCAACACGACGGAAGGCTGGGTGAGCGCCATGGTTGGCGTGTGGGCCGGAAAGACGCAGCGCAGGTCCCTCCTCAAGACCGGCGGGGCGCTGCGCAGGCCTGACGCATCGGTGGCCGGCCGCCTCGGGGACGTGAAGTGCCCCACGCTCATCCTCTGGGGCAAGGGCGACCCGCAGTTCGGATGGCGCATCGGCGAGGAGGCGTCCCGCAAGATTCCGGGGGCGCGCTTCGTCGGCATTGAGAACGCCGGGCACTTCCCTCAGGTCGAGCAGCCGCAGGCCACCGCCGCGGCCCTCGCGGAATTCTTCTCCCACGCCTGAACCCTAGGACGCGCTGCGCGCGCTTGGCAGGATAAGGTGGCTGTCGCCGAACTCGTGCCATAGATAGCGCTCCCGGATCGCGTGGGCGTAGGCATCCTTGACCCGGTCGATCCCGGCGAGCGCAGAGAGCATCGCGAGGTGGCTCGTGACGGGGTCGTGGAGCCCGGTGAGGAGACCGTCGACGGCCCGGACGCCCCTTGATGGGTTAACGTAAAGGCGGGTGAAGCCCTGCGACGCGCGGACGCCCTCCGGCCCCGATGCCGATTCGAGCGCGCGGACGACCGTCGTACCGACGGCGATGACGCGTCCGCCGGCTGCGTGGGTCGCGTTGAGCGCCGCGGCCGTCTCGGGTCCCACGCGGAAGGGCTCGGGGTAGAGGGCCTGGGCCTCGACGGTCGCCGCTTCGATCTCGAGACTCGAGACGCCCGTGTGCAGGCGCACGGCCGCGACGCGGACGCCAGCTTTGGCGAGCGCGCGCAGGACCGGGAGGGTGATGGGCCGCGCGGCCGAGGGCATCTCGACGCTCCCCGGCACCCTTGAAAAGGCCGTCTGGTACACCTCGAGCGGAAACGCCCGGGCGTAGCCGTAGTGGATCGGGCCCGCCACCCCGCGCTGGACCTCGTCGAACGGGCGGTCTGCCTGCGCGAACCACAGGCGGGGGATCCCTGGGTAGGGCGCAAGGAGTCGGACGAGGGCGCGGCCGGCGCGCAGTTGCTCGCCCTCTTCCACCGGCATCGGGCCCGGTTTGCCGGGGCTCCACCGGGGTTCGGCAAGCCATAGGTCGGGGGCAAACCGCGTGCAGAGGTTCAGCAGGTGCTCGCCAAGGCGCCCCTCGACGGGCAGGCTCGCCCGGACCGTCGCGCTCTCGTTGACGACAAGGAGGTCGCCGCGGCGCAGGAACTGCGGGAGGTCCACAAAGCGCGCGTCCCGCTGGACGCCGTCTTGCGAAACGAGGAGGCGCACGCCTTCGCGGCCCGCGCCGCGCCGCTCCGGAGGCTCGTGGGCAACCAGGTTCTCGGGGCGTTCGAACCGCAGGTCTGCAAGGTTCATGCGGGCACCTCCCAGAGGCTCCCCTGGGCCTGGAAACGCGCGCCCGTCACCTTGAGCGGCTCCTGCGAAAGGAGCCAGGCGAAGAAGGGGAGGGTGACGGAGGGCAGCGGCCGGTCGGAGATGTCCTGCCCCTGGTAGGCGTCCTGGTGCATCTTCGTGCGCATGTCCCCAGGGTCCACAGCAACGGCCCCGACGCCGGACGCCCTCAGCTCGTTGGCGAGCGTCTTGGTCGCCAGGTCAAGGGCGGCTTTGCTTGACCCGTAGAGGCCCCAGCCCGGGTAGGCACCCACCGCCGCGTCGCTTGAAATGTCGACCACGAGCCCGCGGGAGCGCTCGAGGAGCGGCAAGGCCTCCTGGACGAGCGCCAGGGGCGCGACAAGGTTCACTTCGAGCACGTGGCGAAGGTCGTCGGCCTGCGCGTCGCGCAAGGGGCGAAGGGGCACGGGCCCGAGCTCCGAGGCGTTGTTGACAAGGACATCGAGGCGTCCGAACGCGCGCGCCGCTTCGACGAGCGCCTTGCGGTGGCCCGCGTCGGCGACATCGCCCGGGAGCGCTTTCACCGTCGCGTGCTTGGCCTCGAGGTCGGCGACCGCCCGCGCAAGTTCAGGCGCGCTGCGGGCCGTGACGACCAGCGCGAAGCCGCGGGCGGCGAGGAAGAGGGCGAGTTCGCGCCCAAGGCCGCGGCTTGCGCCGGTGACCATCGCGACCTTGGCAGGGCTCTCGCCTCCGGAGTGGGCCTCGATCATGCGTGCCCCTCCTTCAGCGCCGAAACGAGGAACCGGCATACGTTCGCGCCGGCCACGACGCGGTGGGTCGTCTCGACCTTGGCGTGCAGCACTTTGCGGAAGAGCTCGCGTTCGACCTCGCAGGCCTCCCCGTAGTTCTCCGCCACGGCAAGGACCGGGCAGTTGTACTCGAGGATCTCGAAGCGGCCCTTGCCGCCCCCGTGGGCCTCGGCCATGTAGCCGTCGTGGTCGCGAAGGGCCGCGAGCTCCTCCACGCGTTGCCCAAGCGACTCGCCGCCGACCTTACCGCGGTAGTCGCGCAGGACTTCGCCTTGGCGCTTGCGCAGGGCCTCCTTGACGCCCTCGCGCCCGAGCTTCTCCTCGATGAAGGCAAGCGCGCTGCAGGTGAGGCCCGCGTAGGCCTTGGGGAAGAGGTTCGATGCGCGGGGGGCGAGGCGGAGCGCGAGCCGCGGCCGTCCCTTGGGCCGTCTCACCGGCACCCGCTCGATGAGCCCGCGCTCCTCAAGGTCCTTCGCGTGCTTGTGCACGGCCATCTTCGTGACGCCGAGCCGCTTGGAAAGCGTTTCGAGGTCGAGCTGCCCCTCGCGCTTCAAGAGGAGCAGGACCTCGCGCTTGGTCGAGGCAAATTCCGGGAAGACGGGCAGGCTCGCGCCCGACTCGCGGG
>DATEUP010000008.1:0-8765 GCA_035283065.1 Thermoplasmatota archaeon | reverse complement strand
CCTCTCGTACTTGGGGGCGGCTCCGCCGGGAGCCTTCCGGGTCGACCTCGCGGCGGTTCCCGGCTCGGGCGCGATGCTCGTCGCCGCGACGGGGCCGCAAGGCGTCGAGTTCTCTTGGCTCAGCGAAGAGGGCTCCCTTCCCGCCACCCGCGGGGCGTCCTTCGAACTCCACGCGCTCTTTGACGACCCGGCGCTTGCCGCGCCGCGCCTCGCGGTCCTCTCGGCTGAGCGGGCGGCCCTCGCTTATGTTTCGCAAGGGAGCGCGCGCCTGCTCCTCGCCGACCCCTCCACGGGCGAGCTAGTCGCAGACATCGCGCTCCAAGCGCAGGGTGAAGTCCCCGCGTTCCCCTCGGTGGCCGCCGTCGACGGCGGGTTCGTCGCGAGCTACCTCGTGCTCGGCGCGCCTGACAAGGTCGTTGTGGCCCATGTCTCGTCGCAGGGCGAAGTCCTCTCTCGCGGGGCCCTGCCGCGCGCAGGCGCGCTTGCCTCGGCGCTCGTCCCCGCACTGCCGGAGCCCCGGCTTGCGCTCCTCAAGGAGTCCTCCGTGGAGATGTTCACAATCGGCCAAGGGAGCACGACTACGAGCGCCGGCGCGATCGCCGTGCACGCGTCTTCAGGCGCGCTTTCGGCCCGCTCGGGCGTCCTCCAGGGGCTCTTCTCCACGTCCCTCGGCCTCGTGCGCCTTTCCGCGCCCCTTGACGGGCTCTCCCCCGTGGCCTCCGAGTTCCTCCCTTCGGGCGCAAATGCACTCGGCCTTGCAGCCTCTGTAAGCGGCGACGGGCTGCTCGTCGCGGCGGTGCGGACAAGCTCTTCGGCCTTCGTGCTCCGCGAAGAGGCGATCGGCCGCTACTCGACCGCGCAAGTCGCCGACCCCCTCTCGCTTGCCGCGGCGTCGGACACCTACGGGCTCGCGCGCGCGGTGGTGTTGCGCGCCCCCGCGGGCCTGCCGCGACTCGAGACCGTCGCTGCCGGCGACTTCGACGCCGTGGAAACCGCGATCGTCGGGCCCCTGACGGCCCAGCCGGCCGACGCGGTCTTTTTCACCGCAAACTTCCGCGCCGTGCGCTCGCCGGTCACCCTCGTCGGGCTCTCGCTCGCGCTGCCGCCGCAGTGGACCGCAAGCGCGCCCTCGGTTTCCCGCTCGCTTACGGCCGGGGAGTCCGCCTCGGTCAGCTTCACCGTCGCAGTGCCTCCGGGCGCGGCTCCCCAAGCCTACGCGCTTACGCTCACCCCCTCCGCGCTTGAAGTCAGCGCCCCGACTTCCGCCTCCTTCACCCTCACGGTCCCCGCCCCCGCCTCCTCGGTCGAAGGGGCCTGCTGCCCCGCCGACGTCGAGCTTTCCCCCGGCGAAAGCCAGTTTGTGAGCGTCAGCCTGCTCAACCGGGGCTCGCAGGTCGTCTCCACGCAGGTCACCCCCCAGGCCCCCTCGGGCTTCTTGGTCTCGCCTTCAGGGACGACCGTAACGCTGTCGCCCGGGGACAGGGCGCAGGTCGGGTTTTCGGTCACGGTCGCGCAGGGGGCGCTCCCCCTCGAGCGAGGGACCCTCACACTCGTGCTTCGGCCCGACGACGGGTCCGGGGAATCGCGCATCGAGCTCGGCGCCCGCGTACGCGCGGTGTTTGCGCCCACCCTTGCCCTTTCGGCGCGCGACCTCAGCGCGGCGCCCGGCGCGTCGGTTGCGCTCCAGTACTCGCTCGTCAACCTCGGCAATTCCGGCGGGCTCGTCGCGCTTGCCGCCGAGGTCACGGGCCTGCCGCGCTCCGCCCTCTCCGGACTCCAGGACCTCGTGTTCGTCCCCGGCTACGGGCGGGTCGACCTGCCGCTCACCCTCACCGTGCCGGCAAACGCGCTTGCCGGCACGGCCTTCGAAGTCGCGCTCTCCGCGTCGCTTGGAGCCGGCGGAGAGCCCCTCGGCGGCGCCGAGGCGATGAGGGGCACCGTCCGGCCCGCCGGGTCCGCTTCCGCGCGCGTCCTCTCGGGCGGCCCCGTGGCCCCCGGGCAAGAGGGACGCGCCGACCTTGTCGTCGAGAACGCCGCGAACGCCGCCGCGTCCATGGACATCGCCTTCGGCGAATTGCCCGACGAGTTTGCCGCGCGCGTGGAGGGGGCCTCAAGCCGCGTGGCCCTCGAGCCCTTTGGCTCCCTCACGGTCACGCTCGTCTTCCGCGCGCCCGAGGGCGCCCTCCCCGGAGCGCGCATCCTGCCCCTCACCCTCACGCCCGTCGGGGGCCTCTCGATCCCGCTCGAGGTCCAGGCCGAGGTCCTTGAAACCCATGCACTCGCCCTGCGCGTCCTCACCCCCGGCGTCACGCTCTCGGGCGCCCGCACGCACGAGGCCACGCTCGACTTCGAGGTCACGAACGGCGGGAATGCGGGGACGTCCCTGATCTTCGCGTCGAGCGCGCCGCTCCTCTCGCTGAGCTCCCTCCCGGCGCAAGGCGCCCCCACGCGGGTGGACACCTCGACGCCCTTCGCGCTCTCGCCCTTCGAGTCGCGCACCCTGCGCGCGGTCGTTTCCGCCTCGTTTGCCGCCGGAGCGGACCTCCTCCACGAGCGCATCACCGTCGACTCCACCTCCGGCGACCGCGCGGTCGGTCTCTTTGACCTCACGCGCCTGCGGAGCGACGCGGTCGTCACGGACATCCGCGTCCGCGCCCTCGGGACCCCGGGACTTGTCGGCGAGGTCTACCAGGTCCTCGGGACGGTTTCGAACGTCGGCGAGGGCACGGCGGTCGGCCTCCAAGTCGTCCTCACCGCCGACGGGACGATCGTCGGGGCCCGCCGCGACGTGGAGGCGCTGAACCCCGGCGCCGCGCTCACGTTCGACTTCGAATTCGTGCCGCGCAAGGAGTCCACGGAGCTCACGCTGCTCGTCCTGTCCGACGAGCCCGCCCTCGACCGCGATCGCGGGAACAACGCGCGCTCGCTCACGCTCACCGTCGAGGTCCCCGCGCCACCCCCGAGCGCCATCGTCCAGGCGGCTCCCCCCGCGGCGGCGTCGGTCTCCCTCTTTGCCCTCATCGGGCTCGCGCTCTCCGAGGTCGGAAAGAGCACGTTGATATCGGTCCTCTTCCTCCCGCTCTATGTGAAACTCAAGCCGAATGAGGTGCTCGACCAGTACCTCCGCGGCCAGATTCACGGGTACATCATTGCGAACCCCGGCGAGCATTACAACGCGATCAAGGAGCAGCTCGGCGTGACGAACGGCGCGCTCGCCTACCACCTGCGCGTCCTCGAGCGCTCCGGGTACATCCGCGCGACGCGCGAGGGGATGTACAAGCGCTTCTGGCCCCAAGGCGTCAAGATCCCCAAGCGGCGGCGCCTCTCGGCCTTCCAGGACGCCGTCGTGAAGGCCGTGCGCGACAACCCCGAGGCCTCGCAGAAGCGCATCGCGGAACTCCTCGGGGCCTCAAACCAGGTGATCAACTACCATGTCAAGCAGCTCGAGGAGGCCCACATCCTCAAGGTCGACCGGACGCACCGGTCGTCGCGGCTCACGCTCGGCCCCGAGGCGCCGCCCGGCGACGCCGGGCTCCTGCCCCCCGCGCCCCCCGCGCCCCTCCAGCCTTCCGGCCAGTAACCGCGGGCGCGCCGGAGCCCTCGCACTCATCCGCGATCCTCGCGCCCAAACGCTAATACCCTTGCGCGGGACTCCCCCGACTCAAGTCCGACAGGGAAGGGCGGGATTTCTACATGATCGCACACGGCCACCCCATCAAGACGTACATCGACGGCCTCGACGAACGCCTCCACGGCGGGATCCCCTTCGGAAACGCCGTGCTCATCGCGGGCACCTCGGGGACCATGAAATCGACGCTTGCCTACTACGTGCTCTATCACAACGCGAAGGCCGAGCGGAAGGACGCGATCTACGTGACCTTCGAGCAGTCGAAGGACTCGATCATCCAGCAGATGAACGCGCTCGGCCTGCCCTACGACGTCGTGAAGGACTACCTCGTGATTCTCGACATGGCGACGATGCGCGGCGAGGTCGACGACTTCGGGGTCAAGACGACCTGGATCCAGATGGCCCAGCAGGCGATCAAGGACGCCTACGACCGCCACGGCGCGGACCTCATCGCGTTCGACTCGCTCGGGATCTTCCAGCTCGTGGCCGGGCTCGACCAGCCCCGCGCGCAGCTCTACCAGTTCGTCAAGCGGATCAAGGGGTTTGGCGCGACGAGCTTCTGGATCAGCGAGATGGACGCCGGCTCGCAGAAGTACGGCCGGTGGGACGAGGACTTCCTGATGGACGGCGTGATGCACATCACCCAGCAGCACCGCCGTGAGACCGACTTCGAATTCTGGATGCGCATCGTCAAGATGCGCGGCGTGGCGCACGAGAAGAACTTCCTCTCTCTGAATTTCGGCGCAAACGGGTTCTCCGTGGCGAAGATCATTACCGACGAGAAGCTCAAGTGAAGCTCCCAATGGGGCGCGCGGTAGGCCGGGGGCGCTGAGGGCGACCGTGCCGGGGGCCGCGCCGCGTTCATTGGCCCGGGCTTTCCGCCTGGGCTGCGGCATCGGCCCCTTCCTCGTCCTCGGGTCCGAAGCCCCAGCGGATGATCACGATGAAGCAGATGGTGAACGCGGCCGTGAGGCTAAACCAGGCGTACGGGAAGAGGTCCCAGCCCGAGCTCGTGTTCGACAAGAGGGCGCCGAGCAGGACCAGGAACGCCACAACGGGCAGCGCGACAAGGACCTTCCAGGGCTCCACTTCAATCTCCGCCCGCGGGGATTGACGGCGAACGGATAAGCATTCGCGTCCGAGGGAAGCGGCGCGCTCTCAAGGGCGCGGCGCAGCAAGGGGCCTTGCGAGGTGCCGCCGCGCGCACACCGGGACCTCGTACCAGCCGACTGCGGGCGCTGCCGGGGCCGGGGCGGTTCCCGCCTCGGACTTCGGGGCCTTGCGCCCGCACGCGCGGCAGCGGAAGGGCGCGTCCGCGCCTGCGGACTTCATGCGGTTTCCGCACGAAGGGCAGACCGGGTTCGTCGCGGCGCGGGGCCGGGGCGCGGTCGCGAGGACTTCGATCTTCTCGAGGTTGATCGTCCGCGGGGCCTCGCGGAGCGCGCCCACGGCGCGCACGCGGTCGCCTTTCGCGAGGCTCTCGACGACGCGACGGAACTCCTTCGTGGGCTCAAAGGCCGCGCAGTCGGCCGTGGCCCCCGCGCCATCCTGGAGGCCGAAGACCACGTGGCCGCCCGCGAGACGCTTTGGAGCACGCGTGACGAGGCCAGACACCCGGACCGTCTGCAGAGGCTTTGCCGCTTCGAGCGTGCTGTCGACGACGTGCGCGTCCGTCCCCTGGTTCGTCTCGAAGAGGAGCCACCCGGCCCAGGGTTCGCCCGCATCCACCGAGGCGGCCGCGGCCCTGATTTCGGCTGAGGCAAACGCGCGCACGCCAAAGAGCACCGGGCAGGGGGTCGAAGGCGCCACCGCCGCGTGCCGGTTGACCCGGTCGACGCTCTGGTACGTCGAGGGAAAGGCGCGGTCCATCCGCTCGACGGAATCGAAGTCGACCCGGCGCTTCGTGCCCCAGCGGGACTGCTCGCGGTAGACGATGAGCTCGAAGGTCGGTGAGGGTAAATGAACGGCTGCGGCGGCGCAGGCGCCCACGATCCCGCGGCCGTCGCCGAGCGCCTTCCAAAGCGGTGCGGGGGAGAGCCCAGCGACCGCGGCCCGCACGGAGGCGGGCTCCACGACGCCCTTCACGGCCTCCTCGTAGAGGCTGGGTGCGAGGGGGGCCGTCGAGATCACGTAGGCCGGGTCCGTGCCCGGGGCGCCAAGGTCGCACCACTTCCCGATGAGGGCGTCCAGCGTCGCGGCGTGCCCGGGGCTGGGCTCGACGTCCCGGGCCGCCCGATCCCTGCGAATCTCGGTCCCATCAAACGCGACTCCCACAGTCTCGGTGGGACCGCCCGAGGGCCCCCCCAGGTCGAGCGCCACCGCCGCGTTCCCGCGCGTCTTCCAAGGGATGTTCGGGTTGAGCCTGACGAGCCGCGCCATCGAACGCAGCACGAGCCCGTGCTCCCGCGTGAAGGCGCAGGCCGCCTCGAGGGCGAAGTGGGTTGTGCAGCCACCCGCGGGCGAGTCCGTGTCATCGATCCCGACCAGCAAGGCAACCGCCCCTCCGGGGCCTCTTGCGAGGCTTCCCTCGTGGAAAGCCCCGGTAGTTTTCCCGCCCTTGAAGGAAGGGTATTTGAGAACGAGCCCCGCAAGAATGGCGCGCCGTGGCCGCCCTCCCTAAGGACTTAAATAGTGAAATTCCGGAGGGGGCGCCTGCCCCGCGCGGGGAGTCTTCTTCCATGGTAGCCTTCAGGATGGGCAAGGGCGACCGGATCCTCACGGTCGAGGACCTCACGCAGGCGATCCTCAACTCGATCGACCGCCAGGACATGGAGGCCGAGGCCGCGCGCCATATGGCGAACCACGTGCTCAATTTCTTCGGGTTCAACGACACGATCATCGACAACATCCTCGAGCCGGAAGACCGCGACGCATTCTACATGCTCGAGGACCTCGGGCTCCTGCAGACCGAGCGCGAGGAGACCACCCTCTACGACGGCCGCGAGTGGCGCATCCACTACTGGATGTTCAAGAAGGACCGGATCTACGAGCTCGTCAAGGTCGAGGACGAGGGCGTGCAGCCCACGGGCGAGGTCGCCGACGTCTACGCGGACGTCCCCGCCGACATTTGGACGCGGGGCGCGCAGTAGGTTCCCCCCGGGGCCGCTACCGGTAGGCGGACCGCCGGTGGCTCAAGTCCAGGACCACGAGGCGGCGTGCCCCCTCATCCACGTCGACGAACACCCGCCAATCGCCGATCCTTATGCGGCAATACGGCGAACCGACAAGCCGCGCGGCGAAACGGGCCGGGTTGCTTGCCGCCGTCTCAACCTTCGCCACGATCCGCCGCCGAACCATCGGATCGAGTTTGCGCAAGGCGGCCTTCGCGGGGTCCGACCAGACAACTTCGCAGCGCGTCAAAGGCCCAACTCGCGTTTGAGCTTTTCGTGCGTCGTGAACTTGCCCGCTTTCACGTCCTTGGAGATCTTGTCAAGGCGGCGCCGAACCTCCGGGTCGAGCTCCTCCAGGTCCTCAAGGATCCGTTGGAGCACCTCGTTGTAGCTCTCCCGCGAATGCATCTTGAGGGCGTCGAGGCGCCCTTTGACGCGCAGGTCGACCTGGACCGTCGTCATCGTCGACATGAATCGGGTGTCGTTGTATTGGCTTATAGCGATTTGCATGAGGTTACAATGGGAAATGAAGTCCGTTAGCGCGCCCGCTCGGGCCCTGTTCCGGCGAAAGCGCAAGTCCGCGCGAGCGTCCGCGTCGCCGCCGTCGCGCCCCCGCAAGTCCATCCGGTGCACGGCCCTGGCAACGCGCGAACTTCACCGACGCCCCGGGTTTCGCCTCACATCGCCCGGATGCGCTCCACCCATCGGCGCAGTCCGACAAGCCGGCCGGGCGGCTTCCTTCCCACCGTGAGCAGCGGCGACATCCCCCCGTACACGCCGAAGTCCGCGGCGCTCGGCGTGCCGAAGATCCACTCCTTCCCCTCGAGCATCGCGTCGACCATCGCAAGGTGCTTCAGCATGTCGGCCTCGAACTCCGCCTTCCTCGACTTGAGGACGTGCCATGGCCCCCGCGCGCGAGTCTGCATCTCCTCGAAGACCCACCGCTCGTGGTCCGTGTGCAGCACCGGCGGCACTTCCGTGACGACCGTGCGCCACACCTTCTCCTCGAGCACCTGGTGGCCCCAGTCCTCGATGACCTTGGTGACGCCTTTCATCCCCCTCGGGTAGAGCCTCGGCTCCTTGACCTGCTTCTCGAGGAACTCGGGGATCTTGCTCCACACGACGAACTTGCCATCCCAAAGCAACGCCGGCACGTAGTCCTGACCCGTCGCCTCGATGAGTTCGGCCTTGTCGTGGTAGGGCACGAACTCGTTGCGGAACTTCACGCCCTTGAACGCGAGCATCCGCTCGGCCGAGACGCACCAGTGCGAGACCGGCATGCCATAAAGCGCCACCTTGGGGGCCATGAAAGGCTGCAGCGAGGGACGGCACGATAACGGTTGCCGTCGCCAAACCCTCGCGAACCTACAAGTAAGACACCCCCGATGCCCGCGGGCCTTGCGGCCCTTGGGGCCGCGCAAGTCCCGTCGGAGCCCGAAAACCATGCGCACCCGAACCCAGCTTGTTGCCGCCCTTGCCGCCCTTACCTTGACCGCGATTGTCCTGCCGGCTCCCTCTGCCGCCCTCCCCTCGGGCTGGAGCGCGCCCTTCCGGCTTTCGGAAGCGGGCCTTGGCGTCCAAGACCTCCAAGTGGCTGCCCTGCCCGGCGGTGGGGCGCTTGCCGTGTGGATTGGCGACTCGCCGGGCGCCACTTCCGACGTGCACTTCAGCGTCTTTTCGCCGGAGTCCGGCTGGAGCCAGCCCGCAAAGGCGACCTCAGGTTCGAGCCAGGGCAGGTTCCTCTCGCTCTGTCTGAACCGCGCGGGGACAGGCGCGGCCGTTTGGCTCGAATTTGGGACGCCGTCGCTGGCCACCGCATCGTTCTACAGGCCGGGAACCGGGTTCACCCCGCCGCAGGTCCTCAATATCGATCCTATGTTCGGTGGTGGCTCCCCCACGTGCGTTGCCGATGAAGCGGGGGTCGTGACGGCAATGTGGACGGAGTTCAACGGTTCCGCCTACGGCAAAGCGGTGTCCCGCGGGACATCGTCCTCGGCCATCTGGTCCGTGCCGGAGTACCTCGACAT
>DATEUP010000007.1:0-18566 GCA_035283065.1 Thermoplasmatota archaeon | reverse complement strand
CGATCAAGGCGGCCGCCACGAGCCCCGCGACCGCAAGCGTCGGGAAGGCGGCGCCCGTGGGCAGGTCGCCGCCGTTGCCTCCCGGCGGGGTCGCGGGCGGCGACGCCACGACGCGGACGAGGTACGTCGACGAGTTCGCGTTGCCCCAAGGGTCGGAAGCCCGCACGCGCACGGTGTAGTTGCCCACGTCCACGAAGATGTGGGACGCGCTTGACCCCGTCGAGTTGCTGCCGTCGCCCCAGGACCACTCCACCACAACCGCGCTGGAGGAATCGGCGCCGAGGAATACCGCCTGCAGGAGGCTCCCCAGCGTGACATTCACAAGGCCGTCCCTGAGCAGCGGCGTGAACTCGACGCGCACCGTCGGGGGCCGCGTGTCCGCCACGGCAACCGTGAGGCTCGCGTTCGCGCCGTGGCCGAGCGTGTCCTCGACATGGACGGTGATCTGGTACGAGCCCGGCTCGAAGAACCGGTAGTTGAGGTCGCGGCCGTAGCGCGGGGTCGAAAGCCCCGAGATCAGCCACATGAACTCCGTGAGGTCGCTTGCGTCCGAGGCGCGTGCCGTGAAGAGGGCAAGCTCGCCGGCCTCCACGCTCAACGGCCCGGCAACGGAAATCACCGGCGGGCGCGAGTCCCGGATGTGGACGCTGAAGGAGGTCTCCGCGAGGTTGCCCGCGCGGTCGCGCAGGTGGAGCGCCACGACGAAGTCCCCGATCGTGGCGAAAACATACGAGGTCGAAGTCCCGGCAAAGCCCGCACGCCCGCCGGGAAGCGTCACCGTCCAGGTCGCATTCGCCCCTTCGGGGAACCGGGCGTCGTTGTCGGAGGAAAGCGAGATGTCGAAGGGGATCGGCTCGCCGACCTCGCCCTGGCGGTCTCCAAAGGCCCGCAGGTCCGGGGGCGTCACGTCGGCGACTTCGAACAGGACGCTCGCCGACCCGACATTCCCCGACGCGTCGCTCACGAGGAAGACAACCGTGTAAGGCCCGGGCTCCGAGACATTGAACACCGCGGGGCTCGCGTTCGTGAAGTCGATCCGCGCACCCTCGCGCCAAAGCTCGAACCACGTCCTCATCCCCTTGGGCCACAGGGGGTCGTTGTCCGCCGGCGCCGAGCCGTACACGCGGAAGGGTGCGTCCTCCGTGGCAGGCGGCGCCTCGAGCGGCGGCACGAGCGGGGGGGTCACGTCCCGCACGACGACAAAGGCCGTGTCCGTGTCCGAGAACCCCGAGGCGTCCTCGACGTAGAGCAGCACCGTGTAGTTGCCCGGTGTGGCGAACGTCCAGGTCGCCACGGCCCCCGGCACCGCGAAGGAGCCGTTGCGATCCGTGATGTACCACGTGAAGATCGCGCCGTTCGGGAAGCGCGGGTCGTTGTCGAGCGTGCGAGTCCCGTCGAGCGCCAAGGGCCGGTCCTCGTCCACCGTGCGGTTCCCGCCGGCGTCCGCGTGCGGCGGCGTGCGGTCAAGGACGGTCACCGTGAGCGTGTCGGTGTCGCGGTTGCCCCCCCAGTCAATCACCGTGAGGGTGACTGTGTAGGTCCCCGGCGTCTGGAACCAGTAGCGCGTCGAGAGGCCGGGGATCGTCACATTCACGGCGCGGTCGACGAACGACCAGAGGTACGCGCGGATCCCCACGTCGTCCGTCGAGAGGTAGCCCGAGAGGAGCACGGGCTGGTCCTCGTAGGCGACGATGTCCGGGCCCGCGTCGGCGCTCGGCCCCACGGGGTCGGCAAAGAGCGCGATCGGGAAGAAGTCCGAGTCGAGCCCGAAACCGATCGGGTAGGGCGTGTCGCCGATCCCGTCGCTGTCGTTGTCGAGCCCCGTGTAGTCGTCCCAGAGGTTTCCGACCGCCCCGTCGTCCCACGCGTGCGCGGTCGTGTCCGTCGTGCTGTGGAGCGCGTTGAAGAAGAAGATGTTCCGCGTCACGAGGCCGAGGCTGCCGCCGGAGAGCGAGATCCCCACGGAGTTGCCGACGAACAGGTTCGCCACGAAGCTCACGTTCGTGCAACCGCCGCAGAGGACCCCGCGGAACCCCGTGCCCTCGAAGCTCGACCCTTCGACCCGCGAGTCCCGGAGGTCGTCCGCCCGGATTCCGTAGACGGAACCCGAGAGCGATGACCCGTTGATGAGCACGTGCGCCGTCTGCTTGAAGAGCAGGCCGCTTGTGGCCTGGCGGACCGTGACGTTTCGCAGCGTGATGTTCGAGGTGTTCTCGAATTCCCCCCCCACGTCGACGGCCTCGAAGAGGACGTTCACGAAGCGCACGTCTTGCGGGTTCCCCCGCTCGAGGACCGCCGGCCCCGTCCGGCCGTAGCGCAGTTGCGCGTTCGTGGCGCCCACGTCGAATGTGCCGCTCACGGTCGAGTCGAGGAGCGTGAGGTTCGTCCCTTCGAAGAACGCGATGTGCCCGCTGATCGTGACCGCCAGGCGCTCGACCACGAGGTCCGCCTCCCAGCCGCGCGAGAGGACGGCCTGGATGCACCGGGAGGTGTTGACCCCCGAGGCGCTGTTTTGGCGCCCGTTTTCAAACCGGATGCAGGTGATCCCGCCCTCGAGCGTGAGGCCGGTGAGCCGGACGCGGGTCGAGCCCACGACCGCGACGCCTGTCTCGTTCGACTGGATGGCCGTGTCGCGAAGCTCGATGTCCGTGCTGCCCGCGATGAGCGCCGAGGGCACGCCGTGGGCGAGCGTGCCGTTTGCGAGCGTGACATTCTGGCTGTCGACGACCCCGACGACCGCGACCCCGGAAAGGTCGACCACCGTGCCCGCCTGGTCGATAAGGTAGAGGAGCGCCCGCCCGTCGACCGTGTTGTTCGTAAGGTACTGGCGGTAGTACCACGGCGTGGTGGGCGACGAGACATTCACGGCAAACGAGAAGTTGCGCCCGGTGATCTCGTTGTCCGCAACGGTCTGGTTGGGGCTGTCCTTGAGTTCGAGCCCGGTGGCGAGCCCGGCCCCCACAAGATTGCCAAGGATCCGCTGGGGGTTGATCGCGTCCTCAATGAGGATCCCGAGGTGGAAATTCAGGACGCGGTTTCCCTGCAGCGTGTTGGCCGCAAGCGGGCTCTGGTCGTGGATCCCCATCGGGGGCTCGAGGAACACAAAGGTCTCGTTCACGAAGTTGGCCGTGATCGAGTTGTTGTCGATGAGGCAAAGGGCGCATCCAATGATCCGCACGCCCGCCTTGTTGTTGATTGGCAGCGTGGCGTTGATCGCGTTCCCGCTCACGCGGAGCCGGTCGGCCGAGAGCGCCACGACCGCCGCGGTGCCGTAGTCGGTGACCGTCGAGCTCTCGATCGTGAAGTCGGCCGCCAGCGTGAGGTTCACGGCGGCGCCGCCGCAGACGCGGATGAGCGACTCGCTGAGCGTGATGTTCGAGGCGTTTGTCACGAGCACGCACTCGAGCATCTGCGTGAACGTCACCCGCAGGGCGGACACATTCGAGCGGCCGTCAAAGGCCCGTAAGGCGGTCACGCCCTGCTGGATCGTCACGTCCCGCAGGACGACGCCCCCGGAGTCGCCCACGACCGAGACGCCTTCGTCAAGCACGCGTTGGATCAGCGTGTCGGTGATGAGCACGAAGCCCGTCGTGTTCACGGCGACCCCGGTGTCGGGGCGCGTGATCGTCGCGTTCGCGATCGTCGCGTTGCCCGTGCCGTTCACGGTAATCCCGCCCCATGAGCCCTCGGAAGGTCCGGGGGCGAGCGTCACTCCGTTGCCGGACGCCCCCCGCACCCCGAGGTCCCCCTCGACAATGATGCGGCCTGCAAACGGGGCGTAGACCGTGACGCCGGCGTCGATTTCGAGGTGGATCCCGGGCGGCACGCGGACGTCGCCCTCAAGCGTGTAGGGCGACCCCGAGAGAGTCCAGGCCGTGTCGGCCGGGAGGTTCCCCGACACGACAAAGGTCGCCCCCTGGCTCGGCGCGCCAAGCGCGGCCGCGCCGAGCAGCGCGGTGCCGCAGAAGAGCGCAACGCGAAGCGCAAGGCCCATCCAGTGGACACGTTCGGCGGCCAGTCGCGCAACGCCCCGGCCGAGGGAACCCCGGACGGGCGATAACCTTTCAGTTTTCGTACCCGCACGTCCGGAGGGTTTCAGACCATCCCTTGGAGCCTCGCGATCTGCGCCTCCAGTTCGTGGATCCGGTTGACCCTCTGGACCTCGAGGGCCTTGTAGTCGGCGGGCTTCAGCTTGCCCGTGATCACGGACATCTGGGCCTGGTTGAGCTCCTGGCGGATGCGCATGATCTCGTCGACGCACCCCTCGTACGTCGGAGGGACCTCGCCCACGCCAGTCGTCCCCGTCATGGCGCCCTTGAAGCTTGGGTCGCGATTTAATCCTTCGCGGAGGGCCCCGGGCGAGCGCGGGGCGCCCGCCAAGTATGCAGTGTAGGGAGGCCGGTTTGATTTGGCCGCCGGGCGCAGGCGTGGTGAGGGCCCTCCTTGTCCACAACCTCCGCTGAAACCCCCCGCCGAACCCCGCCTCGCGCCCCGCGGCCCACGGAAGGGCCGCTCCTCGTCCACACGCCCGCCGGCCTTCCCCACGACTCGGTCGAGACGGGCCCTGCATGGATCAAGGGTCCCCCGCCCGCATACCACCTGGCGGAGGCCGGGCACCTCGTTGAACCGGGAAGGGTACCCGTGGTTTCGCCGGTCACGGTACCCGTGGTCGCGCCGGTCGCGGTGCCGGTTGCCGCACCGGTCACGGCGCCGCCGGCCACCTGGACCGCGCCCATCCGCTGCCCCAAGTGCCGCGAGAAGTTCGACTGGACGCTGGAACGGCCGACCACCGTGACCTGCCCGCACTGCCGGACGCAAGGCGTGCTCAAGGGAGCCGCGCCTACACCGTAATCGGAAGCCGCGAGCGCCTAACGGTTTCAGCCGTTGGAACCCCGTCCGCGTCCCAGCCGCGGAGTTCATAGTACTTGTCGAGGCACGCCTGCCGGTCCCCCTCGCTCACGAAGGACACGGCCCCCTTCGCCTTCCCGGAGGGGAGCGGGTCGTTGAGGAGCCTCCACGAAAGCGTGTCGTCCTTGCGGCGCACGCCCTCCCGCACGTTGAACGCCCGCGTGAGGTCCCAGACCGCGTGGCCCCTCTCGATGAGTTCGTCCTTCGTCTTGCCAAACCCCGTGATCGAGTTGTAGAGCGCCGCCATCCGCTCCTCGCCAGTGTATTCGGTCGCAAACGCGCAGAGGATGAGCGAGTCGCGCACGGCGAGCCAGTCTTGCCCGCGCACAAGGTCGGGCACGACGGGCAGGGCCGATTCAAGCGGCGGCTTCTTCGAAGTGAACTCGTCGCGCATGTGCGACGCGCCGATGTCGCCCGTCGCGAAGGCGAGCCCCGCCCCCAGTTTGCCGCGGGGGTCCCACGCCGGCAGCTCGAGCCCCTTGCCGTGCGCCGTCCACTTCCACGACTCGCCGCCCAGGATCTCGGCCGCGCGGCGCACGCCCTCCGCCAGGGTGTCGCCGAGCCCCTTGCGGTGCGCGATGGCGGGGATGAGCTCGTCGGGCACCCGGCGGTCCCCGAAGGCGTACTTCTCGGGGATGAGCCCCCTCTGCGAGCACTCGATCGCGAAGGAGACCGCGGCCCCCGTCGAGATCGTGTCGAGGCCAAGCGCGTTGCAAAGCTCGTTGCTGTCCATGATCGATTCACGGTCCGCGATCCCTAGGTTCGACCCGAGGAGCGCAATCGTCTCGTACTCGGGGCGCTCCGTCCGCTTCTCCCCGCGCTGCGCGCCCTCCGTGCGCCCCTCACACGAGATCACGCAGGGCGCGCAACAGGCCGAGCCCTCCATCTTGTACTGCGCGTGGAACTTCTCGCCGTGGATTTCTCCGGCTTGTTCGAATTCGGCGGACTGGTAGTTGCGGGTCGGAAGGCGGTCGATCTTCGAGGAGTACGTCGGCGTCTGCGAAGTGCCGTAGACCAGGAAGGTGTCGCCCTTCTGGCGGTCCTCCTTGACCGACTGGATCGCGCCAATCGTGTCGGCCTTCAGCGCGTTGGGGTCGTGGGGCGCAAAGGGCAGCGTCCCTTCGACCACGACGGCCTTAAGCCGCTTCGAGCCCATCACGGCGCCCGACCCGCCGCGACCTGCCGCCCTCCGGAACCGTGTGATCGGCGAGGCGATCCGCACGAGGTGCTCGCCCGCGGGCCCGATCGAAACGACTTCAGCTTTGGGCCCTGCCACTTTCTTGAGTTCGCGCTCGGTCTCGTGCGTCGTCTTGCCCCACAGGGCCGAGGCGTCCTTGACCTCCACCGCCTCGCCCTTGATGTGGACATAGACGGGCTTTTCCGCCGCGCCCTCGAAGATTAGGAGGTCGTATCCCGCCCGCTTCACCGCGTGCCCGATGTCGCCCCCGATGTACGAGTCGAGGAAAATTCCCGTGAGCGGCGACTTCGTTATGACCGCCATCCGGCCCGCGCTCGAGATGCCGGTCCCCTGGAACGGCCCCGTGCTGAAGATCAACTTGTTCTCGGGTGAAAGCGGGTCGATGCCGGGCTCGAGTTCTTTGGCCAGGTAGTAGGCGCCCAGGCCCTTGGCGCCGACCCAGAGTTCGTGGAGCTCGTCGGGGACGGGCTCGGTCCGGGCGCTGCCCGCGGAGAGGTCGACGCGCAGGAGGAGGTTGGCGCGCCCCTTGTCGACTCGCGCTCCCACCTCGACTCCCTCGCCCAACGAACCGCCGCCTCCCAAATCAAAGTACTCCCCGGCCTCCGGGCTTCAATAACCCCTGTCCACCGACGCACGGGCCGGCGGCGGCCCCGCCCGCGCGGACGGCTCAAGGGAATCCTCTTGTAGTTGAATGTAAACTATGTAGTGTGAAGCTCGCAATGGACACGGACGCAATGGTCAAGCTGACCAAGGCCGGGGCCAAGGAACCCGTTTCTCGGGCCCATGAGATCCTCCTCGCGCCGGCCGTACAACGAGAGGCGATCGACCAAGGCAAGGCCGGGGGGCATGGCGATGCCCTGCTCATCGAGCAGAATGTTTGGGGCGGCCGCGTGGCCGTGCGGGCGGGGCGGCGCCTCGCACAGGCCGAGTCGCTCTTGGCCAGCATGCAGCTTTCCCCAGGGGAAGAAGACGCGCTGCGCCTCTACCTCACCGCCCGCGCGGATGTTGTGGTAAGCGACGACTTCGACTTCCTCCGGAAGCTGCGCTCCCTGCAGGTCCCGATGCTGACTCCCGCGGCGCTCCTGTTGGACATGGTGCAGGAAGGGGCCCTCACAAAGGCCGAGGGCTTGCGCCTCCTAGAGCAACTTTCACCCCACATCGCCGACGAAGAGTATTTTGTTGCAAGGAGTTCGATGGAGGCTCGCTGAATGGACGTCGTGAAGAGCGTGCGCCTGCCCGCCGAGATCGTCCGGACCGTGAGGGAACGGGCTCGCAGGGAGCGTGTTGATGAATCGACGGCCATTCGCCAGTTGATAGCGCTTGGAGGAGAACACTATGCCGTCGAACTCTACAGGAGGGGTGAAGTCAGCTTGGGCGAGGCCGCTCGGCTCGCGCATGCCACGAAACGCGACATGATGGAGGTCCTCCTCAACCATGGCGTCAAGGGGAACGTTACGGTGGAAATGCAGCTCGAAGCCCAGGAGACCATGCGCAGGCTGAGAGGCCAGCGGCCAGTCAATCCAAGCGCATCGTCACGTTCTTGAGTCGCGTGTACCCGTAGACCGCGTCCTGGCCCTGCTCGTGGCCCACGCCCGACATCTTGTAGCCGCCAAAGGGCGACTGCGGGAAGGTCACCGGGTACTCGTTCACGGCCACCATCCCTGCCTGCAGTTTCGCCGCGACCCGGTGCGCGCGCCCCAGGCTCTTCGTCCAGACGCCCGAGTAGAGCCCGAAGTCCGTGTCGTTGGCAATCTCGAGCGCCTCCTTCTCATCTTTGAAGATGAACGCGGTGAGCACCGGGCCAAAGATCTCCTCGCGAGAGATCGTGGCGCCCCGCGGCACCTCCGTGAAGATCGTTGGCGCAAGGTAGTTGCCCTTCGAAAGCGCGGGGTCCTTCGGCTCGTGGCCGCCCGTAAGCAGTTTGGCTTCGTGCTTGCCCTTTTCGATGTATTGCTCGACGGTCGCTCTGTGCTCTCGGGAAACGAGCGGGCCCAAGCGCGTCGCCTTGTCGAGGCCCGGGCCGATCGCGAGCTTCTCCGCTTCGGCCTTGAGGGTCGACAGGAACGTCGGGGCGATGCTCTCGTGCACAAGCAGGCGCGACCCGGCCCAGCACATCTGGCCCGCATTCAGGAAGATCCCGTTGATGACGCCCTTGATCGCAGCGGCTACCTCGGCGTCCTCGAACACAATGTTCGGCGACTTGCCGCCAAGTTCGAGCGTGGCCGGCACGACCTTCGCGGCCGCCGCGGCCGCGACCTGCAGGCCCGTGGTCACGGACCCCGTGAACGCGAGCGCCGCGACCCGCGGGTCCTTGATCAACGCGTCGCCGGCAGAGGCGCCCGACCCCGTAATCACGTTGAAAGTGCCGGCCGGCAGGCCCGCCGCCACCGCGGCCTCGGCCATCGCGATCGACGAGAGGGGCGTTAGCGAGGCGGGCTTGAGGACCGCCGTGTTGCCCGCGGCGAGCGCGGGCGCGAGGCTGCGCATTGCTAGCTGGAACGGGTAGTTCCACGGCGCCACGTGGGCGGTGACTCCGAAAGGCTCGCGCAGCGTGTAGTTGAAGCGCGGCCCGGGCACGGGGATCGTCGCGCCCTCGATCTTGTCCGAGAGCCCCGCGTAGTACTCGAGCGTCTGGACCGCGAAGGCGATGTCCGCCCGCGCTTCGCGCAGCGGTTTGCCTTGGTTCCGCGTCTCGGTTTCCGCGATCGCGTCGCGGCGCGCCCCAAGCTCAGCGGCCCACTTGAAAAGCGCCTTGCCCCGCTCCGCCGCGCCAAGCTGGCCCCACGCGCCGTGGAATGCCGTCAAGGCGGCGTCCACGGCTTTCCGGACGTCCTCGCGCGTTGCGGCGGCGGCGTGCGCGATGACCTCGTTCGTCGAGGGGTCGCGCACCTCCGTTTCGGCCCCGTCCGACGAAGGCTCCCACGAGTTGCCGATGAAGAGCTTGTACCGCTTGTCCTCTACCTGCTGCATGGGGAACGCCTGCCGCCCCAGCGCGAGGGCGGGTTATGGTTGTTTCCTGCGCCGGTCCCGAAAGGCCGCCGGTCACGACCGCACAATGCTCCAGCTCACGCCGTCCGACAGCGGCAGGATGTTCGATTTGAGGCGCTGGTTCGAGAAGATCTGCTTCTGGAAATACTTGATCGCCTCGGTGTCGTCGTCGACCTCGTCGGCGAAGACCTTCCCCTGCCAGAACATGTTGTCCGCGCAGATCAGCGTCCCCTTGTGGGAGAGGCGCAGCGCCTCGCGCAGGTAGTCCGAGTACTCGGACTTCTCCGCGTCGATGAAGATGAAGTCGAAGGCCTTCTCTGGAAGCGCGGGCAACACATCGAGGGCCTTGCCGTGGTGCACCTTCACCTTCTTGTCGACATTCGCCTTGCGAAAGTTCTCCTGCGCCAGCTGCACGTGCCCCCTGTCCATCTCGATGCACTCCAGCACGCCGTCTGCCGGGAGAGCACGCGCAAGCCATATCGCGCTGTAGCCCGAGCACATCCCGATCTCGAGCGCGCGCTTGGCGCCCGCGACCTGGATCAGCATGCCGAGCGCGCGGCCCTCTTCGGGGTTGATGTTCGGCAGCCCCATCTGGCGGCAGTACTTGCGGATCGAGAGCTGGAGGTCGTCCTCGTCCTTGGCGAGCTTGTTCACGTAGTCGTTCGCCTTCACGATGTCGATCGCGTGGCCCTCGCCGTAAGCGTCCGAGTTCTCGTCCTTCTTCGCCACGGGGAGCCGCTCCTTCAGTAAAAATCCTCGAGCGCCTTCGTGAGGTCGACGTTCGAGATGTCGTGGCGCACGAGGGGCCCCGCGACGAGCGCCGGGTGCATCCCCTCGTACGTCGGCCGCGCCTCTTCGTAGAAGACCCCGATCGCCAGGCGCTCGTGGTCCATCGCGCGCACCATCGCTGCTGCCCGGTCCGCGGGGTTGTGCGCCTCGTCCTCGAGTTTGTAGGTCTTCTCGCGGAAAAAGTCGTACGTGTTGACCTTGTTGAAGGTCACGCAGGGCTGGTAGACGTCGACGAGCGCGAACCCGTTGTGCTTGAAGGCTCTCGCGAAGACCATCTTCATGTGCTTCACATCACCCGCAAACGCCCGCGCGACGAAGGTCGCGCCGCCCACGATGCCAAGGGCCATCGGGTTCACCGGCACCTCGACGTTCCCCATCGGGGTCGACTTCGACTTGTAGCCGAGGTCCGACGTGGGGGAGGTCTGCCCCGTCGTGAGCCCGTAGGTCTGGTTGTTGTGCACGATGACCGACATCCGCATGTTGCGGCGCATCGCGTGCATGAGGTGCCCCATCCCGATGCCGTACCCGTCCCCGTCGCCCGAGATCACGATGATGTTCATCTCGTGGTTCGCCATCCGCGCGCCCTGCGCGACCGGCAAGGAGCGCCCGTGCAGCGTGTGGAACCCGTAGCACTTGATCCAGTGCGGCAACTTCGACGAGCAGCCAATCCCCGAGACCACGAGCGTATTGTGGGGCTCAAGCCCCGCCTCCGAGACCGCCGCCTTGAGCCCGTTCAGGATCGCGAAGTCCCCGCAGCCGGGGCACCAGTCGGGCTTGAGGGCCGTCGTGAGCTCCTTCGTCGTCGCGGCCATCAGAGCACCTCCTCGACCTTCGAGAAGAGCCACTCAGGCGAGAAGGGGCGCCCGTCCCACCGCCGGAAGGCGTGCGCGGGGCGCTTGCCCGTGTGCTGCGCGATGAGCGCCTCGAGCTGCCCCGTGAAGTTCGCCTCCACCGTGGCCCACTTTTTGCAGGTGGCGAGCTTCTTGCCCGCGTCCTGGGCCGGGAAGGGGTGCATGTAAACGAAGTGCAGCATGTTCACCTTCAGGTTGTTCCGCTCGAAGTCCTTGAACGTCTCGAGCACGGTCCCCTTCGTCGACCCGAAGCAGACGAGCGTGAGGTCCGCCTCTTTCGGGCCGTAGAACTTCGGGCCCGGGATTTCCTTGGCGACGACCTCGAGCTTGCCCATCCGCTTCGACATCATCTGCTTGCGGTTGTCGGCCGCCTCGACGATCTCGCCCGTCTCGTCGTGCTCATCGGTCGCCGCGACGAACATCCCGCCCCGCATTCCGGGCAGCGTCCGCGGCGAGACCCCGTCGTCGGTGAAGCGGAAACGCTTGAACCAGTCGCCGCCGTCCTTCTTGAAGAGCTCCTGGGCCTCACCTTCCGTGATGAGCTTGCCGCGGTCCACCTTGAGGTCCTGCCAGCGGAACGGCTCGTAGCTGCGCATCCCCTCCGCGATGTACTTGTCCGAGAGCACGATCACCGGCATCTGGTAGCGCTCCGCGAAGTTGAACGCGTTGAAGGTCTCGAAGAAGAGCTCCTCCTGGTCGCCCGGCGCGATCACGAGCCGCGGGAACTCGCCCTGGCTCGCGTGGATTACGAACTGGAGGTCGCCCTGGTCGGTCCAGGTCGGCATGCCGGTGGACGGGCCCGGCCGTTGGACCTCGACGATCACGAGCGGCACCTCGGTCATCCCCGCCATGCCAAGCGCCTCAACCATGAGCGAAAACCCGCCTCCCGAGGTCCCCGCCATCGCGCGGGCGCCGGTGAAGTTCGCGCCGATCGCGAAGTTGATCGCGGCGATCTCGTCCTCCACCTGCTTCGAGACCATGTTGTAGTTGCGCTCCTGGGCCGCGAAAAAGTGGAGCATCGAGGAGGCCGGGGTCATCGGGTACTGCGCGTGGAACTTCACGCCCGCGCGCAGCGCGCCGAGGCACACGGCGTCGTTTCCCGCAATTACGATGCGCCGGGGCGCGCCAGGGACTGGGCTCACGTGCGCGGGCCGCAGCGCCGAGAAGTTCTGGCCCACATGGTCGTAGCCCGCGCGCGCCGCCGCCGAGTTCTGGTCGGCGATCTCCTTCCTCTTGGCGAACTGGTCGCGGATCGCCGACTCGAGGAACTCGAAGGGGAAGTCGCACATCGACAGGGCCGCGCCGACCGAGACCGTGTTCATCATGATCTTGCCGCCAGCCTTCTCAGCAAGGGCCTCGAGGGGCACGCCCGCCACATGCACGTCGGTGCGCCTCACGAGGTCCGGCTTGAGCTGCACCTTTTGGCTGTCGTAGATGACCGCGCCGCCCGGCGTGAGCTCCTGCCAGTGGAGCGCGATGGTCTCTTCGTTGAGCGCGAGGAGCACCTGGATCTTGTCCCAGTGGCTGTACACGGGCTCGGGCGCCGCGCAGATCTGGTACGTGTTGTGGCCGCCCCGGATGAGCGAGGGGAACTCCGAGTACGTGTGGACATTGAGGCCGCCGCGCGAGAAGGACTTGGCAAGGGTCGCCCCCGCAGTCATGATGCCGTAGCCGGCCTCGCCGCCGATCTTGATCGAGACGCGGTTTTCGGCCATTGTGGAGGGGCCCTCCGGCGTGTTCCGCGCAATGTGGCCCGGTAATTAAAGAGGGAGCCCTACCCCTGCAAGGGGCCCCGGCGCCGCCCTTTCGCGTCACTCGGGCGGCGGGGGCGGGCCGCCCCCTGCAAGCTGGTCGATTACAGCCTTCGCGTAGGCCTCCTTGCGTGCCTTGGCGCGGCTCGAGAGCAGGAGGACCACGAGCGCCACGCCTCCGATCAGCGCAAGGAGCGCCACGATGAGGGGCGTGATGTCGGCAGCCGCCTGGGGCGCCTTGCCCATCTCGTACGTGTAGGAGAGCGCCTCGCCGAGTTCGTTGCCCACACGGTCGCGCAGCCTCGGGCCGAACGAAAGGGTGACGGGTCCCCGGCGGCCCGATTCTTGCGCGCTCACGAAGAGCGTCGTGTTGTCCGCGCTCCAGACGAGGTCGACCGGGAACTGCGCCACAACGGAAACATGCACGGAGGCGGATGCCGCGTCAATCCCCTCGCTAAAGACAATCGCTGCGGATTGGTCGGGCGGGATCGACGCCCCGCTTACAGGCGCTGAAACGATGGACGGGCGCACCGTGTCGTAGGTCACGTTCGCGCGCGCCTGCTTTGTCGCCCCGAGCGCGTCGGTCACTCGCGCTTCGAGGAAGGAGTCCCCCGGCGGCAAGACGACGGAGAAGTTGTAGCGGCCCTCGGCCGCGCCAAGGACCGTCCAGTTGCCCGTCTGGAGCCGTGCCTCGACGAGGCGGATGTGCACGAGGAACCAGACCTCCATCTGGGACAGGTGCGGGTTCGAGGCGTTGCCCGGGTCGAGGAAGGTGAACCGGTACTGCAGCGCCGGGCGCTGGCGCAGCGATTCGTTTGCCGTCCCCACCGGCGTGCCGAACTCCCCGGCCGTCGTCGCCTGAACCCACGCGCTCCAATTGCGCCCGTCAGTCCGGTCGCCGAAGCGCACGTCGATTTTCAGCAGGACGGTGAAGTTCGCGGAACTGCCCGAAGTCAGGAACTCGAGCGACTGGCTCCATTCGATGCCCGTGTCGTCTGCCGGCAGCAGGAAGATCGGCGAGGCGTAGCTCGACTCGCCAGCGCCGGCCGAGGCGTTCGGCGCGACCCCCGAAGCGTCAAGCGTCGCGTTCACCAACGTGCCGTTGCGGAAGTCGTCCGAGAAGAAGGCCACCGAGTCCCCTTCGGCATCCACCACGGCGGTCAGGTTGGGGCCCGCAAAGCCCGAGCCGTCCGGGGGGTAGGCGAATCCCACGTCGAGCGGGAGCGCGAGGAACGCTCCCCCCTCGCCCTCCTCGGCGCCCTGCGCGAGACCGAAAGCCCCGAGCGCCAAGAGCAGGGTGGCCCCGACGAATCGCGCCCGCACGAGCGCGCCATCCCCGCGGCGGCGATAATCCTTTTCACACCGTCCGCTGCCGAGCCCTGCCCGGGTCGCAGGTGCGCCCGCGCGCGGCCCACCAGTAGAGCGCCCCCGGCAGGCGCCGCAAACCCGGCAAACCGAAGATGACCTCCGCGAACGGGCGCACGGCCGGGAGGAGCCGCGCGAGGTCGTGGAGCGCGGCCTCGCCCGAGAGGACCTGGCCCCCCGGCTCGAGGACCAAGTGGAACGCGTGGTCGAAGGCCTCGCCAAGCTCGGGGCGCAGCCGCCTTTCCACCTCGCCGTCGTGCATCGAGACGAGGCGGATCCGGCCGGCACGGTCGAGCGCGCGCACCGCGCCGGCGAAGCGCGAGCAGGTCGAGCAGTCCGTGTCGTACACGAGCGTCGCGCGCACTGCGCGCCCCGGCATGTCAGGGCCCCGCGTGCTGCTGCTCGAGCCACCGCTCCGCATCGATCGCCGCCTGGCAGCCGGAGCCCGCCGCGGTGATCGCCTGCCTGTAGCGCTTGTCGAAGACATCGCCGGCGATGAAGACGCCCTCCACGGAGCTCTTCGTGTTGTCCTGGATCTTGAGGTAGCCAAGGTCGTCCATCTCCAGCGCGCCCCGCAAGAAATCCGTGTTCGGCCTGTGCCCGATTGCGAGGAAGAGGCCCTCGGCCTTCATCGTGTCTTCCTTTCCCGTAACCGTGTCTTTGATGCGCAGCCCCTCGACCTTCTGGGTCCCCAAGACCTCGGTGACCACCGCGTTCCACCGGAACTTGATCTTCGGGTTCTCCATCGCGCGCTTCTGCATGAACTTCGAGGCGCGCAACTTGTCGCGCCGGTGGATGATCGTCACCGTCGAGGCGAACTTCGTGAGGAAGGTCGCCTCCTCCATTGCGGTGTCGCCGCCGCCGATCACCGCCACGTCCTTGGCTTTGAAGAAAAAGCCGTCGCAGGTCGCGCAGGCCGAAACGCCGTGGCCCCGCAGCCGCGTCTCCGACGGGATGTCGAGCCACATCGCCGAGGCACCGGTCGCGACGACCACGGCCTGCGCCTCGATGAGGTTGTCATCAGCCCAGAGCTTGAAGGGACGCTTCGAGAAGTCGACCTTCTCGACATTCGCCGTTAGGAACTTCGTGCCGAAGCGCTCCGCCTGGTCGCGGAAGAGCTGCATCATCTCGGGCCCAAGGAGGCCCTTCGGGAACCCCGGGTAGTTCTCAACCTCCGTCGTAAGCTGGAGCTGCCCGCCCCACGGGACGCCTTCGATGCAAAGGGGCTCGAGGTTCGCCCTCGCTGCGTAAATCGCCGCCGTAAGGCCCGCGGGCCCCGACCCTATGATCACGACTTTGTGCGCCATGGTACGCAGAAAAAGCCGCTCTGCCCATTTAAGGCAAACGCCCGTGACTTGCAGGCAGTCATAATTTCTTCGGGCGCGGCGCCCGGCTCTTTAGGAGCGCGAAGGCCTCCTTGGCAAAGGGGTTGCGGGTCTGGGCCTCCGCTTCCTCCTGCGGCATCCAAGCGGCTTCGTCGAGCTCGGAGCGGTCGAGCCGGAGCAGGTTCGACTTGAGGGCGACGAGGTAGACGAAACACACCATGAAGTAGGCCGAGCGCTCGAACTTGTGCGCCGAGACGAGGAGCAGGGACACGCTCACGGGCTCCACGCCGAGCTCCTCGGCAAGCTCGCGTTTCACGCAGGCCTCGGGGTGCTCATCCCACTCGACGAACCCGCCCGGCAGGTTCCACCAGCCCGCCGCGACCCCGCGGTTCGCCCTGGCCATGAGCACGCGGCCCTCCCCGTCAAGGATCACGGCGTTCGTGACGAGCCGGTGCATGGACTGGAGGACCGCGGCACGCGCAAGCGGGGTGACCGAGTCGGAGGAAACCGCGCGCTCCTTGTCCATCCACTCCTCGGGGTGGCGGTCGAGGAGAGGTCGGCCGAAAAGGACCTCGGCCCCGAGCGCCCTAAAGCCCGGGCGGGTCTCGACGCGGAAGGGCAGGCGGCTCGCCTCCGTGGGCAGGTCGAGCCGGTCCTCGCGTTTTTCGAGGAAGACCTTCCCGTCGGTCTCGATGTAGATCGGTCGGCCGGCCATGGGAAAGCGCGCTTCCTCCCTCGCGCTTCTCGCGCGCGACTTTTGCGCCCTGCGCGCGCATAAAGGTTTGGCGTGCGCTTGCCGTGCAAGCCCTTATTCGCGGCAAGCCCCTGCCCCGGCGTGAGGCAAGCGCGTGGGCGGAAGGCGCGCGCAGGGCCTCGTCCTTGTAGGCGCCACGGTCGTGACCGCAGGCGGCGCGCGCCGCGCGGACATCGCAATCGCGGGCGAACGGATCCTCGAAGTCGGCCGCGTCTCGCCCTCGAAGGGCGACGTGGTCGTCGACCTTTCGGGCGCGTTCCTCACGCCTGGCCTCATCGACTGCCACACGCACTTTGTCCTGGATGGCGACGCGGACCCCCAGGTCATCACGAAACGCTCCGACACGGAACTCGCGGTCCTCGGGACCTCGCTCGCCGCCTCGGCGCTCAAGGGCGGGATCACGTCCGTGCGCGACAACGGCTCGCGCAACTTCGTGAACATCGCGATCCGCGACGCGATCAACCGCGGGTGGGTCGAGGGCCCCCGCACCTTTGCAGCCGGCGAGTGGCTCACGATGACGGGCGGGCACTGCCACTTCATGGGCCACGAGATCGACGGGCCCCACGAGGCGCGAAAGGCCGCGCGCCTCCAGATGAAGATGGGCTGCGACTCAATCAAAGTCATCGCGACCGGCGGCGTCCTCACGCCCGGCGCGAACCACCGGGCCGCCCAGCTCGTGAAGGAAGAGATCGAGGTCATCGTCGAGGAGGCCGGCCGCGCCCAGCGGCCCGTCTCGGCCCACGCGCACGGCGCGGAAGGGATCCTGAACGCGGCCGAGGCGGGCTGCGCCTCGGTCGAGCATGGGACGTTCATGGACGAAGAGTGCGCGCGGCGCCTCGCCCAGAAAGGCGTGTTCTGGGTCCCCACGATGAAGGCGCTCGACGACATGCGCACGAAAGGCGTCGAGCACGGGATGCCCGAGTTCGCCGTGAAGAAGGCGCGCGAAGCGGAGGGGGCGATCGAGGAAACCTGGCGGCTTGCCCTCAAGCACGGCGTGCGCGTCGCGATGGGCACGGACGCCGGCACGCCCTTCAACTTCCACGGGGACAACGCGAAGGAGGTCGAGCTCTACGTCCGGTGCGGCATGAAGCCCGCCGATGCCCTTGGAACCGCCACGGAGAATGCCGCGGAACTCCTCGGGCGCAAGGGCGAGCTGGGCGCTATCGCCCCGGGCGCGTTTGCCGACCTCCTCGTGGTCTCGCGCAACCCGCTGAGGGACATCCGGGCGCTCCAGAGGAACCGCACGGCGGTCCTCAAGGGCGGGCGCGTGGTCGCGGGCGCCCTTCCGTGAGTCCGACGCGTGGCGCCCTGAGAAAAAGTGTTTGACCCGGTGGGCCGTTTGCCCCGACGCGGTACCCGTGGACGCCCCAGCCGATGTGTTCATCTCGATCGACGTCGAGGCCGACGGCCCGGTCCCCGGCGACTTCTCGATGTCGTCCCTCGGCGCAGTCGTGGCCGAGCCGGCGCTTGACCGCACATTCTACCGGGAACTCAAGCCGATCACGGACCGCTTTGTCCCGGAGGCCGCTGCGGTCTCGAAGCTCGACCGCGCGAAGCTCAAGGCCGAGGGGGCTGACCCCGCAACGGCGATGCGGGAATTCGCCGAATGGGCCAACGCGGCCGCCGGGCGAGGGCGCCGGCCCGTCGCCGTCTGCTTCAACGCGACCTTCGACTGGCAGTTCGTGAATTGGTACTTCCACCATTTCTTGGGCAAGAACCCCTTCGGGATCTCGGGGCTTGACATCAAGGCCCTCTACATGGGCGCGCTCGGGCTGCCGCGGTGGGGCCAGACGTCCAAGCGCAACTTCGACCGCACGTTCCTTTCAGGGCGGCCCCACTCGCACAACGCGCTCGACGACGCCAAGGAGCAGGCGGAGATCTTTCTCAAGGTGTACCTGAGGGCGCTGCAAAACTGGAAGGCCCCCAAAGGGGCCGACCCTCGATAGACACGCCCATCGTTCCCGGCTAACGCATTTTCTCGAACTCGTCGGGCGAAAGCCCAATGTCGTCGAGAATTTTTCGAAGCAGGCCCCGCCGGATCTCCTCGTTGCCATGGACGGGTACGACCGTCAGCCGTCCGTCGGCATGTTTCCAGATCGTGTGGCTCCCTTTCTGATGATCGAGCTCGAATCCAAGTCCGCGCAGGATTCGTAGCAGGTTTCTCGGCTTGATCGGCGTCAGCTTCGCCAACCAAGTGCCCCCTGGGATCCTAAGGGCCGCCGCGCGATGCTCTCAGACCTCGACAGTGTGAACGCCCACGAAACGCGGCACACGCGTGCGACCACGGGCCGCCGGGACACTGTCCAAGTAAAGTTCGATGGCCTCTCGCGCCCGGTCCTCAAGCGTCTCGAGGTCAGGCGCCTGCGTGTGGCAGCCTGGCAACTCGGGAACGGAAGCCACGTAGAAGCCGTCCTCGTCTCGCTCCACGACAAGGTGAAAGGTCCGCGGTTGCTTCACATGGCGCCATCGGGCCAGGCAAGTATTTAACGCTCTGCCAGACGGCCGCAACCGATCAACGCTCAACGGCCGCCAGCCCCACCCCGTGCTTCTCCGCGAGGAAGCAGAAGGCCTGCACCTTGCGGCGGTGGAAGTCGCCCGACCGCTCCTTCCACTTGAACATCCTCGCCTCATCGGCGT
>DATEUP010000006.1:0-4938 GCA_035283065.1 Thermoplasmatota archaeon | reverse complement strand
GCAGCGCGTCCGCGCCGGCGCGGCGCGCGGCAGCCACGACCCCCTCGATGTCGAGGTACGCGGCACGGGGGTCGTCCCCCTCGAGGCGCTCGACGCGCGCGCAGTGCTTGAGGTGCGCGGCCCCCGCGTCCCCGCGGGGGAAGACGCCGACGGTCTCGATCCCGAGCTCGCGCGCCGCGCGGAACACGCGGACGGCGATTTCGCCCCGGTTCGCGACGATGAGGCGGCCGATCATCGGCCGGGCGACGGGCCGCGAGGGATAAAAAGAGGCAGGCGGCAGGGCCGCCTGGCCCTCTCGCAAGGGCCCCCCAAACGCTCTTTGCCAGGGCGCGTCATCGGCATTTGGGGAGCCTGCCTGGACGCCCGCACCTTTGCCGATGTGCTCACGAAGTTCGTGCGGCCGTACAACCACCCGCTCGCGATCCGGATGGTGCGCCACGGCGAGGGCGTGCCGGAAAAGGCGAAGCGCCCCTTGAGGGACTTCAAGCACCCGATCACGATCTGCCAGGCGATCGCCGTCGCGCGCCAGGTCGGCTGGACGGTCTACATGGGCCGCGAGGACCAGGCCTGCATCCTCGGCGCCGTAGCGATGGGGTTTGAGGGGATGCACCCGTACTATGTCGACGGGAACCTCTGCGAGAACTTCTACACGAAGACGAAAGAGGCCGGCGCGAAGATGGAGGCGGCCGTGCCCCGGTTTTCCCCCGGCGCGTACCAGGGCTTCCTCGTCGCCTCGCTCGAGCGCGCGGACTTCGCGCCGGACGTCTTCGCCTTCTACGGCAACTCCGCGCAGGTCATGCGGCTTGTGAGCGCCTCCCTCTGGGAATCGGGCGGGCGCATGGAGTCCTCGGCCGAGGGGCGGCTCGACTGCGCCGACCTCGTGGAGCGCGCGATGCTCACGGGCAAGCCGGCCTACGTGCTGCCCTGCAACGGCGACCGGGTGTTCGGGATGGTCGAGGACAGCGAGATGGGGTTTTCCGCGCCCTGGAGCGCCGTCGATTCGATCGCCAAGGGGCTCGAGGAGACGCACAAGGCGGGGATCCGCTACCCCGTGCCGCGCCAGCTCACGTTCCTGCCGAGCTTCCCGAAGAGCTACGACAAGCTCTGGGAGCTTATCGGCGCCGAGGCCAAAGACCCCGCGCAGGGCCGCGAGTCCGGCGGTTAGCGCAGCCGCTTCTCGACCGCTGCAAGCGCAAGGCGGACCCCCTCCTTGCACCCGTCGTGCGCGACCATCTCGACGGCTTGTGCGCCCGCGACCCACCGGAAGTCGACGTGCTCAGGGCTCAGCGCCACGGGCGCCCCGAGCGGCACGACCGCCGCCCAGAGAGTTTCTTCGAAGCGCACGAGCGCGCCGTGGACCTCCTTCTCGAACCGGTTCGTGTGCCCGACCTCGTGGAGCGCGCTGAGGCGCCCGAGCCCCGTCTCCTCCTCGAGCTCACGGGAGGCGGCCTCCTTGTCGCTCTCCCCCTCATCGAGGTTCCCCGTCACAGGGGCCCACACGCTGCCCTTCGAGGGCGGCCGGCGAAGCACGAGGACCTCCCAGTCGCTCGCCATCCGCAGGGGGACGACCATGACCTTGCGGCGAGCGCCGCTCAAGGCGGTCCCTCCTCGGGCGGCGCGCTTCGAGGGCTGAGCCCGCTCACGGCAAGCGCGCCGCGGAAGTCGCAGGCCTTGCAGTGGTAGCGCGCGCCGGCGATGAAGGCGAGCTCGGGCACGAGTTCGGTCGAGCCGCACGTGGGGCACCGCAAGGGCCCGCGGTCCGGTCTCCCCTTCTTGCGGGGCGGCGCGCGCGCGGCGCCTTCTGGCAGGCGCACCTTCAAGGCGACGGCGCCCCCCGGGGGCCCTCGCGGGAATTCTCGACGGTGACAAGGCGCCTCTCCGCGAGGGCCGCGATGAACTTCAGCGTGCGCGGCAACGCGGGCTCGAAGCGCTCGTGGAAGCGGGCGTCCAGCACCCGGGCGATCTCTTCGACCGTGTGCGCGCCGTCGCAAAGGAGCCAGATTTCCGACCCGAACTCGTCGAGCTGGCGGTTCAAGGTTGGCGAGCCGCGAAGGGCGCGCGCAAGCCGCGCCTCGACGGGGCCAAGGGCCTTCGGGTGGGTCACGACGATGAGGCCCGTTTCGGGATCGACCTTCCAGGTTTCGACGGTTCGCCGGGGGCGCAGCGCAAGGAGCCGCTTGCCGCGCCCGACCTCGGGTGCGGGCTCGTCGCCTGGCAGCCTCGTCAGCTTCTTGCTCACAGCCGCCGCCCGGGGAAGGGAGCGCCCCGCCCTAAGGAGAACCTTTCGACGCGAGCGCCTCGGCGAGCCGCGCGTCGGCCTCGTCGATGAGCGCCCAAGCCGCTTGCCAGTGGCCTTCGGCCGCCTCGTCGCGGGCCGCGCGGCAAAGGGACCGGACCGGTTCAAGCGAAGGCCCGCCGCCGTGGCGCTTCAAGGCGCGCCGGAGGTCGCCAAGCGCCTGCTCGACGTCCTCGGGCCTCACCCCCGCGCCGAGCGTGGGGGCGTTGGCCTCCGTGACGGTGACCTTCACGTTGCCGAGCAGCCGAATGGCGCTGATGTAGTCGCCCATCTCGGCGGCTTGGCGGGCCTTCGAAATCGCGTGGGCGGCCTCGCGCACGCCCGGGTCGTTGTCGGCAATCATGATTCCCGCGGCGATCCGCCCGAACTCCATCTCGAACGCGCGCTGGCCGGGTGCGTCTTTCTCGTCCCTCTGACCTGGGGAGCGCTCAGCCACCCTCGGACCCCTGCCGGGGCGAACTCAGGTGCGCCGCTTAGAAAGGTTTCGGCGGCCTTGGGCGGTCCGGTTCGGGGCCGCGCCGGGGGCGGCGGCCGCCCTGAAGGGGGGACTACGGCAGGTCGCCAGGGGGTCGGCCGCCTGCCGGGGGCGGGTCGGCGGGGGGCGGGTCCCCCGGGTCGACGCGCGTACGTTCGAGCTTTTCCTTGAGGGCATCGAGGACCTCAAGCGCCTGGGCCCACTCCGCACCGCGCTCATAGTGCTCGGCGAGTTCGACGAGCTTGAAGGCCTCGGCGTCAAGCTCAGCGCGGCGCGAGGCGACTTCCTCGCGGATCGCGCGGACCTTGTCGCGGACTGCGGACTCGAGTTCATCGGCGCCGGGGCCCGGCGACTCGGCGCCTCCTCCGGCGCGGATCTCCGCGCCGCAGTGGGGGCAGGCCTGCGCCTGCTCGAGCCGCGCGGCCGCGATCGCCCCTCCGCACGCGTGGCAGCGGTCGCCTTCGCCCTCCGCCCGCGCCTCCGAGAGGATCTCCGCGGCCCGCTGCGCGTGCCTTGCGGCCTTCCCGAACTGCCTGGCGCCCGCCAAGGACTCCGCGAGCTTGAGGTACGAGCCGGCACGCTCCGTGCGCTCCCCGCCCGAGGGGTCTTCGGCACGCGCTCGCTCGAGCGCCTCGCCGGCGCGGGCGAGCCACTCCGCAGCCCGTGCGCGCTCATCGAGGGCCTTGTCTGAAGCCGCCTGCGCCTGCGCGAGGAGGCGTTCGTGCTCGTCGAGCCTCAGGAGGTGGCGCTCGCGGCGGGCGCGTTGGAGGAGGGCGCGCGCCTCGCTAAGGTCGAGGCCCGCGAAGCGGCCGCCCTCGAGGACCTCCTCGAGCGCCTCGGCTTGCTTCTTGGCCCTGCAATAGGGGCACTCGACGACGGCGGCGTCGATGGCGTTGTGGCACTCGGGGCACTCGCGGGTCTTGAGGACCGCCAAGGGCTGGCCCCCCACGGCAATCCGCGGGCCCGCCGGTGGGCCCGGGTCTGAAGAAGCCGCAAAGGGCGACTTGCCTGGCGGCACCTTTGCGCGTGCGGCCGCCGGCTCCTCGACGGCCCGGAGGAGCTTGGCGGCGTCCGCAGCCTTCGCCCGGGCCCGCTCCCTGCAGCGCGCGACGACGAGCGGGAGCCCCAAGCCGAGCGCAGAAAGCGCGACGAGCAGGCCGAGGAGCACGGCGCCCGAGCGCCCTTCAAAGAGACCGGGGGACGAGAATTCCACGCGGAGGCTCGACCGGTTCGTGAGGCCTTCCGCGTCGGTGACCTCGACGGCCACCTCGTGGCTGCCTGACGACGCGACAGTGATCTGGGCCTGCGCGCCGGAGGCGGGCAACGCCTGGCCGTCGATCGTCCACCGGTACTCGAAGGGCTCGCCGCCCGGCGATGGGTCCGGGTCGCTTGCCCGCGCGGAAAACGTCAGGGGCACGTCCGCCACGAGCCGGTCAGGCGCATCGAGGCTGACCGACGGCGTGCCGTTGAGGACGGCGACGAGGCGGCTCGCGCGCTCGACGACGAGCGACCCGTTGAGCCAGCGCGTCACGGTCACCGAAACCTCGTAGTCGGGCTTCGGGACGTCGTAGACGAAGGCGGCCTCGGGCCCGTCCGTTCGGTTCACGTCCGTGGTGCCGTCGCCCGTAAAGTCCCACTCGAAAAGGACCACGCTTTGGGGGTCGCTCGCGTTAGCCTCGGCCACGAACGAGGCGCCCGTGTAAGTCAGCGGCTCAGAGAGGATCGTGAGATCGGCGCGCCCGGGCAGGGCTGCAACGACGAGCAGGGCCAGCGCGACTTGGGCAAAGAGGGGGAGGGCGCGCGCCGGTCGCGTGCGGGGTCGGCGCATCGTGTCCTTTCGGGCACGAGGCGCGCGCGCGATAAGGCTTCCCCCGCGGGCCAGGCCGCCCTTCGCGCCGCGGGGCCTTACCGAGAACCCTCAAATAGGCCCCCGCGGGTCAAACGGAGCCTATGGCAACGCCGCGGCGCCGCGCCCCCCTCACCGAGGGCCTCAAGGACTTCGTCGCCGACGGGGTCGCTTTGCGTCTGGTCCTCGGCCGCGCGGAAGCGGAGGGGGCCGCGACCGTCGCGCGCACGGCACTCGAGCTTGCCGTGGCGACTCAAGGGGCGGCCGTGGTCCTTACCGCGCGCCCCGGCGCGGGCGCCGCGTTCCGCGGGGCCCGCGAGG
>DATEUP010000005.1:0-3741 GCA_035283065.1 Thermoplasmatota archaeon | reverse complement strand
CGCTCGTCGGCGGCCCGTGGGACATGCTTTGGCACCTCGACCATGCCTTCGAGAGCTTCTTCTCACCGCCGCACCTCTTTATCTACGGGCTTGCGGCCGCTTCGATGGCGCTAGTCGCGTCAATCCTCTTCGACGGGAAACTGCGCGCGACCTTCAGTCGAGGCGACGCGGGGGCGCCCTCGGGCCGCGCCCTCCCGCCGGCGCTCCTTTTCCTGGCCGGCGGGCTTCTTGTCGTGCTTACCTCCGGGCTCCTCGACGAGCTCTGGCACGGCGCGTTCGGCGTGGACGAGACGCGGCTTTCGGCGCCCCATGCGATGTTCGGGTGGGGGCTTCTTGTGGCGGTGCTAGGGTTTGGAAGTGCGCGCCTTGCCCTTGCGGCCCGCGCCCCCCTGGGCCCCCTGGAGGCGGCCTTGCTCGCGGTGCTTGCTTTGGCATTCTCCCTCTACGCCTTCCTCCTGCCCTTCCTCGTCTATTCGACGGACACAACCCTTGCGGCCATCGCTGGTCTTCCGGTCATCCAAGCCCAGCCGGGCGCGGCGCACACCTTCCGGATCTACGAAGCGTGGCACATTGAACGGGCCAACCTTGTTTTCGTGCCGCTCGCGGCCCTGTGGGGCGGCCTCGCCGCAAGCCTTGCGGGCCTCTTTGACGGCCGCAAAAGCACGGCCGTGGCGAGTGTCGCGCTCGCGACGGCCGTTTACGCGCTCTTGTGGTACGGCTTCGCGCTGCGGCTCGGGCTGGCGGGCGACCTGCGCACATGGCTGCCGCTGCCTTTGCTCCCCGCGCTCCTCGTGCTCGTCGCAGGGGCGCGCTTCGAGTGGCCCGCCTCGAGGACGGAGTGGATGGCCGGCGCCGCCTTCGCCGGGATCACGGTCCTCGCGTGGCCGCCCTCGGTTGGGGTCGGCAATCCAATCGTGGCGGCGGCTGCCTTCGCAGCAGGCGTGCTCGCCTTCAAGGGTGCCGGCTTCTTCATCGGCGCCGTCGGCGGTGTCGTGGCCGAGCCCGAGGCCCGACGTGTCGAGGCGATCGTGGTCGTGCTCGGCTTCCTCGTGCCCTTCGGGCTTGGGCTGCTCGATCTCTTCATGCGCGCGGGCACGGCCTGAGTCAGGCGGCGCGCCAGCGCGCTTTGATGTACGGGCGCCCCGTTTGCCGCGGGAATGACAAGGGGCCGGCCCGCGCTCGTCGCGTCAGACTTCTGGGACGCCTCGCGCGGCTTCTCGGTCGTTTGGGCCGTGCACTTGGGCCGCAGGCATGGGCTTTTTGCGGCCCTTGCACGCACCGGCGCCCCGTGCAGCTCCGCCGCGCTTGCCAAGAAAACGAAACTCGACGGCCGCGCGGTCGGTCTCTGGTGTGACGCGGCCTCGGCCTTCGGGCTCCTTTCGAAGAAGGGCGGGCGATTTGGCCTTCGGCGGGGCCTCGGGCCGCTCCTTGTGGACGAGCACTCGCAGGAATTCCTTGGGGGTCACATGGACTACCTCGCCTTGCGTTCCCTCGACTTCGAATCGTTCGACGACCTGTTTCGCGAAGGCCCGCAGGCGTGGAGGCCTCAGGGGCATCTCGCGGAGGCCTTCGCCGCGGCCACGACGTGGGACCACACGGCGTTCCTCGAAGTGCTGCTCCCGCGTGCACCGCCCCTTCGCCGCGCGCTGGCCCGCGGCGCCAATGTCCTCGATCTTGGGTCGGGCACGGGCGCCTTTGACCTGCGGGTCGCCCGCGCGTTTCCCCGCACGCGTTTCCTCGGCGTCGACCCGGACCGCAAGGCCGTTGCGGAAGCGCGGGCGCGGACCGCGAAGGAGGGGCTCGAAGCGCGCGTCTCCTTTGCCGTGGGGCGTGGCGAGTCGATGGCGCACCGCGAGCGCTTTGATGTCGTGTACGTCGGCGAAGTTCTCTGTGCCGACGGACATGCGGCGCGCGTCCTCGCACGGTGCCACGACGCGCTCAAGGTGGGCGGCCACCTAGTCGTGGCCGAGGGCCTCATCGATGAGGCGAGGCCGCCCGGCGACCCATCAAACGCCCTTGTCATTGCGATGCAGTTGGAGTTCGCGCTGCAGCCGGCGCGGTTCTTCACAAAGGGCGCCTTGCGGCGCGAGATTGAAGCCGCCGGCTTCAAGGACATGCGCCTGGTTGGCGCCGGCGGCGGCCTCTTCTTCCTCTGGGCGCGCAAGGGGGGGCTCAAGGCAGCGCGCCGACGGACCACTGGAAGAGCAGCACGAGCGCCGCGATCGCCGCCGCCTCGCCGACGACCCCGAGGGTAAGCGCCGCGGCCGCTCGCCTCTTCGGAACCTCGAAGACGTACGACACAAGTCCGCCGGTCCACGCGCCGGTGCCCGGCCCGGGGACTGCGACGAGGAGGGCAAGGAGCAGCGTCGCGCGGCGGTCGCGCTTCGCCTTTTCCGCCGGGTCGGCGTTCTTCTTCCTCGTCCAGGCAAACGCGCGGTCGAGCGTGCGGTCAAAGAGCCTGACTTTGCGCAGCCCCGGCTCGAGCCGCTCAAGGTAGAACACGATGGCGAAGCCCGGGACGATGCTCACGGCGCCGCAGAAGGCGAGGGCAAGGCCGAGGTCCCAGTGGTAAACGAGGACGGCGATGGGCACCGCCCCGCGCATTTCGATGAAGGGCATAAGCGAGATCAGCGTCACAACGGCCCAAGGCGGCAGGAAGCTCGAGAGCGCGTCGCCCAGCGACTCGGCAAGTCCCACGTCGGCTCCCTCGTCCCCTTCCGGCGGTCACGCGGGACGCCCAAGGCGCGGGTTAAAGGTTGCGAGCGGGCCTGCGGGGGCCGAGGCGAAGGGCGTGGCTGTGCTGCCCGAGGGTGTGTGGACGCTCCTCCTCGTCGTCGCGGGCGCGACGGGCGTGGCCTACTACGCCTACTCGAGCCACCGCATCGGCGCGGCGTTCGGCATGGCGAGCGTCCCCTACGCGGCGGTGTACGCGGCGCTCCTGGTGTCCGCATTCTCTCCGGCCATCGCGTCCATCGACCGGCCCGTGGCGCTCCTCATGTCCCTCGTGGCCTGGGGCCTGTACACGGCCACAGTCGTGCGCTCAAGGGCCGCGAAGATCCTCGTGCCCGTGAAGGTCGCCGGAGTCGCCGTGGGCTTCCTCGCGCTCGTCGTGTTCCCGCTCTTTTCTCCGCCTTCGCTCGAACTTGTGCTCCTCGTCCTTTACCGCGGCGCGGCGGTAGGGGGATGGGTTGTGGGTGCGCGCCCTGGAATCGGGCGGAGCGGCGCGAAGAAGTGAAGGGCGCATGTGCCCGGAGAGGGGGAGTGCCCGAGCCGGAATTCGAATCCGGGTCTGTAGCTCCGCAGGCTACTAGGATGTCCAAACTACCCCACTCGGGCGTGCTGGCTTGAGGTGCGGAGGGCGAGCAACCCAACGCCCCCTATTAAAGGTGAGCGGGGGCGCCTCACTTGCGCCGTCGGAGGAAGCCGCGACGCTTGTCCTCGGGAGACGGCGGGGCCTCGGGCGCCGTCGAGGGCGCCGACTCAAGAGTTGCCGGGTCCGCCGTTTCGGTGGGAGGCGCGGGTTCGTAGAGCAGCTCGGGTTCCGGCGCAGGGCCGGGCTCCCTGTGGCCTTCGGGCGCGGGCGACGCTTCGGGGTTCCACTGCTTGAGTTCGGCCTCAAGGTCGGATTCAGGCGTTGGGGTCGGCAAAGCGACTGGCTCGATGGGGGGCGGGGAGGGCGTGAACAGTTGCTCGACGGATTCGATCGGGCGAGGACGCGCCGGCGGAGCCATGGCTTGGGGC
>DATEUP010000004.1:0-3380 GCA_035283065.1 Thermoplasmatota archaeon | reverse complement strand
CTCGACGGTCACCGCCGGGCGCCCCTCGACCTGACAGCGCAGGCGCACGGACCCGACCTCGTAGACGATCTCGAACGTTATCAGGCGCGACTCGTAGAGGTTCTCTCGCTTCCCGAACCCCGACGGCACGCGGTCTTTCACGCCAAGGATGCCCTCGACCTCGAGCCTCTTGATCCTCCGGTACGTCCGCGACACAGGGATCTTCAGGAGGAGCGCAAGCTCCCTCGCGCTCCGCGGCTTCTCGGTGACGGCCGAGATCATTCGCAAATTCAACTCGTCGCTGAACAACTCAACAAGAGCCGCTTCCATCGCGCTTCCCTGCACTATAGGCGGTGCGACTCACTAATAACCCGTCCGCGCCGCCTTGCTGGCATGATTATCATGGCGGCCTCCTCATGAGCCGATTCCATATTCGTGCCTTATTTATGGAAGGCTCGCGACCCGCCCCGCGCGCACGCGAAACCCCCCTACCCCCCAGCCCCATCTGGCCCCTCCAACGGATTATATACGAGATCGCGTCATTGCCCGGACGGGATGCCTCTAACACCGTAGGCTCTCGTTCCAGCGGGCGCGCCTTTGGCGCCCTGCAGGGGCGGTCGCCGCGGTTCCTTGGAGTGCCTCAACTGGCCCCTGCGGCCCAAGGACGTGAACGGGATGGACACCCTGATCTCAAGCGGTATGGCCCGCCACCAGGCGGAAACGACGAACGCGCAAGCGCCGCCCCAAGGGGACGACGCGGAACTCGAAGAACTCCTTAAGTCGATAACCCTGACCATCAAGGTCGTCGGCTGCGGGGGCGGCGGCTCAAACACGGTCACCCGGCTCATGGAAGAGGGGGTCCGCGGCGCGGAGCTCATCGCCTGCAACACGGACGCCGTGCACCTCCGCCAGGTCCACGCGAACCGCAAGATCCTGCTCGGGCGCAACACGACCCGGGGCCTCGGCGCCGGCGCGATCCCCCAGGTCGGCGAGAAGTCGGCCCGCGAAGCGGAGCCCGAGCTCAAGAAGGCCATCGAGCACTCCGACATCGTCTTCATCACCTGCGGGCTCGGCGGCGGCACGGGCACGGGCGCAGCGCCGATCGTCGCCCAGCTTGCCAAGGAGACCGGCGCGCTCACGATCGCCTTTGCCACGAAGCCCTTCGCAGCCGAAGGCAAGTCTCGCCAGGACAACGCCGACCACGGGCTCAACCGCCTGCGCGCCGTCGCCGACACCGTGGTCACGATCCCCAACGACAAGCTCCTCGAGATGGTCCCGAACCTCCCGATCAACGCGGCTTTCAAGATCGTCGACGAGCTCCTCAACCACTCGATCAAGGGGCTCATCGAGATGGTCACGAAGCCCGGCCTCGTGAACCTCGACTACAACGACCTGCGCACGATCATGTCCCACGCGGGGACGGCGGTCGTCGGGATCGGCGAGAGCTCCGAGGGCGAGAACCGCGCGCGCCGCGCCGTCGAGGACGCGATCACCTCCCCGCTCCTCGAGTACGACGTGAGCCAGGCCTCCGGCGTCCTCCTCAAGGTCACCGGCGGGCCGGACATGACCCTCCAGGAAGCCCAGGAGGTCGCTGCGCTCATCGGCAACAAGGTCGCCAAGAACGCGCGGATCATCTGGGGCGCCTCCATCGAGCCCGAGTACCAGGGCAAGATCTCGGTCATGATCGTCCTCACGGGCGTCACGGGCGAGGAGCTCACGGGCATCCGGTCCGACGAGATGGCCACGACCGCCGAGGGCACGCGCACGGGCCTCGACGCTGTCCACTGAAAGGACGGCCCGACAACGTTCATCTTGGCCGCAGGGCCTCGATCGAGCGAAAGCGCCCCCCAACGGGCGCCCGGAGCACCGTCCCTATGGCAGGCACGACCTTTGGCGCCTTGCTCGAAGGCCACGCGGCCGCGTTCCTCGCGCGCGCCGTCGCCTGGGTCGACAAGGACACGCCCTGGGCGGCGATCGCGGAGGCCGCCCGGAACGACTCCGGCCCTTCCGCGGCGCGCTCCGCAGGCGCTTGGGTCGGCGAGGACATCGTCGCCCAGGGGCGCCCCCAAGGCTCTGCGCAGGCGGCGGACCTGCGTCAGCGCGCCAGCCTCGCCGAGCGGACCGTGACCGAGGCGCTCGCCGGGCTCTCGGCGCTCGGGGCTTCCGGAAACCTGTCGCCCGCCGCCGCCGACGCGCGCGAAAGCCTGCTGGAGGCCATGGGCGGTGAGGCCGACGCGATCATCGAGGCGCTCCAGCAGGGGTTCCCGAGGGGTGCGGGCGCGCCGCTTGTCGCGCTGCGCCGCCCCCTCACGCTCGCCGACCTCGCGCCCGAGGGCGCGCGGGGCGAGCGCGTCGGTTTCGCGCGCGCTGTCGGACCCCCGCCGGGCCTCGCCCTTGAGCCCATTGCGCAGCTTCGGCAGGACGTCGCGCGCCTCAAGCACTATGCGCTGCGCGAGGCGCTCGGCCGCGGCGGGCGCGCGCTCTCGCTCCCGGCGTCGTCGACGTACTTCAAGGTCATCCGGCCCCCAGTCTCGCTCGACGGCGACCTGTCGGAGTTCCGCGCGCTCTCGGGGGTTGCAAACGCCGCGGACGCGTGGGCCGACGAGGTCCGTGCCGCCCTCCTTGCGGGCTTCCTCGACCGGCTCAAGGTCCGCGAGGCCCCCGCGCTTGCCGGGGCGCCCTCGGACGTCCCGCCGCTCCTTCGCGCCCTCGAGGTCGAGCGGGCCGGCGCCGACTTGAAGGGCGCGCTCGCGGCGGACCCGGAGTCCGCGGTGATCCCAGCGGAGGGGCTCCTTGCACTCATCATTGCCGCGCCGCTGCCCGCAGGGGGTCTCACGCCGTGAGGCGGGCCGTGCTCGCGGCGTTCGCCGCTGCCCTCCCCATGGCGACCCTCCTCGCGCTCGGGACTTCGTCCTCGGCGGCCGACCCTTATTTCATCGACGGGAGCGACCTTGACTGGGGCCCCGAGGATTTGATTGCTGAGGGCACGCGCGCGCCGACCGAGCCCAACGTCTCGATCGACCTCACCGGCCTTTCGGCCGCCGACAACCTGACCTCCTGGTTCTTCCGCCTCTCGTTCCTCACCCTCGCCCCCGGCGCCAACGCGTCGTTTGCCCTCTACCTCTTCGGCCCCGACGACGGCTCGCCCGCGCCCCCGGAGCCAATGGGCTTTGCTGTGGGCCTTCCCCCCGGGGCGCCCCTCCGCTATGTCCTTTACCTCGAGCTCGACCCGTCGTTCCCGGCGGGCTCGAAGGTCGTCTTCCACGACGGGATCGCCTGGAAAAACCGCACGCTTTTCGAGCTCGGTGTTTCGGCCGCGCGCAACGAAAGCGCGGGCTTCGTCGAGCTTTCGGCCGCCCGCGACTCGTTCACGTTCCTCGAAGCGGGCTCCGCCGCCGCCG
>DATEUP010000003.1:0-4660 GCA_035283065.1 Thermoplasmatota archaeon | reverse complement strand
ACCGACCCCGAGGGGGAGGCCGTGACCTGGAGCGACGCCTCCGCGCTCTTCGAAATCACGCCGGCGGGCCGGATCAGCTTCACGCCGCGCGCCCAGGACGCCGGCACCTTCGCGGTCACGGTGACCGCAAGCGACGGGCGCCTCAACTCGAGCCACTCGTTTGTCCTCGCGGTCGCGCAGCGCTCGCTCACGATCGACGTCCGGAACCTGCCCGTGATCCGGACGGCTGCGGGCGAGGAGGTCACCGTCGACCTCACTCAGCTCTCGCCGGACCCGGACGTCACCTTCGTGGCGGACAACCCGGCCGTCCGGATCGACGCGGCGACCCGCACGCTCCGGTACACGCCCTCGGGCAGCCCGGCGTTCGAGACGATCCTCCTCAACGTTTCAAAGCCCGGGTTCCCGACGACCCGAGCGGCGATCAGCCTCGATGTGGCCGGCGAGGTCCCGGGCGGCTTGCTTGCGGGCGGCGAGGGCGCAGCGCTCCTCGTTTTCGTCGTTGCCGGCGCGGGGCTTGCGGGCCTCGCGGGGTTCGGCCTCTTGCGCGCCCACCAGAGCCGGCTGCGCGATGAGCGGATCTTCAAGATAGGGACGGACGCGAAAGGCGAAGCGGGCGGCAAGCGGGCGCGTGCCGGCGCGCCTCTGAGAGGCGATCCACCGGCCCACCGCAGGGGCCCTGAGGAGGAGTAGCCTCGCTCGCGAGGCGGAAACCTTTAAACTCGCCCCCCACTCCCCGGGCCGAAGATTCCAACATGGGCAGGTAGATCAGTTGGAAGATCGCGTGCTTCGCAAGCACGAGGCCGCGGGTTCAAATCCCGTCCTGTCCACTCCCTATCACTCTGGCCAAATTCTACTCACTCGTGGATTGAATTTTCGGATTTCCTAGGTCCAGACCCCCGAACTTCGGCGGCGGCGCGCTTCGACCTCGCCTACTCGTCACTCGTGCCGCCCGCGAGTTCGAGCAACTTCGCGACGCCCGCGGTCGTGAACCGCGGGACGCCTTCGATCCCATCGAAGTCGTCGTCCAAAGACCAAATCCCGAGGGCGCCGGTCTTCAGGCAGGCGGCAACGAACTCGACATCCGAAGGGTCCCGCCGTCCGATCAGCTCGCTTGCCAAAGCGTACTCATGGTCACCCGCGCTGACCTCGACGAGGACGGCGCGGTCCAAGAGGATCCCAAGGGCCCTGCGAGCTTCGTCCACCGAGCGATTCGTGGCCGCCGCGATGCGCGGCAGGTGCCTTTCTGCTTCGGCCCGCGCGACGTGCGGGATCAGCCACTCAGCCGCAAAGAAGGCCAAGTAGGTCTGCCGAACGCGCGAGGACTTCATCATCGCGGCGATGAGCACGCTCGTGTCAACGACGATGCGCACAAAGACCGCGCCCCCTATTGCCCGGTGATGCGCTTGTGGATGTCGCGGCGCCAGGCACGACCGATCTCGACCGCTTGGGCTTCAGTCAGCGTCGAATCCTTCGTGAACTCGTTGAGCGCCTTCATCCGCCGCACGTAATCTTCAACGGCCGCGCGGGCGATCTTCCTGCAGGAAGGGTTGTCGCGCAGGAATTCCTCGGCCTCCTTGGAGAGGCCCAGGGCGTCAGGACGTGAGGCTGCCATCGCCCCGTTCTCGGAGCGCACCGTGATAAGGTTTGCCTCAAGGCGGACTTCGGCGAGCCCTTTCGGTAGGGGTCGTCGGCGACGGCGATGTCGCGGTCCATGCCCTTTCGAGTTCCTCGGCAGCCTGGTCGTACTTGCGCCTCGCGTAGTAGGTCTCCGTCGTGCGCGTCGTCTTGTGGCCGAGCAGCACCGATACGCTGTCGTACCGGGCGCCGCGGTCCAGAGCACACTCCCGGAACGACCTCCGGAGTGACCGGAAGTCGAAGCAGACGCCTGCACGCGCGAGCACGCCCACCTTGACCTTGTGGAGGTAGGCGTCGATCCACTGCGACACGCGCCCGCGCGTGGAGGGCGCGGGCGGCGCGCTGCGCAGGGGCTTCTTCACGGCGGTCCGGTGAACCCCGTCGTTTTCACAATGGGGCTGATCGTCAAGCCCTGCTTGGCCAGCGCACGGATGGCATACCCGTCGAAGCATTCCCACGTCCTCCGCTGGAGGAGTCGGGGTAGACGGCGGGGTGGTCAAGATTAGGCCGCCACTTTCGATCAACTTTAGCCCGCCACGTACAGGGTGAGCGAATCGAAAAAGGACGGCACCGGGTACGTTGGCAGCCGCGGGAATCGGATCCTCGAATTCGAAGGGCGAGACGAGGGCCCGCGGTGGGGCGGGCGCGGCGGGCCGGTGGGCTAAAGGGGGAGGGCCGGCACAAGGGGGTGTCGGGTGGGGGGACTACTCATCTTCGCCTGGTTTCCCATAGTAATTCGCGGCGATTGTCGGCTCGGCTCCGATTGTCTGCGAATGGTGGACCATCCTGCCATCAGGCCGTAGTATGCTGCCCGCCACGCGGAGAAAGCGAAGGCTGTAGGGGCCCCGTTCTTTGCGCACAAAGGGCAACCTATGATCCGCAGAGAAAAGGTAATTTGTCGATTCGACCAGGCCAGCGTAGAAGTCGTCCAACTCGAAAATGATCGTGTCGCTCATTCGCCCAGTGTGATATTCGGGAAGGCGAATCAGATTGTAGGCCTCCTCGAGGAACCTACCCACGGGTCCGATACGTTTCCCGAGTATCCGCTTCAACATCGGGCGGATACTCAGCACTCCGTTCGAATTGCCGTTTTCATCGGCCACGACCAAGTCGAATCGCCCGTGGGCCACGATCGGACCCTTGCCCGCCTTCCGGACGAGGGTCTTGAGCACGTGCCGCTCCGTAAGCGCGAAAAGCCGCGGGTGGACGTCCTGGCGTCCAATCGTGGCTGGCTTTCCCCTTCCCGCCGTGACGGTGAAGGACTCATTCTCGTCCCAAAAGCCCACGAGGAATCGCCAACTGACAAGCAGCTCCGGCAAACCGGCCAAGCATCTCAGGAGGAGCCTTTCGCCAACGTTGCCCCGAAACGCATCGGGGATCAATTCGGCCTTGTTTGCGAAGTAAAGCAGGCTGGGATCGTAAAGATCTTGGAGGTATTCCATCGGCACGAATTTCGAGAGCGGCGCGCCGTACATTCGCCATTGGGTCGCCTTCAGTTTGAGGCCATCTCCGATTGTGGCGCGAAAGTCGTCGAAGCAATCGAGGTGCCCCTCAATCGGAAGCGGTGGGAGTTTCTTTTTCCAGTCACCGCCAACCCGCATCTCATCGATGGGGCGATCAACGGGAATGGCTAGGTCGTAGCCGTAGGTTTTTCGAAACGGATCCGGATGCTTCAGCCTCTCAGTCATCGCGCTCCGTTGTTCTCGCGAGAAGAAAGGCTTTCCTCAGACCTTAGACGACCGACCCCCCGCTTGCGGCGAAGGGGCCGGGTCCGCCATTCTCGCCACCGCCCTTTGGGCGCGGCCAGCCGGCGAAGCGCTCGAAGCCTTCCGATTCGTCTACGAGCACGATGGGCGCGAGCGCCCCGCCCTGCGGCACACGACGAAGCTCGTCGCCAAGCCCATCGGCCCCCCGCAGCCGAGCTCCACGGTCTACCGCACGGGGGACGGCGAGGTCAAGCGCCTCACGCGGATGGAGTGCCTGCGCTGCGGCGCCGAGATGATCTGGGACGCGGCGGGGCCGGGGTGGTGGTGCCCAAAGGAGGGGAAGCATCTCTGGGGCCTGGATCTCCCTGGCGGTACCGGCGAGGCCCCGGCGCGCCCCAAGACGCCCCCTGAGGGGAGGGCACGGGGGGGAGCGGGCGGGGTCGGGGATCGGCGGAGGGGGGGGCCTACCGCGAACCCGCGTTCACCTTCACGCGACGCGCAGCAGGGCAAAACGGCACTAACATCTTGGCGCTCGCCTCCCACCCAAGCGATCATTCCTTGCCGCAGCCGCACTTCGGCGCGAAGTCGCACTTTTTTGACATCCACCCGGGGCACAAGGGAAGCTGCTCGTACTCTCCAGTCTGAACGCCCGCCTTGAGGGCCGCGACCCGGTTTCGCATTTCTACCTTGAAGGGGTCCAGATTCTTCCAGGTAAGATCGTAGACCATGATGCGAGAACTTTCTTCAACGACATTGGGGTACCAAATAATGAGACGGGACTTCCCAATGTTTCCAAGGGTGGCATTGAAGGCCAATCGGAGCAGTTGGGCGCCGAAGAAACGGTCGAGCTTGTCGCGGTCAATCACGGTTTTCAACCCGCTTCGAGTGAACCAGAGCGATCGGCCCTCATGGAAATCGACCGATCCGCTCACCCCATGAAGTTGCACGGCCTTCGAAGTGTACTCGCCTGAGCCCCCGAGGGCTCGGAACTTCAGTTCATTCATGAATTGCATTTGCTCCATGTTCTCGAGTTCCTCTGCGAGATCCGGATCCGCAGGGGCCTCCCCGGCTGTCTTCTTGAAGAACGCCTTGCGAGGAAACACGACATCATTGATCGAAAACGCGCGCTCGGCAGGGGATTTGGAGACCGATCTCAAGAACCGCTCCGCGAATTCAGTTGCTAGGGCCGAGGATGGTTTTACCGCCGCAGATCGCGCAATTGGGTAGGTGGGCTCCGAGGTGTCGCAACCGCAAACGGCCTGATATGCGCACCCCTTGCCCGCCCATGCGCACGCCGGTAGGCAGGCTGGGTCACCCTC
>DATEUP010000002.1:0-15839 GCA_035283065.1 Thermoplasmatota archaeon | reverse complement strand
CCCCTCGGCGAGCTCCGCGCGCGTCGCCATCTGCATGGGGATCTCAGGGATCAGGACCTCGACGGCTGTCGGCCGCGGCCGCTTCGTCGTGAGGCGCACGTAAAAGTCCTTCATCGGGAACGAGGAGTCGACGCTCATGTTGCCGATCACCGCGCCGCCCACCGAGAGGTCCGAGCGGAAGTCGACCTTGAGCGAGAGGTTCGAGTGGGGCAGGATGCCGTCGACGAAGAAGCGCACGTCCTTCGGCTGGTCGTTGGGGTCCGTGGAGGCCGCGTCCGTCTCGATCGCGAGGTAGTCGAAGGCCGGCGTGAAGTCCTCGAGCGTCGCGTTCACGCTAAGCGTCTCGGACTCGACATTGAGCGTGAAGGCCATGTGCTTCGGCAGGCCCGTGAGCAGGAGCTTCGCGTTGAGGTCGAGCGCCGAGCTGTTTTGCGCGGAGACGCGCTGCTTCGACCGCAGCCCGTGGACCCAGGGCGCTTCGTCGCGCCCGTCCCAGGTGCCCTTTGAGATGCTCGCCATGAGCGTCGTGTTTGCCGTTGAGTCGAAGGAGAAGGAGAAGTTCTGGTCGAAGCGCCCGATGCCGTCCGCGATGTTGCGCCCCACCTGGCCCAGCATGTCAACGAGGCTGCGCCCGAAGAGGTCGATCCCGAAGATGATGTGGGAGAAGTCGACGACGGAGGTGAGCTCGCCAAGGCTCGGGAGCCGGAGCGAACTGATCGAGCTGAGGCTCCCGGGCAGCGTCACGTCGAGGGACGAAGGCAACGGGTCGAAGTGGAGGATCGCCTCGAGGGGCGCCGTGCGGTTCAGGAAAACGAAGGCGAAGGGCGCGCCGCCCTTGGCGGTTAGGGCGACCTTGCCCCCGGCGCCGGCAAGGTAGCGCAGCGAGCCGATCCCCGCGATCCGCGCCGAGGCCGCGTGGACCGTCTCGTTCTCGAAGGAGAGGAGGTGGTCGCCCGGCAGGGTCATGGGCTCCGCGTCCGAGACCTGCATCTCGAAGAGCGAGATGCTGTCGAGGCCCGTGGACGGGTCGAAGAGCGTGTCGATGCGCACGTCGCCCGGCGTCTGCGTGAGGGCGATGTAGCGCGGCAGGTCGGCAAGGCGCATGCGCGTGTACTGGTTCCCGATCGTCGCGGTGTAGGAGAGGGACGCGATCGGGCCGCTCGCGGCGTAGCGGAGCGAGGTCGGGGAAATCCGGAGCGTCATCTCGTGGGGCAGGTTCGAGAACTCGACGGCGGCCGTCGCGTTCTGCGGGCCGTCGAGGAAGAGGGCGACGAAGGGCTCGTTGCCCGCGGTCACGAGCGTCAGCGTCGTCTCCTCGATGAAGCCGGCGACGATGTGCTCGATGTGGCGCAGGCGCCCGGAGAACGAGGTCCCGACGGAGCCCGGCGGGACGCCTAGCGTCGTGTCGTTGTAGAACGCCACGAAGTCGCCGCCGGCGACCACGTAGGCGCCCGAGGTGAGCCAAAACTCGAGGAGCCCGATCTCGCCACCCTTCGGCAGGTCGATCGAGACCCAGCCCTTCTCGTCGGGCAGGTTCAGGATGTTGTAGGGGATCGAGCGCAGGGTCTGGCCGACGGAGTAGAGCTTCGACGCGATCCGGATCATCACGCGGTCGATGAGCTCGCCCACGATCGAGGCGCCGCCGGGGCGCAGGAGGCTGCGCTCGACCGGCGTGCCCCCCACGTCGAGCGTCCCGTTGATGAGCATCGAGAGGGGCACGTCCTCGAGCCGGACGTGGGAGTAGATGTAGTCGTCCGGCGCGCGGTTGTGGAAGATGTACTCCTCGTAGTCGATGAGGCGGATCGAGGTGTCGGCCTCGAAGGCGATCTTGGCCGTCGCGTTGGGCCCGGAGCCCACCTCGTCGACGGTCGCCTGGAGGAACGCAGGGAGGTCTTCGAGGGCCGCGCGCGCGTACGTGTAGTTCTCGCGGTCGTCGTAGTAGGCAAGTTCGAGGCGCGCCGGGCGGTCGCCGTTCCACTGGAGGAAGTCGAACGACTTGTTGAAGGACTCCGAGTCGAGGCGGAAGAAGACGTGGGAGGGCACGGCGGTCTCGAGGCGCCCGGGTGTGAGGGCCACGTCGAACCAGGTGGCTTCGCGGACGAGGGGGTTCGGGCCGCCGCTGTAGTAGCGGATGTACCCGGCGGAAATCGCGAGCCGCGAGGAGTCCTCGGCAAGGTTCCAGCCGAGGCGGTAGGGCCCGCGCAGCTCGGAGATGTAGTTCGCGCTCGTGAGGTTCCCAAGCCCCGCGGCCGCGATGTTCTCGAGGAAGTTCCCCGCGCCCGTCTCGACGACGACCTCGTCGGAGGTGAACGTCATGTTGAACGAGGTCGGCACGAAGGGCAGGTCGACCTTGGCGAACCAGACATAGTTGTTGTTGTCGTAGGAGAAGGACTTGAACACGGCGAGGTCGAGGGGTGGGGAGGGCGCGCTCGAGGGCCCCATGCGCTCCGCCTCGATCGAGAGGCCCCCGAGGAAGCGAACGTAGGGGTTGAGGCCGAACGATCCGTTCCCGAAGGACGGGTTGATCGCGTAAGACAGGTTCTGCACGATCGGCGTCATCCTCACGCGGACGTCGGCGCCCGCGGAGTCGCCTGTGAGCAAGTTCCCGTCACAGTCGATCTCGATCCACCGCTCCCAGTCGACAAGTTGGAAGCCGCCGCCTGTGAATTGGATCTGTAGAGTGGGCCGCAGCGAGCCGTTGTTCCATCGCTCGGTGCCCGAGCAGTTTGTGAAGACCGCGTAGGCAAGGGGCCCCGAGAGCAGGAACTCGAGCACGGTCCCGAGGGCCGGTAGCGTGGAGTTCGCGAGCTTGTCGAAGATGCGTGAGGGCTGGGGCAGACCGCCGGTCGTGTTGTTGACCGTGTAGCTCACGGCGGGCGCCTGGCGCGAAGTGGCCTGCGGCGTGAGCCTCTGGAGGACCGGGTCCGTGAGGGGCACGATCGTGACGGGGTTCGTCTTCTCGACCTTGCGCTCCTGCGTGGCCGAGAGGGACTCAAAGACGCCGAAATTGAGGTCGAAGTCCACGGCCTCTTCGGCTGCCTGCGCGACCTGCGCGAAGTCCGCAAGGGGGAGGAGGAGGATCGCGGCGACTCCGACGCTCCGGAGGCGCACCCCGTGGCGGCGCCAGGCCCGCGCGGAAAACGGGAGGAGCGCCATCGCCAGCCCATCGTTCAAGGCGGCAAGCAGCGGATAAATACATTCTTAGATCGCGCGCCAAAGGGACGCGCGCAGGCGGGCTACTTTTCTTCCGCCCGTGCGCCCGCGTGAGTTTTCTCGTCCTCGGCGGAGGCGGCCGCCTCCTTCTCGCGGGCCATCTCGAGCATGTGCTCCTCGCCCCCCTGGCGCCGCACATCGAGGGCGCGGATCGCCATGAAGATCGCCATGGCCGCGGCCGAAAGCACGAGGAACATCATGACGCCGAATCCCCCGTAGTTGTCGACCAGGAAGCCCGTCGTGATGGGGCCGACGATCATGGAGGTCGAGATGACCACGGAGTAGAGCCCCATTGTCGTGCCGCGCTTGTCGCTCTGCGAGACGTCCGTGAGGCCCGCAAGCGCCGCGGGACCGAAGGCTCCCGCCATAAGGCCGAAGATGCCGAGGGGCACGAGGAGGGCCGGCGAGGTGAGCTTGCCGAATGTCGCCTGTGCGGTCTCGCGCTTCACTTGGACTTCCGCGGTCCCTTCGCGGGTCACCGGGACGGCAGCACCGAGCTTGAAGTCGACCGTAAGGAGCTCAAGGGTGCCGTTCGAGTGGAAACGCACCGCGCGCGCCGACTCGTCGCCCTCGGAGCCTGGAGCGAAGGAAATCAGGGCCGCACCGGAGCCCAGGGTCAAGAACGATGGCGCGGCGAGTTCCCGATCGCCGCTTTGGAGAACCATCGCGCCGTTGCCTGATGGGCCGTAGGCGACCAGGTGCGGGACGAACAGGCCGCCGGCAGGGGGCGGTCCCTGCCAACTCGGGGCCCACTGGGGAACCCAAGCGGCAAGGACGCCCGAGGGCACGGCGAACGTCTGGAGGAGCGCTCCCTCCGAGAGGTTTAGGGTGGCGAGACCCGAAGAGCCGAATACCGCCGGCGGGTGGGCGGCAAGCCGCGGGGCGCCGATCTCCGGCACGATCCTGGAAAAGCCCGAGGGCAGGCTGACCGACGCCGTCCCGTTGGGACTCGCCGCCCTCAGCACGGTGCCGTTGCCCGTCTCCACGAGGAGGAGTACCCAGCCGCCCGCGGATTGCCAGGCCAGGTCAAGGACCTCCTCAGCGCCCCCAAGGGTCGGAAAGGCGATGAGGCCCACGGGAACGGAAGGGCCGTCCGCGTGAAGCCCCGCCTCATCAGCGTAGAGGACTTCGAGGATCCCGTCGCCATCCGCGTCGAGCGCGCGCACGAAGCGCGGCTCGCTCACGGCGTGGACCCAGGTCACGGAAGCCTCGTCAAGCGAGATGATCTGGACGGCGTCCGTCGTGAACGACACGACCGACCCGTGGGTGGGATCGCCGGCGAGGGAGACAATCGTCCCGAAGCCCCCCTCGGGCGGCCCGAGCTCGCGCACGAGCGTGCCGTCCGCGTCGAGGAGGTAGACGCCGGCGTCCGATTGCAGGAGGAACTCCGAGTCGCCGTCCGCGTCGAAGTTTGCCGCAAGGAGCGTGTGGGCCGCGGGCGCGATCGTCGCGGGCGCCGTGAGGAAGACGCCGCCCACGGTGAGCATGATGCCGACGATCCCCACGGTGCCTACAATCATGATCTTCGTGCGCCCGTACTTGTCGGACATCCACCCGTAGACGACCTGGGTGACGAGGAAAATGGTCCCGCCGCCCCCGAGCAGGACCGCGAGGTCCGTGCCGGAAAGGCCAAGCTCCTGCGTCCCGGCCTTGGAGGTGAAGGTGAGCATCGTCGAGACGAGCAGGTAGATGATGAACCACGGCGCGATGAGCAGGACGACGCTTCGCTGCTTGAGGACCGAGGCGATCATCTTGAACGAGATCTCGTTTGCCAAGTGCGCGGCCCTGTGGGGCTCGATGACATTGACGGTCGCCCACGCCCAGGCGATGAGCCCGAGAACGCCGGCGACCACGAAGGTCATCCCGATGTCGTCGTGGTAGAGGTCGATGAGCAGGCCGCCGACGCCGAAGCCCACGATCCATCCGAACAGGTTGACGAAGTCGAAGGCGCCCATGATCTTGCCGCGGCTCTCGCGGGGCGCGTAGTCCGCGATGAGTGCGAGGGAGGCGACGAGGATCGCCGCCGCGCTCATCCCGTGGAACGCGTTGATGATGAAGAGCGGCACGGGGTCCTTCGTGAGCAGGAGGCCGAAGAGGGCGACGGAGCCCGTGAGGAGCCCGAGGAGGAGCACGTTCTTGCGGCCGTGCTTGTCGATGTACGCGCCAAGCCCGATGACCGTGATGAGTTCGAAGAGCGGGGAGGACGCAAGGACGAGCCCGAAGAGGAAGTACGACTTGAGGCCGAGGATGTAGATCGGGAAGGCGATCAGCATGATCGCGAAGGACGCGCGGATCATGAAGGTCGAGAAGTAGAGCGAGGTGAGCATCCGCCCGAACCAGTGGGAGGGCAGGTGCGCCTCGTCGACGGGCCGGTCCCACGGGAAGCGCATGGGGACCTTTCGACCTCCCTTGAGGGGCGCCACCCTACGGAGCCCCGTCGAGGGGCGCTAGACTCGGATGAAGACGGCCGCGAGCCCCACGATGGCGGTGGTGAGGACGCACATGAGGAAGACGGCCTGCGGGGGGATCTTGACCGCGCGGGTGTCCTCCGCGTCGAAGTAGCGCATGAGGCCGGCGGCGGACTGGAAGCCCTCGCCTTTGGAACTCTTGCGGATTTCCGCCATTGGGGGTTCGGAGCGTGCACGTGGTAAAAAGGGTTGCGCCCCTCTACCGCGGGGGCCTCTGGGGGCGGGGCCGGCGCTGGCCCGCGGCTAGCCCCGCCCGCCACCCTTCGTCCGCGCCGCCGCAATCCAAAGCGCGCCCATTGATGCCCCCGCGCCCCCGATGAAAAGGAGGGGGACGGCCCACTCCTGCCACCACGGGGCTAGCGGGGGGCAGTTGCAGGGGGTTGCCGGAAACAGGTCAACCCTCGCGAAGCCGACGCTGAACGTCCCGTTCGCCTCTTGAGTCCACAGCACGTTCACGTTCTGGGGATTCGGCCCGCCGGCATAGGCCGCCCACGACGCGCTTGGCCATCGGTTGCCCGGGGGCGTTGCCAAGGTAATCGGCTCGGCCCAGACGCCGCCGATGCGCGCGCGGTAGCGAAGCGCGCCTGCCGAGGTCTCGAAGAAGACGGCCAAATTCCCCGCGCGGTCCGCAACAAGCGAGGGCGCCGCGGGCGCTTCGCCCGGCACGCTTGCAGCGAAAGGGGCACCCCAAACGCCTGCGGAGCCGCGCTCGGAAACGAGCACCCGAAGCGTTTCGTTGGCCCCGGCGATGTAGGCCACGGCTGCCGTTCCGTTTGCATGGACAACGAGGCTCGGCTGCGAGGCAAGCGCGCCCGGCGCGCTCACGCGCTCGAGGACATCGAAGCCGGCCGGTCCGCCTCGCATGTACCACACGTCGGTCTCACCTCGGAAGTAGCTGTAAAACGCCACGTGGACGCGGTCGTCCGGCCCGATCGCGATCGCCGGGTTGTTCGCGTCTTGGACGCCGCGCGTGGCCTGCGCAGTCGAGTGCCAGCCCGCGCCGTCGAGGTAGCGGTAGTAGACTTGGTACGTCAAACCGTCGTAGCCGTACCAGACGAGGTGGACGCGGTCGGCCGAGTCGACCGCAAGGGACGGGAAGCCCGAGTACCCCGGCGTGTCCGAGAGCTGCTCCACGCCCTGCCACGCGGGGCCGCCGGTCCAGCGCCCGTAGAAGATCTGCCGCTCCCCGGCCACGAACTGCGTCCAGGCCAGGTGGACGGCGCCCGTCGAGTTCACCGCCACGCACGACCGGAAGGCCTGGCCCACGCTCGGCGAGGGCAGGATTTCCCAGCTCGCGCCGCGGTCGGCCGAGCGCTTGACGGCAATCCCGGTCGAGTTGCCCTGCGCCTCCGTGAAGGTCGCAAGGAGCGTGCCGTCGGGCGCCTCCGCGACCTTCCGCTCGGCGTTCCAGGAGGTGCCCGCGAACACCGTGGGGCCGGAGGCCGCATCGGACGGAGGGGCCGCGGCGAGGAAAAGGGCAAGGACCGCGGCGGCAAGAAGCGCGGGCGTCCCCTTCACGGCCACGAAGGGCGCGTGCCGCCAGATATACCGTGCGCGCACATTACCGGCCGAGCCTGGCGTGCGCCTTTCCAAGGTCGCCCGAGGCGATCGCGCCCATGAGCGAGAGTTCGCCCGCAAGGACGCCCCCCGCAACGATCTCGGCGAACTTGCGCGCCTTGCCAGCCCCCGCGCAGCCCATGAGGTTGAGGCACTCTTGCTGCGTGGGGAAGCGCGTGCCGCCGCCGACCGTGCCGACCTCGAGGGCCGGCAGGCTTACCGCGAAGTAGAGCCCGTCGCCGTCGGCCTCCGCCGTCGTAAACCCGAGCGAGCCCTCGACGACCTGCGCGGCGTCCTGCCCCGTGGCGAGGAAGACGCCGGCAACCACGTTCGCGAAGTGCGCGTTGTAGCCGAGCGCCCCCGCCTTGGCCGACCCTACGAGGTTCTTTCGCGTGTTGACATCAACGACCGCGTCGGCCGTCGTGTGGAGGCGCTCCTTCACGAGCTTCGAGGAAAGTGAGACCTCCGCGATGACGGACTTGCCGCGCCCCTCGGTGAGGTTGATGCTCGCGGCCTTCTTGTCCGTGCACATGTTGCCCGAGAGGGCGGCAAGCCGCGCGCCCGTGCCCTTCTCGATGGCCTTTGCGGCCGCCTCCGTCGCGATCGTGGCCATGTTCATGCCCATCGCGTCGCCCGTCTGGAAGGCGAACCGCAAGAACAGCGTGCGGCCGACGGCGTAGGGGGAAATCCCGAGGAGCTTGCCGTGCCCCGTCGTCCCTTCCGCGGCCTTCCGGATCGCCTCGAGGTGCTCCTGCACCCACCTGCGCGTGGCAACTAGGTGGGCGAGGTCGCGGCAGGCGAAGGCCGGCGCTCGCGTCATGGCGTCCGCGAGGACCCGCGCGCGCGCCCCGCCCGCGGCGTTGACGACCCCGCAGCCGCGGTTCACGGACGCGACGAGCGCGCCCTCGGTCGTGGCGAGCGGGAGGTAGAAGGAGCCCTTCGCGTACTCGCCCTCGACGCGCAAGGGGCCCGCGAGCCCGAGGGGGATCTGCGACGCGCCGACGAAATTCTCGATGTTCTTGCGCGCCTCCTCGGGCCGGATGACCGTGGAGGCCACGGCGCGCATCCGCGTTCCCGTCGCCCGTTCGGCGGCCGCGCGGCGAAGCTGCGTGCCGATCTCGGCGCCGAAGGTCTCGTCAAGCTCGTGCATCTTGAGCTCGCCGCGGATGAGCCCCTCGACGGGGTCCTCGGCCGGATGCGCCTTGGGCCCGCGGCGCGCCTTGCCCTTGGCCCCGGCCACGCGCGTCTCCCCCTCGTTTCCCCAGAGCGCTCGCTCTCGCTATTTCATGTTTGCAAGGACATCGGTGACCTCGCGCTCGCAGAACCCGCAGCGCAGCAGCAGGGGCTCGCGGCGCACGACCCTGAAGCGGCTCTCGATCGGCTCGCCGGAGTTCGAGATGCAGTTGTGGTTCTCGCAGCGCAGGATCCCCACCACGACCTCGGGCAGCGCGACCCGGTGCTTCTCCTCCACGTTGAAGTTGCGGATGATGTTGATCGTGGCCTTCGGAGCGATGAGCGAGATCTTGTCGACCTCTTTGGGCTCGAGCTCCCGGTCCTCGACCTTCACGATGTCCTTCCACTCCTGGGCCGCCGAAGGGACGTGCATGAGGACCGACACGGTCGAAGAGGTCCCGCGGTCGGCAATCCCGAGGATCCGGACGACCTGGAGCGCCATCCCCACCGTGATGTGGTCGATGACCGTGCCGTTCTTGATCGGGGTGACCTTGAGCTCCTTCACGCCGGCCGCCCCCCGTAGAGCTCCTTGAGGACCTCTTCGCCCCGCAGGACGAGCGCGAGGAGCGCCATCCGCACATGGACGCCGTGCTGCGCCTGCTCGAAGTACTTTGCGTGCGGCGTGGCGTCGACCGCAGGGTCGATCTCGTCAACCCTCGGCAGCGGGTGCATCACGATCGCGCCCGCCTTCGCAGCCTTGAGGCCGGGCACGGTGAGCCTGTAGAGCCCCGCGACCTTCGCGTACTCTTCGGGGTCGGGGAAGCGCTCTTTCTGGATGCGTGTCATGTAAAGGACATCCACGTCGGGCACCACGCCCTCGAGCGCGCTCTCGACCCGCGGGGTCACACCGCGCTCCGAGAGCGCGCGGATGATCTCCGGCGGCATCTGGAGAGTCTTCGGGGCCACGAGCGTGATGTGCGCGCCGAAGCGCGCGAGCGCGTAGGCGAGCGAGTGGACCGTGCGTCCGTACTTGAGGTCGCCCACGAGCGCGACCGTCACGCCCTCGATCTTTCCAAATTGCCGGCGGATCGTGTAAAGGTCAAGCAGCGTCTGCGTCGGGTGCTGCCCGGCCCCGTCGCCCCCGTTGATCACGGGGATCGTCGCGAACTGCGTGCACATCCTCGCGGCGCCCTCGCGCGAGTGGCGCAGGACCGCCGCGTCGCTGTAACCGGACACCATGCGGATCGTGTCCGCGAGCGTCTCGCCCTTCGTCGCCGAGGTCGAGGCGCCCTCCTGGAAACCGATCACGTCTCCCCCGAGCCGCTTCATCGCGGACTCGAAGGAGAGTCGCGTGCGCGTCGAGGGCTCGAAGAAGAGCGTGGCAAGGACCCAACCCCCGAGGAGGTCCGGGTGCTCGTCCCGGGCAGCGAGCTCGGCGATCCGCTCGGCGGTGTCGAGCACGAGGCGGATCTCGTCGTCGGCAAGGTCGTTGATCGACACGACGCTGCGGTCTTTCAACGTCAAATCGCAGGCCCTTCGCCGCGACAGGGGCGCGCCCATTAAAGGTTGACGATGCCTGCCGAAGGCGGAATCGGTTTGCGCCGTGGCCAGATCGCCCGGGGTATATGCTCGCGCCGCCCGCCCACCATAAGCTATAAATGAAAATCAAACGTCTTGTGGCCCTTGTGCCTTCTGAGTGGATTCCTCCGATAGGCACGGGGGTTTCGTCGCAATGTGGGATCAAGGAACTAAGAAGCTGCTAGTGTTGACCGCTGTAGTGATCATGGGGGCCACCTCCTTTGCAGGCTGTTTCGGCAGCCCCCCACCGCCGCCGCCGCCGCCGGCGAACATCCCGCCATTTGCCAATGCCGCGGCCTCGACAAGCTTGGCCTCCGCCCACGACGCGGTGAGCTTCACCGCCACGGGCAGCGACCTCGACGGGACGATCTCAAGCTGGCGCTGGAATTTCGGCGACGGAATGAACGCGACGGTCCAGAACGCGTCGCATGCGTTTGACCACCAGGGCACGTACTATGTCACGCTAAACATCACGGACAACTCGGGCGGCACCTACGACACCGTCACGACCGGGGCGCCAATCCGTGTGGACGTGCTCCCGAACTTCCCGGCCTCCACAGCCGAGGACGTTCCCCTCGCGAGCCTGACGCTCTGGTCCGCCTCTTCGGTCATCAAGCCGACCAACGCGCTCACGTGGAGCGCGGCGGGCTCCGCCGGCTCCTGGAACGCAGACGCGACGAGCCCTGGGACCATCACGGAATACAAGATGGACTACGGCGACGGTAGCGCGGCCGACACCCACGACAACGTCTCCCTCGAAACCCACGCGTGGGACGGCAACTTCACGCACACCTACGCGACCGCGGGCGTCTTCGCCGCGAACCTCAAGGTGACGACCTCGAGCGGCAAGAGCGACTTCGCCTACTGGACTGTCGTCGTGGTCTCCACGGCGACGACGCCGGGCGGCGTGAAGAACCCCCGCACGCTGATCATCGAGACCTTCGGACAGCCCCAGTTCCTTGACCCCGCCGTGGCCTACGACGACGCCTCGGGCCAGGTCATCCAGGCGGTCTACGAGACCCTGATCACGTACGACGGCGCCGCGGTCGACCGCTTCATCCCGCTGCTTGCCGAGACGATGCCCACGATCGCGAACGGCGGCATCACCAACAGCAACATGACGTACACGTTCAACCTGCGCCACGGTGTGAAATTCCACACAGGCGCCGAGATGAAGGCCGCCGACGTCGTCTACTCGTTCAAACGAGTGATCGACATCGACGACCCCGGCGGACCGGCCTGGATCCTCACGCAGGTGCTCAACAACACGAGCGTCGTTGCCGTCGACGACTACACGGTGCAGTTCAACCTGATGCAGCCGTACGGCGCGTTCGTTTCGACGCTCGCCTACACGGTTGCAGCCGTCGTGAACAAGGCGACGGTCGAGGCCAACGGCGGTCTCGTCTACCACACGCAGAACACGTGGATGAACTCGCACACGGACGGCACGGGCCCGTGGATCCTCAAGAGCTGGGTCAACGGCCAGCAGATCGTGCTCGACAAGAACCCGAACTACCACAACACGACCACGGCGGCCAAGCTCGACCACGTGATCATCCGCTTCGTGACCGAGTTCTCGACGAGGCTGCTTGAGCTGCGCTCGGGCGACGCGGACATCATCACGGTGCCCGGCGCAAACCGCCCCGAGATCCAGGCGGTCGCGGCCAACCCGGCCGAGAAGGTCAAGATTGAGTCGGGCGCGTCGACGTGGGTCGTCTTCACGGGAGCCTTCAACTTCAACATCAACGTCTCCCAGCGCGGCGACATCGGCACGGTGCCCTCTCCGGACAACGTCCCCTCGGACTTCTTCCAGGACGTCCAGATGCGCAAGGCGTTCTCGTTGGCCTTCAACTACGACGACTACATCACGAACGTCGCAAAGGGCCTTGCGTTCCGCCTGGCCGGGATCATCCCGAAGGGGATGTACGGGTACGAGTCGACGCTGGCGATGCCCCAGTACGACCTCGACGCGGCGCGCACCGCCTACAACGCGAGCGCCTATGTCGCCGCGAACGGGTACTCGACAGGGTTCAACCTGACGATCGGTTACAACGCGGGCAACACGAACAGGCAGAAGGCCTCCGAAAACCTCAAGGCGGGTGTCGAAGCGCTCGGGCCGAACATCCACCTCAACGTGGTTGGCTTCGAGTGGTCGGTGTACCTGGGGCTCACGCTCCACACGCCCTCCGGCGAGCCTGGAGCCCTCGGAGTGTTCTTCATCGGCTGGGGCCCCGACTACGCCGACCCGGACGACTACGTCGTGCCCTTCTGCAAGACGGGCGGGACGTACCCGGCCTTCACGGGCTACTCGAACGCCACCGTGGACGCGTGGATCGCGGAGGCGGGCGCAATCCCGAACGGGCCCGACCGCCTGGCCCTCTACCACAACATCCAGGAATCCATCGTCAACGACTACGTCTACCTCTACGTGACGGAAGGCAAGAACTTCCATGTCGCGAAGACCTGGGTGACGGGCTGGTACTTCAACCCGATGATGTCGGGCGGCGACCTCGGCGGCAACATGGCCTCGATCAACAAAGCCTGAGGCCTTTGGTCCCGTGCGGAAGAACAAGCGAATTCCGGGGGCCCCTAAGGGGGCCCCCGCTTCCCCCTTTTTTCTTAACCCCCTTAACCAAGGGCTCATAGCGTCCCGCGCCGAGTGAGGTGTACCGAGGGGATTTCGGTGAAACTCTGGCAGTACGTCGTGAGGCGCGTCCTGCTCCTCGTGCCCGTGATCCTCGGCGTGACGCTCATCACGTTTGTGCTCATCAACGCGAGCGGCGACCCTTGCACGATCTACATCAAGGAGCGGATGACGCCCCAGGAGAAGCAGGAGGTCCGGGAGCGGCACGGGTGCGACGCGCCGGTCCACGTGCGCTACGGCCTCTACATGTCGAGCCTCCTCCACGGCGACCTCGGGGTCTCGGCGGGCTCCGAGCGTTCGGTTGCCGCCGACCTGGCCCAGCGCTTCCCGGCCACCTTTGAGCTCACGCTCGTGGCCATGCTCCTCGCGGTCCTTGCGGCCGTGCCCCTCGGCGTGATCTCGGCGACGCGCAAAGATACCCTGCCGGACCATCTATCGCGCACTTTCGCGCTTTCAGGGGTCTCGATTCCCGTGTTCTGGTTCGCGCTGCTCCTCCAGCTCCTCATGTTCACGCTGGGGCGGATGGGGCTGCCTGCCCTGCCCTTCGCGCACCGGTACGACGACACGCTCTCCTTCACGCACCCGTTCCTGGCCGACCCCACGCTCCAGCCCACGGGCCTGCTGATCCTCGACAGCGTCTTGCTCGGCGACTCGACGGCGTTTGTCGACCTCATCGCGCACATCATCATGCCTGCCACGGCGCTCGCCTACATTTCCATGGCGATCATCACGCGCATGATGCGCTCCTCGATGCTCGAGGTGCTGCGGCAAGACTTCGTGCTCACCGCGCGCTCAAAAGGGGTCCCCGAGCGCCTCGTGATCCGGAGGCACGCGCGGCGAAACGCGATGATCCCGACTGTCACGGTGGTGGGGCTTAGCTTCGGCGGGCTCCTTGCCGGCGCGGTGCTCACCGAATCCGTGTTTGCATGGGAGGGGGTCGGCCGCTGGTCCACGCTGGCCGCGGTCACGCGCGACACGGCCCCCGTGATGGGGTTTGCGACCGTGATTTCGGTCGTCTATGTGCTTGCCAACCTCATCGTCGACGTGCTCTACGCATACCTGGACCCGCGCATTCGGCTCGAGTGAGGTGAAGTAGGTTGGAAGGCCCTCGCGCGCTTTTGGACCTGCCCGCCACGTGGCTGCGCCGCGCGGGGCGCGAGTTTGCGCCGCGGGTCAAGGAATTCCGGCGGGCCGCCCACGCGTTCCGGAAGTCGGCAATCGCGATGGCGGGCCTCGTGCTGATCGGCGCCTTCGTGGTCATCGCGGCATTCGCGCCGGCGCTCGCCCCGCCCCTTGCCAGTTCCGACGACCCCTTCGAAATGCCCACGAACGAATCCGAGGCATGGTGCCCGCCCGCCCAGGCCGATGGGGAATCGTGGTCATGGATCGTGGCGCCCGCCGCGGGGGCGCTCCGGGGCGCCGACTTCGACCTTTTCCTCCCGCCCGTCAGCGAGGATGTCGTCGGCCGCTACGCGTGGTTCAATGTCGAAGTGATCCTTTCAAACGGACGCCCTGCACCCAGCGAGGCGGTCTCCTGGACGGTCGACGGCTCTCCGGCCGGCCAGGGCTTCGCCTACCGCCTGCCGCTCGACGAGCCGGGCGAGCGCCTCGTCCGGGCCCAGGTGTCCGCCGTGGGGCTTGAGGCGAGCTACGCATGGCGCGTCCATGTGCCCGAGGAGCGGGCCACCCACCTCATCGTGCTCTCGCCCCGGACCGCGCTGCGCCTCACACCGACCTCCGAGACCGTCTCGCTCCAGGTGCTCCAGATCCGCATCTGCAACAGCGCGCTCATCAGCCAGGGCGAGGACCTCAAGGCCGTCCCCTGGACGGTCAACGGCAGCCCTGCCGGTTCGCGCAGCGCGCTTGCGGTCCCCCTGGACCAGGATGCCGCGGTCGTGCAGGCGAGTTACTCCCGGCCCACGTACCCCTTCGGCCAGACGGAATCCGGGAAGGACGTCTTCTACGGCGTGATCTGGGGCTCGCGGATTTCCATGCGCATCGGGCTCGAGGTCGTAGGCGTCGCGATCATCGTCGGCGCGATCCTCGGGCTCCTTGCCGGGTATTACGGGCGGCTCGTCGACGAGGCGCTCATGCGCGTAACGGACGTTTTCTTCGGGCTGCCTTCGCTCATCCTCGCGATGGTCGTGATCGTGTCGCTCGGGCCCACGCTCGACAACCTGGTAATCGCGCTTGTGATTGTGGCGTGGCCGGGCTACGCGCGCCTCATCCGCGGGGTCACGCTTTCAGTCAAGAACAACCTCTATGTCGAGGCGGGGCGCGCGGGGGGCGCGCGCACCGGCGCGATCTTGCGGAAGCACGTGTTCCCGAACACGGTCTCGCCCTTGATGGTCCAGGCCTCGCTCGATATCGGCGGGATCGTCCTTACCGCCGCGGGCCTCTCGTTCATCGGGTTCAGCTTCGTCACGCCGAACACAGCCGAATGGGGGCGCCTCATTTACGTGGGACAGCAGCAGCTTGGCGCCTCGACCGGCCAGGTTTGGTGGCCCGTGCTCTACCCGGGGGCCTTCATCTTCCTCTATGTTCTCGGCTTCAATATGCTGGGCGACGGGCTGCGCGATGTGCTCGACCCAAGGCTGAGGAGGTAGAACTCCGTGGTGGAAGGGCCCGAGATTCCCAAGGCAGGCGGAGCAGCCGCCAAGGCACCGCTCCTCCAGTTCCTCTCGCCTCGGACCTTTGGCAGGGGCAGGCTCCGCCTGGTCGCGACCGTGCTCGGCCTTGTGGCCCTGGTCATGCCCTGGGCGGCGTTTTCCGTTGACCCTCCGGCGGACATCCTCGGCCGGGACCCCCCGCCCTATCCCGGGGCCTCCGGGCTGCCGACGGTCGCTAGCGGCCTCACGGTCGTGGGGGCCACGGCAAACGCTCCTGTTGCGGGCAACCTCGTCGTGCTCGTGGGGCTCCTTGTCCTCGTCGGCGCGCTGATCACCTACTGGCACCCGCTCGGCGGCCTCCTTCCGCTCTTCGCCGCGGGCCTCTACGCCGCGGGCGTGAACGGGCCCTTGGCGGCCCTTGGAGCCGCGCACGTCCCGCCCGTGTCCCTGAGCCCCGGGATCGGCTTCTGGTTCGCCGTGCTCTCGGGGGTTTTTGCGCTCGTGCCGCTCACGCCCTCAAGCCTCCGCGAGCGCTTGCCGTTCGCGCCGAAAAGGGCCCATCAGGCGGCGGCAATGGCCGGCCTCCAACCTCCCGCT
>DATEUP010000001.1:0-8371 GCA_035283065.1 Thermoplasmatota archaeon | reverse complement strand
CGGGCTCGACGCGGGGGGAGTCGCCGCGCTCGGCGAGGACGCGGTGCTGCGCCGCGCGCTCGAGGCGCAGGCCCTTTCCGAGGCGCTGAAAGCGGGGGGAAACGACCTCGTGCTGGAGACCTCCGCGGCGCTCAAGGCCGTCCAGGAGCAACTCCGCGAATCGGCCCGGTACTTCGCGCGGCTCGGCTCGGCGCAGCGCGCAGGTGCGGAGGCCGCCAAAGGGGAGGGGCGCTTGAGGCGCGCTCTCGCGGCGCTGCGCGTGGCGAAGGTCGAGGTGAGGGGCGCCGACGGGATCTTGCCGGGGCGCTATAGCAAGGTCGAGATCGCTTTCGCTCTCCCGGAAGAGGCGCCCTCAGGGGGGTCTGTGGCGGCCGCCGTCGCTCTTCCCTCGGAGCTCTGGATCGTGGGATCGGAGAGCGCGACGCTGCTGAGGGGCCAGTACCTGCTGCCCGCCCAAGACGTTGTGCCGGGCGGCCGGGCGGCATGGCCGCTCGAGCTCTATGTCCCGGACCGGGCGGGCGGGGAGAGGGGCTCGATTGAAGTCCGGGTCGGGTTCGAGGGGCCCGCCGAAGCGCCGCGCGCGGTAGGGGGGCCCCCACGTTGACGGATACGGCGCGGCTTGAAGGCGCGGTGCTCGCCGTGCTTGCTTCGGCAAAGGCGGGGAAAGCCAAGCGGGGCCAGGCGGCGGCAGGCGCGGCGCTCCTGAAGGCGACGGCAAAGGCCCTTGGCACGACCGAGCTTGCCCTCGCGCGCGCGCTTGACCACCACGCGGCGCTCGAGTTGAAAAAGGTCGAGGCGACACGGCTCTTCGGGCTCTTCAGGCGAACGAGGCCCGCGACGGGCGTGGGGCTGCGCACGACGGGGGGGACGGCCGAGGCCCTTGAGGGGCTTTCCGAGGCGCCGTCTTCCGCCGCGCTCGTCGGGCGCTGCGTCGCGGCACTCGTGATGGAGGAGAGGGCGGCGGAGGCCTTCGACTTCGAGGAGGCGCTGCCGAGGCGGTCGGGCCCGGTCCCGGACCTCTCGCCGCTCGGGAACGCGGGGGCCCTACGCACGGACATCTCAAGCAAGGCAGCCGGGCAGGAGGAGGCGCGCGCGCGCTCGACGCTCGCCCGCCTCCGGAAGAGCGCGCAGGGCGGAGGGTTCGAGCTCGGCGAGCGGTCGAGGGCGCCATCGGCGATGGCCGCGCTCGAGAGCCTGCTCAAGGGGCCGCCAGAGGACTTCGCGCGCGCGCTTCAGGGCGAGGGCTTCGAGCGGTGGCTGCGCGAGGACTGCGCGGAGGCCGAGCTTGCCGACCTCGTGACGGCGACGAGGCTGCGAGCAGAAGGCGACCGGATGGACGGGCGGGAATCGAAGCGGCTCTTCGTCCGCTTCCTCTCATACTCGCCGCTCCGCGAGGCGGTCGCATTTGCCGTCGTGCCCGCGTTTGTGGGCAGGCTCGGCGCCGCCACGGAGGAGCAGGCGGCGGAGATCGTGGCCACGCTCGAGGGCTTGGGCGCCGAGGGCGTGCTTGAGTCCCTCGTGAAGGCGCTCTTTGAAGTGGACGCCGAGGTCCGGCCTCGGGTGCTGCGGGCGATGGGGGCGGTCGGCAGCCCGCGCGTGCTCGACCCGCTCGTGCGGCTCGCCCTCCATTCGCAGGTGGAGGGCGACCGCGAGGAGGCGGCCGCGGCGGTCGCGCGGATCGCCGCGCGTTTCCCCGGCGGAAGGTCCGCCGAGGCGCTAAGCGCGCTCGGGGCAAGCGAGGACGCAAGCGTGCGCGCGCTCCTCGAGCGCGAGGGCGCGCCGCGCTAGCCTTTATCACGGCAAGGCGCCCCTCAAGGGGAAGGCCCTCCGGAGGGCCCAAGCGGGGGCGACGAGCGCGTCCGACGAGGAAGGGGAGCTTGCCGCGCCGGCGCCGTCGAAGTGGTCGGTGCCGCCCGCGGAAGCCGCCCCGTCGTTGCCGCCCCAGCCGCCGGTGATGCAGGCGCCGCCGCCCTCGGCTGGCCCCCCGCCCACCGTGGGACCCGTGGCGTTAAGCGGCCCCTCCGCCGCGGCGCCCCAGGCGGTGCCCCCGCAGGCGCAAGGCGGCCTGCCTGCGCCCGGGACCTTCGAGTTCTTCGCCGCGCGCATGGGCCGCGAGCTTTCGAGGGTCACGCCCTTCTTCCGGATCGCGGGGCTGCTCATTGTGGCGGGCTCGCTCCTCCTTGCGGCGGAGAACGCGATTGTCTTTACCGAGACGGTGGGCGTCGTCCAAGGCGCCCAGGGGCTCATGTCGACGCCCGAGAACAACACGACGGCGCAGTCGACCGGCGAGTTCCTCAACAACACGCAGGCCTACTTCCAGACGCTCCAGCTCGCGACGCAGCTCGACCTCATCGGGTACACGATGCTCGGCGCAGGCGCGATGCTCGTGGGCCTCGGCTCCATAGGGATCGAGCTGCGCTCGAGGTTTGACAGCACGACGCGCCGGCCGAACAAGGCGATTCTCGTCTGCGGCGCGCTCTCGGGGGTCTTCGCGATGCTTTGGGTCTACTACACGGTCACGTGGCGCACGCAGCTTACGGGCGCGGCGACCGGCGACTGGTCGTTTGCGCCCGCGATGTTCAACCTGAACGACTACATCCAGGCGCGCGGGTTCCCCGAGGGCGTCACGAGGTTCCTGGACACCTTCCCGTCGGTCTCGACGAACTGGCTGCTCGCGACCGTGATGCAGGTGCCCGCGGCCGTGTTCTTCGTGGCGACGGGCTGGCTCCTCAAGCGCGAGACGGGGATCAAGATCGGGGGGCTCTCGTGGGTCGCGTTCTCGATCGTCGCGCTCCTCGGGACCGCGATTTTCGTCACGGCGATGATGGGCGTCGTGATGGCCTTGCGGTCGATCGACTTCACGCAGCCGCAGACGCTCGAGGGCCTCACCGGGGACATCGCGCTCCAGCTTGGCGTCGCGGCGATCGCGAAGCTGATCGTCGTGCCCTTCTACGCGATGGTGAGCTTCCTGATCTTCTCGATCGCGGGGTTCCGCCTGCTCAAGATCGGCAAGGGGCGGATCGTGATGGGGGACAAGGACCTCAAGGCGATCCTCAAGACGCCGTCCCTGCCGGAGACGCCCGTGCAAGAGGCGTGGAAGCTCCCGCCGGAGCCGGGCGCCCCAGCGGGACCGCCGCTGCCCCCCGTCCCTTTTTCGGGGTCGGAGCTCGGGCCGGCCGCAAGCGGCGGGGCCGTCGCGACCTCGCTGCCGTCGCCACCGTCGGGCGACGTGGTCGTAACGCTCGGCGGCGCGCCGCCGCAGCCCCCGAAGAAGTAGGCCGCGCGCGCTCACTTGTGCACGGGGCAGGGGCGCCCGAGCTTGCACCGCGGGCAATCCTCCTTCGTCGGCGTGGGGCCGACCGAATGGACCATCCGACCGTACTTTCGCCGCGGCAAGGGGGGAAGCCTTCTGGCAGTCGGACGGGCCCTCGAGGGGGAAAAGGCTTCGGTCGGCGGTCAGCCGGTCGAATTCGCGGGGGTCGTCTTGGCCTTATGGCGCCGTTCGGCCTCGGCGGAGGCCGCCTTGAGGTAGCGGAGGAGGAAGAGAAGGGCGACGGCCGAGAGGAGGGGCCCCGTGAGGAGGAGGCCGTAGGCGGCCGAGGGCGACTCGCCGGCCGTGAGGGTCGGGGGGCTAAGGAGGGCGAAGAAGAGGACGAGCGTGAGGGCCGATCCGACGGCGGCGCCAAGTACGAGGAGGGCGCCGAAGGCGCGGAAGTCCTTGCGGGGCGCAAGGGGCGAGAGGGGTTTGAGCGCCGCCGAGAGCCCGCCGACGACAAGGAAGGCGGCGCCGAGTTGTGAGCAGGCGGAGAGGAGGGCCACGACCCGGTAGTTGTCGAAGAGCCGCGAAAGCCCGAGGTCGCTGCCGGTGCCGGAGCCCGGCATCGAGCGCTGGACCTGCGCCATCATGAGCCAGGCTGCGACGGCGGCTGCAAGGGGCAAAAGGAGGCCGAGGCCCATGACCTGGTACGCGCGGCGGGGGACGGGGGCCGAGGTGTCGGCAAACTCGCCGCGGGCGTCGCCGAGGAGCGCGAGGGCGGAGGCGCCGGCCGAGATCGCGAGGCCGAGGGCAACAAGCGCGGTCCCGTAGAGGAAGTACGAGAGAAACTGGAGCCCGACCGGCGCCTGCCCGCGCACGCCGGGCGCGTCGCTCACCCCCGTCGTGGCGACGAAGGCGTGGTGGAGCGCGAGCGTGGCAAAAAACGCGGCGGCGAGGAGGGCACCGGTGTGGAGGCGCATGAGGCCGGCGGCGGTCGCCGATGGGGTGGGGCGCACGAGCGGCCCCTGCGCATAGACGAGGGGGTACGGGGAGCCGGCGGCGGGGAGCGGGCCGTAGCCGGGGTAGAATTGGACGGGGTACGAGTAGGCGTAGGGCGACGGCGGGGTGGGCGGGAAAACGGTTGGAGGGGCGGCAGCGGCGGCCGGCGAGGGCGCGGGGAAGGCCGCCAAGGTTGGGGCGGCTGGCGCAGCCGGCGCGCTCTCCAACGGCGGCGGGAATGGCGCTTTTGGGAGGGGCCCCTCTTCATGATAGGAGGGAGCGGGCCCCGGGGCCTCCTCAAGAGCGGGTGCGGGGCTCGCTTCGGGAATGACCGCCTCCGGAGGGGCGGGTGGTACCAAGGCCGGCTCCGGGTCGACCGCGCGCTCGGGGGACGCGGGTTCGGGGCCGTCGAGCCTGAGGCCGGCGACGCTCTCCTGCGGATCCTCGAAGTCCGTGAGGTCGATGCCCTCGAGGGGCTCCCTCTCTGGGGGCTTTTTCGCGGGGCGGTCGGGGGGCGACAAGGGAGCAGGGCCTGCCGCAAGCGGCGTGCGGGCACGCGCGCCTCGTGAAAATAAGGGCTTGGTCGTGCGTTGCACGCGAGGGCTGCGCCGCGCCCCATCAGGAGGCGCGGGGTCACGCGAGCGTCTCGAAGCCGAGGGGCAGGCCGTCCGTTGCGCGGACGTGCGCGACGGCCTCCCGGGGGTCGCGTGAGCTAGCGTCAAAGAGCCATAGGCGGACTTTCCACTCGATCCCCGAAAGCTGGCTTTCGTGGACGACGGCGCGCGAGCCCGGGGCCTCCTTCGAGGCGAGGCGGAGCGCGCGCTCTTCGGCAAAGGCCTGAGGGAAGCCGCGCCACACGGTGATCGGCAAAACACGAGGCCCGAAGGGATTTAAGCGTTCGCCCTCGGAATTCGAATCGAATACAAAGATCAGGCGTGAGAACCACGGTTCCTGTGGAGGCGCCGCGGAGAGCCGTGGGGGGTCCAAGGCACCGTAACCGTGTTATTGGGGCGCGCCGTTCAAGGGGCGACCGAGGCCGAAGGATGACCGCGCGCGCCTATGCCGGAAAGCACCGCCCCGTGAACACGAGCGAGGACATTTGGTGCCCGTACTGCGCAAAGCGCAAGCGGCTCTACATCTGCGATATGCACCACTGGGGGAGCGCGCCCTACTTCGAGGGGAGGCTTAGGAAGGCGCAGCCGGCCTCGGCTCCGAGCGCCAAGTAGCCAAGGCGGGGGCCGCGGGCTCGCCTCAACGGCATCGGCCGCCGAGGTCGAGGCCGCCGCCCGAGAAGCCGCCCCCGTCGCCGGACGACGGGGACGAAAAGTCGGACCACCCGCCGTCGGACCCTCCAAGGCCGTCGTCGGGGGGCGTGTGTGTTGCCACGAAATAGAGCAGGGCGACGACGCCAAGGAAGACGAGCACGAGCAACGCCCAGTTGCGTGCGACGGTGCCGAGCCGGCCCGGGAGCTCGAGGGCGAGGAAGACGAAGGAAGCCAGGGCGCCGAAGCCGAGCCAACGCTCGGCGTTGGCGAGGAAGGAAAGGACGAGACCTGAAAGGGCCGCGGCGCCGAGGGCCGACAGCAAGCCGCCGAGCCATGCGTCGCGGGGCGCGGGGATGGAGCAGCGGACGTTGAGCGCCAGGATGAGGAGAGCCAAGAGCGAGAGGCTCGCCCCTGCAAGCCCGTAGCGCAGGCGTGTGTCCCAGGTCGGCCCCAGCATTCCCTTATCCGCCATCGTCCTCCCCGAATGACCATCGGAGAGGGGGCAGACAAGTGATTCCGCATGCAAAGCCAAACCGGAAGGGGACGGAAGGGAAACCCTTTCGCGGCCACGCCTCAAGGCCCGCCGCTTCGCCAGTCCCGGTCGTCGATGTACACATCATCAAGCAGCCCGACCGAGAGGAACGCCATCTCGCCAAACCCGAAGTCCCCGACCTTCTTCGACTCGTCGAGGAGGCGCCCGTCCTGCGCGATCACGCACTTTTGCGCCTCGGCGGGGGGCACCGCAAGGCGGCGAAGCGCCTCCTCCTTGACCTCCTCCATTCGCGCGCTGCGGGGGACTTTGACGGCCGTCGTGGGGCCGATGGGCTCGAGGCGCACCGCCAGGGTGATGAGGTCGTCGTCGGCGCAGGCGGGGGAGGCAGGCGAAACGGCCGGGGGGACGCCGACCTCGGTGCGGGTGCGGACGACTGTGCCGTTGGGCTTGTCCGCTCGAGGGCTCAAGATCGGGGTGCCTCCCCTCTCAGACGATTACGGTGATCCAGGGGCCGGGGTAGGCGACCTGGACGTTCGTGTAGGAGGAGACGTACCAGTTGACAGCGTCGTAGCCGATCCAAGGATCACCGAGGCCCGGCTGGTACGTGTTGATGGTTTGCCCGTTCATGTAGCCCCCGGGGGTGGAGCCGACCTGGCCGGGAACGTAGCGGAGCATGTACCAAGTGGCGGTGTCGGTGTGGTAGGGCCGAACGTAGACCCACTGGTCGACGACGTTGCCGTTGCCCGAGGCGTCCGTGTCGAAGTCGCGCCACTCGTTGCCGTTCGCGTCGCCGCCGTACCAGACGTCCTGGATGGCGGTTTCGGTGGCCGGCGTCTTCCAGGCGCTTCCGTTGTAGTACTGCTGGTTGTCGTCCGCGGCCTCGCCGAGGTCGAAGTCGAAGCGTTGGCCGACGCCGATGTTGTAGACGCCGCTCGCGGCGACGACGAGGACCCACGGCTCGAAGGCCCCGCTGTTGTAGAACCGGGCGGAGACCGTGACGTCGATGTTCGGGTTGCCGAGATTGTAGCGTGCCTTGACCCAGAACGAGCTGCTCGCGTAGTTCACGTAGAGGTGGGGGCCGTCGACGAGGTTCCCAACTGTGAGGGCGCGCGTGACGCCGTTGACCCAGACCCAGGGGGTGCGGTAGTCGTAGAGGATCTGCTCGCCTTTGTAGTAAATCCCGAAAAAGCGCAGGCCGTCGTTCGTCGAGTACCAGGTGCTGATGGACCAGTTGTAGTTCGAGTAGGGGAAGGACACGGCGGTGAGGGCGGAGGCGCCGCCGATCGCAAGCGAGGCAGCCGCATCGAGGGGCACCATAAGGCCCTCGCCGCCGGACTTGTCCTCGTCGTAGGGCGGGCCTTCGATGTCGTAGTAGGTCTCGTCGGGGGTGGGGTCGTCGGGACGCCCCGCCGTGTCGGCGTGGGCGGGGAACGAGCCCGCCAGAAGGACAGCCACAGTTAGGAAACCGAAGAGCGCGCCGCGTTGATTTCTCACGTTGACCCCACCTTAGGGGGTTGGACCCCTTGGCAGGCCCCCATGAAGAGGCGTTGCGGATAAAAAGAGATTGAACCTATCTAGACTGAAGGCCTTGCCAGCATGGGAAAATGCCCCCCCCCCTTTTTGGGGGGTTTCCGAGCCGGAGACCGCTCTCAGGCCTCGTCGACGGGGTAGTAACGGCGGACTTGGGTCCGCCGCCAGAGCCTCACCTTCTTCGCTTCGCGCAGCGCATCCATGTGGTACGACAGGGTGTTCCACCTCACGCCGACGCGGCGCGCGAGTTCCGCGTGCGTGATGCCCGGAGCGATGCGGACCTCCCTGAGGATTTGAGCGCGGATCTCGCGGAAGGGCGCCTGGCGGATGGGGTTCTCACCCGTGGGGTAAACGGTGAGGGACCTTCGGCCGAAGGACATCGAGACAAACCCGAAGTCATCGAGGACTCGGAGGTGGTGGCGCAGCGCCCCCTGCGAGATGCCGGTCCGAATGGCCAGGTCCTTGAAGTGGATCCCAGGCGTTTCGCTGACGACCTGCAGGATGGCGCCGCGGCGCAGGTTGTCGACCAAAATTCGGTCGCGGACGACATAGAGTGGCCAGACCGCGGCAAGCAGGGCCCACTTGAAGCGGTCGGAGAGGCCGGCGAGGGTCAGCGTGGCGGCGCCGGTGCCCGCGAAGATCGCCAACGCCACGGCGGTGAGGTCGTGCGCGGGAAGCCCGGCGGAGGGTGGGGCGATGGCGATGCGGTGGAGGGTGGCGGGGGAGGGGCCGTCGACGAGGGACGACCCAGAGCCGACGAAGCGTGCGCCCGGCGAGAAGTCGCCGAGGGGTGCGGAAGCGGGCTCGAGGGCCGAGAGGTTCTCGTCA